>DASWTB010000315.1:0-7308 GCA_036402315.1 Pseudoduganella sp. | reverse complement strand
GCCCGGCAGCGGAATGCGCCAGCCCAGGATGTCCCAGAAATAGCCGTCGCTGGTGAAATGCAGGTTGCCGTCGGCGACATGCAGCTTGAGTTTCATGCCCAGGCCAAGGCCGACGTACTCCAGCACTTCGCCGCGTTCGCTCTCCGCCATGTGGGAGGTGAACTGGGTCGGCTTGCGCCCATTCAGCATGTAGATGCGCTGTTTGTAAATGTTCTGCGAACCCGGCTTGCTGTAGACCTGGATGTCGACTGGGAAGTCGCAGTCACTGTAAGGAATCAGCGCGCCCTGGATGAACGGCTTGCTGATAAAGCCAAGCAGCTTGCCGAAGCGCGAGGCGTGCAGCTCGGTCAAGGTGCCGTAATACAGCAGCGGCTTGCCTGGCGCGGGGTTCTTGGCGAAGCGCTGCTGGATGTCGGGATGCAGCTTGCTCCACTCGCTGCCAAGGATCTTGCGGAAAAGCTCCCCTTCGCCAACCAGGGGCTCCGCGCCGGCGGCATCGCGGGAAGCGGCGTCGATCCGGTACAGGCGCCAGGCTACGGGCAACAACAGCGCCAGCGTGGCGATGTCGAGCCAAACGTTCGGCCAGACACCGTTGCGCAGCGAAACCATGATGTCCTGCGGGCCCCACAGCAGCAGGCCTGCCGCCACCCACAGCCAGGCTGCGGGCTCGCGGCGCTGGTCCCCGAACCACACCAGCGCCAGCATCCACAGCCCGACGCACTGGATGGTCGGCCCGAACAGCGCCAGCCACCAGGCATGCTGCTGGCGCGCTGAGGCCGCGCCAAGCCAGGCATGGTACCAGTCCAGCGCCGCGGCGTTGGCGATCCAGGGCAGCGCCAGGCCGACCAGCAAGTGTCCGACCGCGCTGGCGTACATCCAGCGCACCAGCCATTTACGCTCCATGTTTGCCTCCGAAGTAGATCTCGCACCGGTTGCCGCCGCAAGCTGGGCGTGCGCCGTCGATCCTGAGCCAGTGCGAAATGCGATAGCGGTTACGGGCAAAGCTGCGGTAGGCCGAGGCCAGCATCGGCCGCAACACCGGCACCCGCAACGGCCATACCAGCCATGCGCGTCCCACCAGCGTGTAAGCCTCGAGGATCGCGTCGGTCCCGATCAGCATGGCGCCGTCTGCGCGATGGCCGTGCAGTTCGGTGTTCATGGCGGCCAGGGTCACACCGAGCGGAGCGGGATCGAAGCCAGGGGCGGCAATGTCGACGAAGGCCAGCCGGCCAATGCAGTCCCAGCGGCGCAAGCGCGCCATCTCGCGGCGGCAAAACACGCAGGCATCATCGAAGTACAGCGTCAGATCGGCCATTGGCCACCTCCAATTGTGACGAAAAAACTACAGACGTAAAATTCACTCACGAAACGTTTAACAACCCGAAACTCACGCATTTCCACCGGTTCCAGAATGAATATTTGTTGAATCGCATTATTTTTCATTTATTTCTGTCGTTACAGAAATTAAAGACCATATTTCAGGCGATGTCAATTCCTTAAAGGTCGTGTATTCTAAATTCACAGAAATTGATTGCCTTGGGGAAATTTTTCTATGACGACTTACAATAAGACCGAAAAGGGCCGGGAGGAAATCTCGGCGCGCACCTATGGGCTGCAATCCCGTATGCGGACCCTGCTGGTGATGATTGATGGCCGCCATCCAATGGAAGAATTGCTGCCGAAAGTGACCGGACTTGGGTTGAACGCCAGCGCCGTGGATGAACTGCTGGCACAGGGTTTCATCGAAGAAGGCGAAGCGCCGCCGATTACCATCATGCCGATCCCGCCAACTGAAGAAGAACTCGCCGCGCAGTACAAGCAAGCGCGCGACTTTTATGCGCGCACCATCGAGCCGACCCTGGGCCTGCGTGGACAAGTCCTGCAGACCAAGCTGGAAGCCGCGCAGACGCTGGAGGACTTGAAAGCGATGCGCATCACCTTCTTCGAAATGGTGAACCGCATTCGCGGCCGGCCCGTGGCATTGGCGCTGAAGAAGGAACTCGACACCATCCTCGGCTCCTGCTCCAAAGAAGCTGCCTGAGGCCACGCAGGAAGTTGATCCAGGTCATTCCCGGCAATGCCGGGCTTTCCCATACTGGTTGCCAGTTAACAGGAGAAAGCCATGACCATGAGTGAAAATATCGGCACGGTGGACCGTGCCTTGCGTGTAGCTGTCGGTGTCAGCCTGATTGCGGCCAACTTGCTTGGCCTGGTCGGCCAATGGGCCTGGATCGGCGTGGTGCCGCTCCTGACGGGCACGATCAAGTTCTGTCCCTTGTATCGTGCCGTCGGAATTACTACGAACAGCGATTAAGCCGCGGCTGCCTGGCGGCGCTGCAGCACGAAGATCGGCTGCGCCCACTGGGTGTCCTTCTTTTTCTTGCTCGTGATGAGCGTGAGGTCGGAAGGATCGTAGACGTCGGTGTTGTGGGTCAGCGGCGTCGTCATCAGGTACTGCGCGTCGGTGTTCTTCAGGAACTCGCCGACCAGCTGGATGTTGCGGATGTCCAGGTGGGCGAACGGCTCGTCGATGAACACGAAGCCGCCGGAGCCATCTTCCGACTTCAGCAAGCCAATCAGCAGCACCAGCGATTTCATCACCTGCTGGCCGCCCGACGCTTCGCCGTCGTTCAGGCCGATCGGGCCCTTGCCATCGAACTTGAAGCGCACCTGCAGGCCTGCTTGCGACAGCAGCAGGTCGTCGTTCTCCAGCTTGACCGGCTCGACGTGCACGTCGATATTGGCCAGCGCACCCAGCTCCTTGATGTTCGACGAGTAGGTCTTGATCGTGTAGCGCAGGCGCTCGATGTAGGCGCCGCGCGCGTTGGCGGTCGCTTCGATCGCGCGGTTGTTCTGGTAGCGGCGCTCCTCAGTTTCGGATTTGCGGTTCGACAGCTGCTCGTTCAGGCGCGCGTACTGGTCGATCACGGTTGCATCCAGTTCCCAGTCGTCCCGCGCCAGCTGGGATTGCAGGCTGGCGATACGCAGGTCGACCTGGTGCGCGTTCTGGTGCTGCTGCACCAGCGCCAAACGGCGCGCAGGACGGCGCCATGCGCCCGGCAGGTGGCGCCACTGGCGGCGCAGCGCCAGCATGGCACGGGCGTGGTCGGAACGCTGCTCCATCTGGCGCTTGAAGTTCAGGCGCATGCCTGCTTCCGCTTCGGACAGCGACATGCGCGCGCTTTGCCACGCGGTGTCGGCCTTGGTGCGCGCCACGGTGGCATTCTTCATCAGGCCTTGCAGCTCGCCCAGGCGCGAACCCACTTCCAGGCGTTCGGCGCGCAGCGGCACGGCGGAACGTGCGGCTTCGTCGAATTCTTCGGTGCGGGCGCTCAGTTCCTTCACCGCATCCACGCCGGCCAGGCGGGCCTTCAGCGCCGAGGTTTCGGAGGCCAGCTTGGAAATCTGCAGGGTGTACTTGTCTTCCTCGGCTTCCAGGTTCGGCAGGTTCTTCTGGATCGCGTCCATACGCGAAGTCTTGCCGGCGGAGCCGAAGCGGTAGCGCGATGCTTCTACGAACAGCGAGCGGCCGCCGCGGCGTTCCTTGTGGTAGGCCTCGGGCGTGATCCATTCTTCGATATTGCCCAGCTTCGCGCCTTCTTCCACCGACTCCACGCGCGTGATGCGCGAGAGCTGGTCGATCAGCCATTCCGGCGCCAGGCCGCTGAACTTCACGACCGACAGCAGGCTTTGGTTTTTCGGCTCGTGCGCCTTCACGCAATCGGGCACGATGAAGTGGCGATAGCGTTCCTTTTCCGCCAGGCGGTAGGCGGAGGAAGCGTCCGAAGAGCGCTCCAGCAGCACCACAGAGGCGTAGCCGCCCAGCACACCCTCGACGGCGCCCTGCCATTTCGGATCGGTCACTTCGACGATATCCGACAGCATGGCGTGCGGGATGCCCGCATCGTTCAGGGCACGGCGCATGGCGCGCACATTGTCCGGCTCCGGCATGGCAGTCTTGCCTGACAGCGCGTTGATGGTGGCCTTGTCCTGCGCGATGCGGTTGGACACGGCGTCGCGCTGCGAGCGCAGTTTCAGCAGCTCGGTTTCCTTGGCTTCCAGCTGCGCGGCAGCGTCGGCCACGTCGGCGCCCGATTCGGCAGCCAGCTTCTGCAGGCGCGACTTCTGCTCCGCCAGCGATTCCAGCGGCTTCAGTTTGCCGTTGATGTGGTTCAGGCGCGAAGTCAGCGCGGTCTGTTCCTGTTCCAGCAGGGTTTCCTGCTGCTGCGCGTCCTGCAAAGCCTTGGCCTGCTTCGCTACCTCATTGCGCTTGTCGGCCAGCAGCTGGTCAGCCTGCGCCAGCGGCTTGCGCGCTTCGCGCAGCTGGCGGCTGACGTTGGCGGCCTTTTCGCGCGCCTCATGGTATTCCAGCGACGGCAGCACTTCTTCCTGCAGGTTGCGGCGTTCCTTGTGCAGCGTTTCCCACTGGTGGTAGTTGGCCACGCGCAGGCGCAGGCCTTCCAGGTTGGTCTTGGAGCCTTCCAGTTCCGCCTCGAAGCGCTTCAGCTCTTCTTCGGTGTCGCGCTGGTGGCGCTTCGCCTCGTCGTAAGCATCCAGCACTTCCTTGTCGCCGAACACCTGGAACACCAGGTCCAGCAACTGGCGCGGCGCGTATTCGCACAGCTTGTCGGTTTCGCCCTGCTCCAGCGCCAGCACTTTGGACATGGCTTGCGACAGGCCGGCATTGGCCAGGCGCTTGCGGTAGTTCTCCACGCCCAGCCAGTCGTTGGCTTCGGTGACTTCTTCGATGTCCACATTACCAGGGCGCATCAGGTACTGGCGCTTCCAGTCGCCGCCGTTTTTCTGCACTTGGCAGAACAGGGTCACTTCGTCTTCGGCGAAAAAACCGCTGCTGCGGAACGGGCGGTTGGACAGCTGCTTGCCCTGCGGCTTGTTGTCGACCACGGCGCGCAGCCAGGCGGTCTGCTGGCCGCTGTGGCGGGCGTAGTGCTTGTAGGTGCGGCCCATCGAGCAATCGAGGCCGAACAGCGTGCGCAGGGCGTCCAGCAAGGTGGTCTTGCCGGAGCCGTTCTGGCCCGCGATGGTGATGATCTTGGCATCCAGCGGAATGTTCTTGATGCGCTGCCAGTAGTCCCAGTGGACCAGCTCAAGGGATTTGATTTGGAACATCGCTTATTCTTCCGTTGGGGTTTCTTCATTGGCCGCTTGCTGCGGCTCGGCGTCGTTGGCGGCGGCCAGCACTTCGCGCGGGATGTGCACGATCTGCGCCGGGGCGCGCTTGAACACGTCGGCCAGGGCGCCGTTGATGATGCGCTCTTTCAGCAGGTCGGTATCCATCAGCAGGTCCAGCAGCGGGCCTTCGACGATGATGTCGCCGCGGCGCTCGATGAAACCGAGCTTGCCCAGGATGCCGAGGTTCATGTCCATGCGGGTCTTCTTGCCCAGTTTGTCGCCGAAGTCGGCCAGCAGCGCCTTGTACGGGATGCCGATCGAAGTATCTTCCGCGCGCGGCACCGGCTTCTCGGTGCCGAACATATCGTTCTGGTCGTCGTCCGCGTGCTGGTGGGTCTCCTGGCGCTCGCGCTTGGGCAGGATGATCAGCGCCCACAGCACCACCAGCAAGGCCACGCCGTCGCGCGCCAGGCCGAAATTATTGTTCTGCCAGGTGTCGCGTGCACCGAACACCTTCGGCTCGATATTGCGCTGCAGGGCCAGCGTGACGTGGTCGGCGTAGACGTTATCCAGCAACTTCATGCCGCAGGCGGCCAGGCGCGCATCGACTTCGGCGCGGAACAACTCGTCCGACAAGGCGCGCTTGACCATCTTGTCGTCGCGGCGCAGGGTCTGGTGCGCCACCAGGCGGGCGATCAGGATTTGGGTATCGTCACTCATCGGACTTCGGACTTTCTTTGTCTAATTCGAGGGTCAGCGCGGCCAGGGACATGGCGGCGATCTCCAGGTCGGGCAGCTGCACCATTTCGTCCTGCGGCGAGAAGCGCACCGGCAGGCGCGCCAGTTCGGCCGTGGTGCCCTGCATCGACGCCTCGGCCTCATCGCCCAGCAGCGGCAGCATCGACGCGCGATAGGACGCCAGGGCGAAGGACGCCGGCAGCAGCGCTTCATGCACCTTCACCTCGCGCGGCGATTCCTCGGCCACGGACGGGAAGTTATTCAGCTGCGCGAAGTCGGACAGGCGGGCCAGCCAGTCGTCCAGTTCCTTCTGCATCGCAGGGCTGTCGTTGATCGTGGTCGGCGCATCCTGGCCGGCAGGCAGGCCGTTCAGCCCATTGTTATTGGCACGTTCTGTCATTAATTCTGTCTCGGCGACGTCGATCATCTCGGCAGGCGTGATGAACAGCGGTTTCACCGGTTGGTCGATCGCATCGACTGCCAGCGAGGACAGGTCCTCATGCGCCAGAAGCCAGCGTTTGATATCGGTAGTAGAGAGGCCAGACTGGCCCAGGTGCACGCGCTGGCGCTCGATCTGGTTCAGCGCGCGCGAGAACATGCCCTGCATGTTCAGCAACTGCGACTGGGCACGGCCGATCGCTTGCGCGGCGCGGTGGGTGGCGCTGTCCGCTTTTTCATCGGTGGTAATGGCGCGCAGGATGACGGAGCCCTTCTCGACCCAGTCGCAGGCCTGGTGCCACTTGGCCTGCGACTCGCGCAGGCGGAATTCGGAACCGGACGCAATGGCGTCGCGGAATTCTTCGGTCAGGTCGACCAGGCGGCCCAGCAAATGCTGCAGCTGCTCGGTAGTGACGCCGCCCACGGCCTGCGCACCGGCCACCTGCGACAGCAGGAAGCCCATTTCGGCATCGTCGTCCGGAGCGGCCAGCGCCAGCAGGCTGTCGATCGACGCCAGCACATTGCGCGCCATCGGCGTCACGCGGTAGACCGATTGCTGCGCATCCCAGGCCAGCAGGCCGTTGGAACGCAGGCGGTTCAGCACCGTTTCCAGGCTTTCCGGCAGCAGATAGGCCAGGCGCGTGTTGATATCGGCCCGCGAAAATGCCGACGAAGTTGTGTCATTGGCAAGTTCGCGCAAGACGAGCAGACGCACCAGCACCCCCTCGAAGCCGCCGTGGAACAGCGCGGTAAACACCTGCAGCAGCGGCTGGGCGCGCTTCAGGTGGTAGACCTGCTCGATCTCGTCGGCGGAAATGTGGGGCTGGAAGTGGGCCTGCAGGGCGTCCTGCTGCTCTTGCTCAGTCGGGTTGGTGTCGGCCAGGGCCGCACTTGCCATCAAATCAATCATTGCGCTCCAGTAATTAAAACCGGGGTCAGCTACCAATTGGAAAGTCGGGGTCAGCTCCGGCAATCGGACATTTGTTAGCAAAATGTCCG
>DASWTB010000314.1:0-7337 GCA_036402315.1 Pseudoduganella sp. | reverse complement strand
CGCAAGCAGATCGGCGTTAATGGCTTCGGCGTTAGAAGTGGGCATTCCGTGCGGGAAACCCGGATAGGTCTTCAGGGTGCCGTTCCTGAGCAGCTTCGCCGACAGCGGGCCCGAGTCTGCATAAGGGACGATCTGATCGTCGTCGCCATGCATCACCAGAACGGGAATCGTGGCGCTCTTCAGGTCTTCAGTGAAGTCGGTCTGCGAGAAGGCAACGATGCCGTCATGGTGGGCCTTGGCGCTACCCATCATTCCCTGCCGCCACCAATTCCAGATGACGCCTTCCGACGGCTTTGCGTTGGGGCGGTTATAGCCGTAGAAGGGGCCCGCGGGAATGTCGTAATAGAATTGCGCACGGTTTGCCGCGAGCTGGGCCTGGAGGTTGTCGAACACCTCCTTGGGCAGGCCGCCCGGGTTCTTCTCGGTCTTCACCATGATCGGCGGGACGGCGCTGATGAGTACCGCCTTGGAGACGCGGTCTTCCCCATGGCGGGCGACGTAGTGGATGACCTCGCCGCCGCCCGTGGAATGGCCGACATGGACAGCCTTCCGCACGCCGAGGTGGTTCACGACCGCCGCCACATCATCCGCATAATGGTCCATGTCATGGCCGTCCCAGACCTGACTGGATCGCCCATGGCCGCGGCGATCATGCGCGACGACCCGATAGCCTTGCGCCAGAAAGAAGAGCATCTGGGCATCCCAGTCGTCAGCGCTGAGCGGCCAACCGTGATGAAAAGAAAATCACCTGTGCATCACGTGGCCCCCAGTCTTTGTAGAAGATCTCAACGCCATCCTTTGTTGTCACGTATCCCATTTTCGCTTCTCCTGTGTAATGCATAAGCCTTCAATCGGCGATGTGCGCGCTGATATTTGCAGCGCGGAGGTCGAGTCCTGCTCCTTTCCAGATAGGTTGATGAGGGGAGGGACTGTGGCCGGGGACACCGCGCTAGCCAGGTCGGCCTGCCTTGCCGGGCCAAGAATCACTGTAGGATTAAAGTGAACCTTAATGTCAATGCTTTCTTAGGTGCCGTATGAGAATTGGAGAACTGGCTAAGCTCAGCGGTTTGACGGCCTCCCGCATTCGCTTTTACGAGGCAGCCGGATTGATCCTGGCGGTCGAGCGCCAGGCGAATGGCTATCGCGACTACCCGCCGGAAGCGGTATGGATTCTGGAAATCATCGCCAGCGCGCAGAGTGCGGGGTTCTCGCTCGATCAGATCCGCCATCTGCTACCGCTCGGTTCGGGGAACTGGCAGCACGATGAGTTGCTGGATGCCCTCAAGCGGAAAGTCGCCGAAATCGAGGACATGCAAAAGCGCCTCAAACAAAACAAGACCCATCTGCTCGCCGCCATCAGGAACATCGAAAACCGGCCTGCGGATATGCCCTGCTCTGACAGGACGAAGTGGGTGCTGGACCGCCTTCGCGAAGAAGGGGCCGTCGTGCCAGCCCGGGGTAAGACCCGTCGCCCTGCAGCGAGCTGATCCCGGAGCGTGCTGCGAAGGCCAGGAACTGCTGGCGCACGTGTCTCTCAATGTGTCGGAACGTCTACTTTGGTTCCGATCCCTTCAATATCCGCGTTGGGATCCACGAGGTGATCGGAATGATTCCAACCTGAACTATCCGCATCTGGATGCTTGACCTTCAAGTTGAGTTTAACCTTAAAGTGCTGGCTGCCGGCTGTTAATCGGCTTGCCTCGGGCACCGCCTCAGGCACCGCATACAGGGTCAATCATCGAGAAAGCTCAATGAATATGGATAGGCGGTTTGCACAAATCGAATTCGGACCGCTGGAAGGTGAGCCGGAAGGCTTGAATTCCAGCCCCTCGGCTATCAGCGCCGCAAGGAAACGTCCATGACCGCCCCAGACTATGACGTCGTCGTCTTTGGCGCCACCAGCTTTGTTGGTCAGATCCTGACGCGGTACCTGGCCGAATACCTCTCGGGTCAGGCCGAAACCTTGCGCTGGGCCATTGCGGGCCGATCCGAAGCAAAGCTCGAGGACGTCCGGCGCTCGCTGGGCGCGGCGGGGCAATCCCTGCCCATCATCGTGGCGGACGCTGTTAACGAAGCCCAGTTGCGAGCCCTGTGCGCGCAGACCCGGGTGGTGGTGTCCACCGTCGGCCCCTACGCGCTGTATGGCGAACCGCTGATCAAGGTGTGCGCTGCAAGTGGCACGGACTACTGCGACCTCACCGGTGAGACCCAGTGGATCAAGCGGATGATCGAGAAATATGAGGCCACGGCCCAGCAGTCGGGGGCGCGCATTGTGCATTGCTGCGGCTTCGATTCGGTGCCCTCCGACATGGGCGTCTATTTCTTGCAGCGACAGGCGATGCAGCATTTGGGTGCCCCGGCCGCCCATGTCAAGATGCGCGTCAAGACACTCAAGGGTGGCGCTTCAGGCGGCACGGTGGCCAGCATGATCAACGTGGTCAAGGAGGCCGCTGCCGATCCTTCCTTGCGCAAGGAGCTGGTCAACCCCTATGCACTTTGCCCCAGGGGCCACGGTTTTACGGCACGCCAGCACTACGTTAGAGCCGCCGAATTCGATACTGACTTCGATGCCTGGATAGCCCCCTTCGTCATGGCGGCGATCAATGAGCGCGTGGTTCACCGTTCCAACGCCTTGTCAGGCAAGGCCTATGGCAACCCGTTCACGTATGACGAAGCGATGCTGACGGGGGTGGGTTTCAAAGGCCGCTTGACTGCACTGACGATCGTGGCGGGTCTCGGTGCGTTCATGGTGGGAGCCGTCATCAGCCCCATACGTGGCCTGATGGAGCGCTTCTTGTTGCCCAAGCCCGGTGAAGGGCCCAGCCCTGCGGCACAGTTGGCCGGTCGCTACGATCTGCGCCTCCTGGGTCGAACCGAAGGGGGGCAGACCTTACGTGTGAAAGTCACCGGTGATCGCGATCCGGGTTATGGCTCCACCAGCAAGATACTTGGCCAGGCGGCGGCCAGTCTGGCACTGGACCACGTTAAGAACGGTATCAAGATCGGGCGCGGTGGCGGCTTCTGGACACCGGCGACGATATTCGACGAGCGCTTTATCGACCGCCTGGCGCGCCATGCTGGTTTGCGCTTCGAGGTGATATGACGAAGCACCTGACAGATGCGCGCTCATTGCGCCTGCAAGCCAGGATGGCGCTGGCCAAACGCTGAAATCGGGGAAGCCAAAGCATGACAGTAACAGATCAAGCGGGAGCGGTTCGTCCGGGAGAAGAGCTCGACATAGCGGCAGTAGATCGATGGCTTAAAGCGCAGGACCGCAGCCTCTCGGGGCAGCCGACTATCACGCAGTACTCCGGCGGTGCTTTCAATTGGACCTACCGGCTGGAATACCGCAACCGCGATCTCATCCTTCGGCGTCCGCCAGCAGGTTATCTCGTCCATGAGCGCGAAACGCGGCC
This sequence comes from Pseudoduganella sp., assembly GCA_036402315.1. GTDB lineage: Bacteria > Pseudomonadota > Gammaproteobacteria > Burkholderiales > Burkholderiaceae_D > Rugamonas. The sequence goes on along the minus strand of DASWTB010000314.1, from coordinate 3,921 downwards.
TGCCCAGGCACCTGACCGCCTATGCAGCAAGCAAGGCAGCAGTGGCCCATCTGGCGGAAGGCATTCGCGCCGAACTACTGAACACACCGATAAAGGTCAGCACCCTGTTCCCCGGCTATATCCGTACGGAACTCAACGCAGCAGCGAAGAAGTTGCCGTTTGAAGTTCCAGAGGACCTCGGCTGCCAATACATGGTCAGAGCTATCGAGCGCGAGCCAGATGAGGCTTGTGTTCCTGGCTGGCCGTGGATATTTGTGGGCGTGCTGATGCAAGCCCTGCCGCTAGGTTGGGTAGCGCGTTTTAACTGACATATAGAGCCAGAGATTCTTGAGGGCAATTTCAAGCTGGTTGAGGAGTTTGGCGAGCATGAAGATCGGGGAACTGGCGGAGCGCACTGGCCTTGCCCCGTCGCGCATCCGCTTCTACGAAGGCATCGGCCTGTTGAAGGTCGAGCGTCAGCGGAACGGCTACCGGACCTATGCACCTCAGGCGGCGCTGGTGCTCGACCTGATCGCGACTGCGCAGCAGGCCGGTTTTAGTCTCGACGAGATCCGCACGCTGCTTCCGCCCGACCTGGCGCAGTGGAAGCATGGCTCGTTGATTGAAACGCTCCGCAGCAAGGTGCAGGACATCGAATCGCTGGAGGTGCGGCTTGCGCAGAGCAAGGCGCACCTCGTCGCACTCCTGGCGGAGATCGAGGCGAAACCTGAGGAAATTGACTGCGCCACCAATGCGAGGAGGGTGTTGTCTTGGATACGATCAGGGGAATTGGGAGGCCCAGCCCTGGGGACCGGCGATGTCACTACCCTTCGCAAGGCAAGCCGGCGCCGGTCGGTCAGGACTGGCTAATGGACCGTCGATGGTCTGTGCAACAGCGCGGCCAAAGCGCTTGGCATGCGCGACAAGCCAGCATGAATTTCGGTAAGGGCAAGGAGGTAACACATGAATCTGGACGTCAACCACCAAGCGGTCAGCGTTGAATGTGACCCAGCCACCCCCTTGCTGTGGGTGCTGCGGGACCACCTGAACCTGACAGGCACGAAGTTCGGCTGCGGCGTCGCGGCTTGCGGCGCGTGTACCGTGCATCTGGATGGCGCGGCGGTGCGGTCCTGCGTCCTGCCCGTGGCGGCGGTGGCCGGCAAGCGCATCACCACGATCGAAGGGCTGGGCAACGCGCCGGGCAAGCGCCACGCGCTGCAGCAGGCCTGGATTGACGAACAGGTGCCGCAATGTGGCTACTGCCAGTCGGGCATGCTGATGGCGGCGGCGGACCTGCTGGCCCGGCAGCCAGACCCCAGCGATGCCGACATCGACGCGGCCATCACCAACCTGTGCCGCTGCGGCACCTATCCGCGCGTCCGCACCGCCATCAAGCGTGCAGCGAAGGCGCTGCGGGAGGGCCGCGCATGAACGCCGACGCAACGACCCCGCGCCGCGGACGGCGCCGATTCCTGCTGGGCGCGCTCGGCCTTGGCGGCGCGCTGGTGGTAGGCTGGGGCGTGATGCCCCCGCGCAGCCGGCTTGGCGATCCCGCGGCATTTCCTGGGACGTCCGGCCAGATTGCCCTGAACGGCTGGATCAAGATCACGCCGGAAGGCAACGTCATCCTCGCCATGCCGCGGGTGGAGATGGGGCAGGGCATCCACACCGCGCTGTCGATGCTGGCCGCCGAGGAGCTCGATATGCCGCTGACGCGGGTGAGCATCGAGTCGTCACCCATCGAGCGGATCTATGGCAATGTCGTTACCATGGGCGACAGCTCGCTGCCGCTGCATCCGGACGATGCCGACAAGACCTGGGCGCGCGCACTGCACTGGTTCATGGCCAAGAGCGCGCGAGAGATCGGCCTCATCATCACCGGCGCCAGCAGCAGCGTGGCCGACGGCTGGCAGCCAGTGCGCGAGGCCGCCGCGACCGCGCGCGCCACCTTGGTGGAAGCTGCTGCGCGCGAATGGGGCGTGCAGGCGGCACAGGTGACGGTGCGGGAAGGCCAGCTCATTGGCCCGGGCGGCAAGCAGATGCCTTTCTCCGCGGTCGCGCGGAAGGCGCGCGACATTGCGCCGCCATCGAGCGTCACGCTCAAACCGGCTGCGCAATATCAACTGATTGGCAAGCCTGCACCGCGCAATGACATCGCCGCCAAGACGGATGGCAGCGCACGCTTTGCCATCGATGCGCGGCCGCCCGGCATGTTGTATGCGGCGGTCGTCATGTGTCCGGTGATTGGCGGCAAGCTCAAGACCTTCCAGTCGAAGGCGGCGCTTGCCATGCCCGGCGTGCGGTATGTCGTGCCGTTCGAGGGATCGACGGGTGGCGCACCGGGCGTGGCCGTGGTGGCAGACCACTACTGGCAGGCACGCAAGGCCCTGGAAAAGCTCGAACCGGTCTGGGACAACGGGCCGCATGCCTCGCTCGATTCCGCGGACATCCGGCAGCAGCTCGTCGGCGCGCTCGACAGCGACAAGGGCGGTTTCACGTACCGTTCGATGGGCGATGGCCTGAAGGCCTTTGACAAGACGGGTGGCGCAACCATCGTCGAGGCCGAATACAGCGTGCCGTACCTGGCGCATGCCGCCATGGAGCCGATCAACTGCACGGCGCAGGTGACCAGGGATGGCGTGCAGCTCTGGGCGCCCACCCAGGTGGCCACGCTGGCGCAACTGGTCGCCGCGCGCGCCGCAGGTGTGAGCCGGGACCAGGTGCAGATCGACATCCCGCTCATTGGCGGCGGATTCGGACGGCGGCTGGAGTCGGATTTCATCGGCCAGGCCGTGTCGATCGCCACCAAGACCGAGGGCCGCCCGGTACAGGTGATCTGGGCGCGCGAAGACGACATCCGCCACGACTTCTATCGCCCGCAGGCCATCGCACGCCTGAAGGCACGCGTCGAGAATGGCAAGGTGACGGCCATCGCCTCACGCAGTGCCGGGCAGTCGATCCTGGCCGGCGAGCTGGAGCGCCTGTTCGGCGCGCCGTCGCTCGGTATCGACCGCTATGCAGCCGAAGGCCTGTTCGACCTGCCGTATGAGATCGAGCACGAGCATATTGCGCACCTGGTGGTCGATTTGCCGGTGCCGATCGGATTCTGGCGCAGCGTCGGCCATTCCTACACCGGGTTCTTCCTGGAAGGCTTCCTGAACGACGTGGCGGCCGCTGCCAGGATCGACCCGCTGGCGATGCGGCGGGACTTGCTCAAGGCGCATCCGCGTGAACTGAAGGTGCTCGACACCGCAGCGCAGGCGGCAGGCTGGAACCGGCCACTGGCACCCGCCGCGGACGGCGCACCGCGTGCGCGCGGGCTTGCGCTGCACAACTCGTTCGGCTCGGTGGTGGCACAGGTGGCAGAGGTGTCGCTCAAGGACGGAAAGCCGCGCGTGCATCGCGTCATCTGCGCCGTGGACTGCGGCACGGTGGTCAATCCGGATATCGTTGCGCAGCAGATGGAAAGCGGAATCATCTTCGGGCTGACCGCGGCGCTGTACAGCCAGATTCAGATCAAGGACGGGCGGATCGTGCAGACCAACTTCCCTGACTATCCGATGATGAAGATGGCGCAGACGCCGGTAATCGAAACCCACCTCGTGCCCAGCACGGCCGAGCCCGGCGGCGTCGGTGAAATTGCCGTGCCGCCGATCGCGCCGGCCGTGGCACATGCCGTCGCCCAGCTTACCGGCAAGCCGGTGCGGCAACTGCCAATGGTGTAAGTCAGCAGGCTCCCGCCAGAGTCCGCTTACCGACCTGCTTCGGCCGCCCGACGGCGTAAGGGTGGCTGGCCGAAACTGGCCGAATCCGGAAGTCCGTTGCGGACCGGGGGATCCGGCGGGCGTTGCTCAATGGGCTCAACCCGGAGGCGTACTTGCGCCACGTGCTGGGCCGCATCGCCGATCACCCCATCAATCGGCTCGGCGAGCTCCTGCCCTG
>DASWTB010000313.1:0-2769 GCA_036402315.1 Pseudoduganella sp. | reverse complement strand
AACAATTCCGCCAAGCAGCGGAATCTTCACGTTGCGGTTGAGAATGCGGCGAAACCCCTGGTCATCGATGGTCGAACTTCTTTGCATTGAAATGGTCGAGCAGTCATCGGGAGGTTTCCAGTGTACCCCTGCGGCGGAGCTTGCGCGGCAATCGTGCGCGGGGGCTATAATTGCTTTCAAACCAATCACTTCCTATCGCCCATGCGCAAGATCCTGACTGTGGTGCCGCTGTTTCTGCTCGCTGGCTGCGTTAATGATTCCGCAACCTTCTATGCGGACGGCACGCGCGAACACACCCTGACGGTGCGGCGGCAGCAGGAGTTTTTCTGGAAGGAAGATGCGCAGTACACGCTGATGGCGGCGCGCCTGCCGGAATGCCAACGCGCGATTCCTTTGGGCGAGATGCCGCTGGAGGGCCTGGAATTTGAACTGTTCGCCAGCGGCGACAACGTCTGGAGCCTGCGCGCCGGAAAATATGTCTGGCAGGTGGAAACCCAGGGCTGCACCCTGGTCGCCGAAGGCGGCAATACCACTGCCACGGGAAGCAAGCTTGGAACTTTCGTAGCGGAAGACAAAAAGGCGAAGATGCGCTTCGATGCCGAGGCTAACCCGCCTGCTCCTGCGCCCCCTGCAGCGCCGGCCGAAGGCGCCCCGGCGCCGCAGTAGGTCCCTGCTCCTTAACCGCGGCGATCTTGAGGTCGAGCGGGTTAACGCCGCTGGCGCGGCGAAGGCCCAGGCCTTTATCGACTTCCTTGACGAAGTTTTCGCTTAGGCTGCTTTTTCGCTGTCCAGGTGCGACAGCTGGTAGTCGTTGTAGCGGCCACCGGCTGCGGCGCCTTGCGGCACGATCAGCTCCAGAGCTTCCAGGTCGGATTGCAGCAGCACCGCGTCGAGCGCGCCCAGCGCTTCCTGCAGGCGGGTACGGGTGCGTGCGCCGACCAGGGGCACGATGTCCGTGCCTTGCGCCATTACCCAGGCAATTGCCAGCTGCGCCACGCTGATGCCCTTGGCTTGCGCCACGGCCCGCATGCGCTCCACCAGCTCCAGGTTGTGTTTCAGGTTCTCGCCCTGGAAGCGGGGGCTGTGCAGGCCGCGGTAATCCTTTTCGCCTTCGCGCTGTGCAGTCCAGTGGCCGCTAATCAAGCCGCGCGACAGCACGCCATAGGCTGTGATGCCGACGCCCAGTTCACGCGCCGTTTGCAGCAAGCCGTTTTCGATGCCGCGCGAGATCATCGAGTATTCGATCTGCACGTCGGTGATCGGGTGCACGGCATTGGCGCGGCGCAGTGTTTCGCCGTTCACTTCGGACAGGCCGATGTGGCGCACGTGGCCCTTGCGTACCTGCTCGGCGATGGCGCCGACGGTGTCCTCGATCGGCGTGGCCGGGTCGAGGCGTGATGGGCGGTAGATGTCGATGTAGTCCGTGCCCAGGCGGCGCAGCGAATACGCCAGGAAGTTGGCAACGGACTGCGGGCGCGCGTCGTAGCCGATAAAGCCGCCGTCCGGGTCGCGCAGGGCGCCGAACTTCACGCTGATCTGCACCTGGTCGCGGTTGCGGCCCTGCAGCGCTTCGCCCAGCAGCATTTCATTGTGGCCCATGCCGTAGAAGTCGCCGGTGTCGAGCAGGGTGACGCCGGCATCCAGCGCAGCGTGGATGGTGGCCAGGCTTTCGGCGCGGTCGGCCGGTCCGTACAGGTCGGACATGCCCATCAGGCCCAGGCCGAGCTGGGAGGTTTGCGGGCCGGTGCTGCCAAGTTTGCGGGTTTCCATGTGTGGTCTCCAGGTGAGGTTTCGATGGAGACCATTGTGCTATTATCGAATCGAACAATAAATGCATCATTTGATACATCTTTATTCGCCAATAGATAACAATGGACCAGTTCAAAGCCATGCAGGTCTTCATGGCGGTGGCCGACAGCAAGAGCTTCACCCAGGCTGCCGAACAGCTCGACCTTCCCCGCCCTACCGTGACCAATGCCGTGCAGTCGATCGAGCAGCAGCTCGGCGTGCGGCTGCTCCAGCGCACCACGCGCAAGGTCAGCCTGACGGTTGAAGGGCAGCTGTATGTGGAGCGCTGCCGCGCCCTGCTCAATGAGCTGGAAGACATCAATGCCTTGTTCCTGTCCGACGGGCGCAAGCCTTCCGGGACGATCCGGGTCGACCTGCCGGAGCGGATTGCGCGCTTGAGCGTGATTCCCGCGCTGCCGGATTTCTTTGCACGCTACCCGGAGATCAAGATCCGCGTGGGGGCTAATGACCGCATGGTGGATCTTGTGGGGGAAGGCATCGACTGCGCGGTGCGGGCGGGGGTGTTGCGTGATTCGACCCTGGTGGCCAAGCCGCTCGGGTCGATGGCGCAGGTGAATGTGGCGTCGCCGGCTTACCTGGCGGCGCATGGGACGCCTCGTACGCTGGAGGATTTGCGGGAGCACTGGGCGGTCAATTATTTCTCCAGCCAGACCGGGCGCGATTTGCCCTGGGAGTATGTGGTGGATGGGGAGGTGAGGACGCTGTCGGTGCGCAGCAAGGTGTCGGTGGGGAGTTCGGAGGCTTACCTGGGGGCGTGCCTGGCGGGGATCGGCTTGGCGCAGATTCCACGGCCGGGGATTGAGGCCTTGCTGGAGCGGGGGGAATTGGTGGAGGTGCTGCCGGAGTGGCGGCCGCCGGCGATGCCGGTGTCGATTGTTTATTCGCACAATCGGCATTTGTCGCCGAGGGTGCGGGTGTTTGTGGATTGGCTGGCGGAGGTGTTGCGGCTGGGCTGACAAA
>DASWTB010000312.1:0-4121 GCA_036402315.1 Pseudoduganella sp. | reverse complement strand
GAGCCAAGATTATAGCAGCCCTTCCGGAAAATGGAAGGGCTATTTTCAACTTTATGCTACGAGCTTGGTCAGGCCGCCCATATACGGCTGCAGGACGGCTGGAATGTCCACCGAACCGTCGGCCTGCTGGTAGTTTTCCAGCACGGCGACCAGGGTGCGGCCGACCGCCAGGCCGGAGCCGTTCAGGGTGTGCAGCAGTTCAGGCTTGCCCGCGGCATTGCGGAAGCGCGCCTGCATGCGGCGGGCCTGGAAGGCTTCGCAGTTCGACAGCGAGGAAATCTCACGGTAGGTGTTCTGCGCCGGCAGCCACACTTCCAGGTCGTAGGTCTTGGCGGCGCCAAAGCCCATGTCGCCGGTGCACAGCTGCATCACGCGGTATGGCAGGCCCAGGGTCTGCAGGATGTATTCGGCGTGGCCGACCATTTCTTCCAGCGCTTCGTACGACTTCTCCGGATGCACCACCTGGACCAGTTCAACCTTGTCGAACTGGTGCTGGCGAATCATGCCCTTGGTATCGCGGCCGGCGGAACCGGCTTCGGAACGGAAGCATGGGGTGTGGGCGGTGACCTTGATCGGCAGCGTCTCGACGGCGAGGATTTCGTCGCGCACCATATTGGTCAGCGAAACTTCCGAGGTCGGAATCAGGTAGAAGTTCTGGCCTTCGCCTTCCGCGCCGCCCTTCTTCACCGAGAACAGGTCCGCTTCGAACTTCGGCAGCTGGCCGGTGCCCAGCAGCGATTCGGCGTTGACCATGTACGGGGTGTAGCACTCTGTGTAGCCGTGCTTGTCGGTGTGGGTGTCCAGCATGAACTGCGCCAGTGCGCGGTGCAGGCGTGCGATGCCGCCCTTCATGACGCTGAAGCGGGAACCGGTCAGTTTGGTGGCGGTCTCGAAGTCCAGGCCCAGTGCGGCGCCTACGTCGGCGTGGTCTTTGACTTCGAAGTCGAAGCTGCGCGGGGTGCCGAATTTGCGGACTTCCACGTTGCCCGTTTCGTCGGCTCCGGCCGGCACGGATTCGTGCGGCAGGTTCGGTACGGCCTGCAGGAAGGTATTCATCTTCAGCTGCACGTCGGCCAGCTTGATTTCATTGGCCTTCAGTTCGTCGCCCAGGCCGCCTACTTCGGCCATCACGGCGGTGGTGTCTTCTCCTTTGCCCTTCATCATGCCGATCTGCTTGGACAGCGAATTGCGCTTGCTTTGCAGTTCTTCGGTACGCATCTGGATGGCTTTGCGTTCACCTTCCAGGGCATTGAAGCCAGCTACGTCGAGCTGGAACTTGCGGGTCGCCAGTTTGGCGGCGACAGTATCAATGTCTTTACGGAGAAGTTGGATGTCAATCATGTTGTTATTGCTGCCGCAACGAGGTTTAGTCGAAAGGGGCAATTGTACCAAGATGACAGCACAACAACCGAGTTTTACGCCCTGCGGCGTTGTGCTGTCAGATCAGTGCTGCTTTTTCCGCCGCGGTCAGGCGCTTGGCGGCCACCACCACGGTCGGAATGCCTGTGTCGACCGTGGCGACGACCGGGTCGGCCGCTACGTGCAGCACAGGAGTGGTGGCGGTGGCAAAGCTGGTCACGGTGGCCAGGGCTGCTGCGATGACGAAGATCGCTTCCATGTGTTTCAGGGCTTTCATGATGTTCTCCTTCAGGTCAGTGTTGAACTACTTCCGTGCTTCCATGCTTGCACTGTACCTAAAGCCTCCCTGCCCTGCCTTGCACTTGCGACGAAGCGCAAAAATCACGGGATGAAATGCAGATTCGCCGGCCCGCAGCCGCGTAGAAGGCCGCTTTATTCAGCGGGCTTCTGGCCTTCTTCGACAGGAACTGCCTTCGAAGGAGCACCATCCTTCAGCCAATCGGCCACGTCCTCGCCCAGCTCTTTGGTTACCTTATGGAACATAGGGCAAGTTCCGCTGAAAATTCCGCCCAGGCCCATCGTCGAGCGCCGGAACGATGCAGACGACAGCGTGTTGTCGCCTTGCTTGAGCTCAGCGAGAATCTGCAATGACTTGGGCCCCGACCATCCGCCGCCGCCTGCGCCCCAGGCATTTGTAATCGTGATCTTGATGACTTTGTCGTTACCGACATCATCACTGACAGTTGCCAGTTCAATGCGGCCATAATGCTTGGTGACCTGCGTCGAGACATCGTCCAGGAGATGGCGCTCAAGTTGGCATTGATTCCTTACGGCTTGGGGAGCGAAGGAGCCTGGCGCGAACTGCACCGGGGCTTGAAGGTAGAGGCGCTCTGCGGCAGAGGCGCAGAAGGACGAAGCCAATGCGGACAGCAGGAGTGTGGTCTTGATGAGTTTCATTTATAAAGTTCTATTGCACCAACGCAAAATTGCGGATCCGGCACTATACGGCCGAACGCGCCTTGGTGCAATCCAGCTTCAGGCCGTGCGGCCCTGCTCCAGCCACCCCATCACGGCAGTATTGAAGGCTTCCGGCTGTTCGCGCATAACCCAGTGGCCGGTGCGGAAAGCAATGACCCTGCTGTCAGGCTTGGACTGCACGGCCGCTTCGAAACTCCGGGTGTGGAAGGAGAATGGCTTGCGCTTGCCGTAGATGTAGAGCATGGGCCAGCGCAGCTTGAACGGCAACGTTCCCACTGCTGGCGTGGTGGCGCGCAGCCAGGTGATTGCATGGGGCAGTTGCAGCCGGGCGCAAGCCTCGCGTGCAGCGCGGCTATTGCCGCTCGATGCTTTCAGGCGACGGTGGGCAAAGGCCAGCCGCAGGCGGGTTTTCCAGTCCAGCGAGGCGCGGTAAGTCATCTGGCTAGAGCCGCCGATGCCGACACTGATCACCCGGCTCACCAGTTCCGGGTAACGCAAGGCGAACTGGTAGCCAAAGACGCAGCCCCAGTCGCTCAGCATCAGGATGACGGGACGTCCGCCATTCACGGCATTGACGGTGTCGGCGTAGAGTTTCGACACTTCTTCAATGGTGTGGCTGCCTTTTCCCCCTTGGCTGGGGAAGCTGAACCGTACACAGCGATAAGTCGGGGAGAAGGCTGCAACCTGGGAATCCCACAGGCTGCGGTCATAAGGCCAGCCGTGAATCATCATGATGGCATCGTTGCCCTCGCCTTCCACATGAACTGTCACCCCATCGACTGTCAGACGCTCCGCCATTCCGCTCCTCCGTTAAAATATTTACAACATCCTAACGTTGGACAATTGAAATGTAAACGCTTCGCTTAAGGGCTTCTCTTACGCAGGCAATAAGAATTGCAGCCGAGCATCAGCCTTGGCAGGCGTGAAGCCGCCCAGCTCCACCTCGACCAGCCCGTTGGCGACAAACGGATCTTGCGCCAGGCGCTCACGCACGGCGGCTTCGTCCAGCCCATGCACCAGGATGCCGCCGCCTGGCTGCCCATGCAGGTTGCCCGCCGCAAGGAAAACGCCATCGTCAAAACCGGCTTGCAGCCAGTCCTTATGTGCGGCCATCCACGGGGCGGCCTGTTCACGGCTGCCAGTCAGTTTGAGCGATACAACAAACATGATTCCTCCTCTATTTGGCAATGGCGTTCAGCCATTTGTGCAGTTGCAAAACCTCGTGTTGGATAAATGTGCCGTCGTCAAAGGCGTTGGCGAGCGTGGCGATGCCCTGGCTGCGCGCCAGAAGGTGCATGGCCAGGCCATCCGCGTTGGCTGCGGCCTTGGTGCCGAGCTGCCCGAATTGTGCACGCAGCCACTCGCGGAACAGCGTGAACAGCGTATTCGCCTGCGGCAGCGCGGGATGTTCAAGCTTGGCCAGCTCGGTGCACAGCGTGCCCACCGGGCAGCCATTGCGGCGGATCGAGGGCGCGTTCATCACCATCATGTCAATGAAGCGGCCAATGCGTGCGGCCGGCTGCGCGGCTTCCGCAGTCCAGGCATTGAGCATCGCTTGCGTCTTCTGCCGGCGCAGTTCAATCACGGCCGCAAGGATCTCGTCCTTCGTCTTGAAGTGATAGTAGAAATTGCCGCGTGAGAGCTCCACCGCGGCAGCGATGTCGGCGAAGCTGGTGTGCCCATAGCCGTTTTCATAGAACAGCCGGTCGGCTGTTGCGACGATGCGTGCGCGGGTATCTGTTGCCTGTTTAATCATGCCGACAAGCGTAGGACATCCGTCCTAC
>DASWTB010000311.1:0-6089 GCA_036402315.1 Pseudoduganella sp. | reverse complement strand
AAGCAGTTCGGCGGCCGCGAAGCGTTCGACGCGGAGCTGGCCGCCGCGATCGACCGTCACCAGCCCGCCCTGGTGGTGCTGGCCGGCTTCATGCGCATCCTCACGCCGGGCTTCGTGGCCCACTATGAAAACCGCATGCTGAATATCCACCCGTCGCTGCTGCCGCTGTTCCCGGGGCTGCACACGCATGAACAGGCGCTGGCATCGGGCCTGGCCACGCACGGCGCCACCGTGCACTTCGTCACCGCGCAGCTGGACCACGGCCCGCTGGTGGACCAGGTTTCCGTGCCGATCCTGCCAGGCGATAGCGCCGATGTGCTGGCGGCGCGCGTGCTGGAACAGGAACACGTGATGTACCCGCGCGCTATCCGCTGGTTCGTCGAAGGCCGTTTGAAGGTCGAGGATGGCAAGGTCAATATTGACCGCAACTGAATAGAGAAAGAACACCATGCGTTTGCCACCCTACGTCCTCACCAGCGCCGAAAACGTGCTGCGTGAAATCATGCGCTTCACCGCGCCGGCCGACACCACCCTGTCGCACTTCTTCAAATCGCACCCGAAGCTGGGCGGCCGCGAGCGCGGCGCCATTGCCGAATCGGTGTACGCCGTGCTGCGTAACAAAGCCTTCTTCACCGACCGCGCCGAAGCCGGGGCCGGCGGCGCCACCATGCGTCGCCTGGTGCTGCTGGGTATGGCCGACGCTGTCGGCATCGATGCACTGCCTGGCCTGAGCGAGGAAGAATCCGATTGGCTGAAGCGCCAGCTGGAAATCGACCGCTCGCTGCTGCACAAATCGATGCGCGCGAATATGCCGAAGTGGCTGTTCGACAAGCTGGTCGAGCAATACGGCGAAGAAGAAACCCTGGCCCTGGCCGATGCGCTGAACACACCGGCGCCGCTGGACCTGCGCGTCAACGCCATGAAGACCGACCGCGATGCGGTGGTGGCCGAACTGGCCACCGCACCGATTGTCGCCGAGCCGACGCCATTCGCCCCGCTGGGCCTGCGCCTGAAGAAAAAGCCGGCGCTGCAAAACCTGCCGCTCTTCAAATCTGGCGCCATCGAAGTGCAGGATGAAGGCAGCCAGCTGCTGGCGCAGATCCTCGGCGCCAAGCGCGGCGAGATGGTGGTGGACTTCTGCGCCGGCGCCGGCGGCAAGACGCTGGCGCTGGGCGCGCAGATGCGCAATACCGGCCGCCTGTATGCGTTTGACGTATCGGAAAAGCGTTTGAGCAAGCTGAAGCCGCGCCTGGCGCGCTCCGGTCTCTCGAACGTGCACCCGGTCGCCATCGCCCACGAAAAGGACGCCAAGGTCAAGCGCCTGGCAGGCAAGATCGACCGCGTGCTGGTGGACGCGCCATGCTCCGGCATGGGCACGCTGCGCCGCAACCCGGACGTGAAATGGCGCCAGCCGGAAAGCGCGATCGCAGAGATGCACGAAAAGCAGGTCTCGATCCTGGACGGCGCCGCGCGCCTGGTGAAGGGCGGCGGCCGCCTGGTGTACGCCACCTGCTCGCTGCTGAACGAAGAGAACGACGCCGTGGCTAAGCAGTTCATCGAAACCCACCCGGATTTCGAGCTGGTGCCGATGTCCAAAGTGCTGGCCGAGCAAAAGATCGCCAACCTCGAAATGGGCGACTACCTTAAGCTGTTGCCGCACAAGCACCAGACCGACGGCTTCTTCGCCGCCGTCTTCGAACGCAAGCCAATGGCCAAGCCGGCCAAGGCCGACGAAGAGTAACAGCCCAGCCCGTGTCCCACCCTGGGGTCACACCCGAAATGGGACACGGGCGCGGCCGTAACATTGCACAGCTCGTGTCCCGAAACGGGTGTGACCCCATGGTGGGACACGGGCGCGACCATAAGGAGTATGCTGAACGATGCCGTTAGCGAAATTGCTGGATGATCTTCTGGGTGACCTGCGCGATCCTGGCCTGATGTGGCAGGCCGGGGCGATTGCCTTGTCCATTCTGCTGGGCTGGACCTTGTCGCGCTTCCTGTGGCGCGGCGTGAAGGCGCGGACCGCGGACAACGGCGTGGCGCGCTTTGGCCTGGAGAGCTTCGGCCGCGTCGTCGGTCCGCTGGCCATCGTCGTGCTGCTATGGATCTCGCTCAAGATGCTGGGCCGCATGCACCAGCATGTGAACCTGGTCAACCTGGCGCTGCCGATCTTCAGTTCGCTGGCAGTAATCCGCTTTGGCTTCTACCTGCTGCGCCGCGTGTTTGCGCGCGGTGGCGTGGTGGGCGAGGGCATGCAGAATTTCGAGAAGGTGTTCCAGCTGCTGGTGTGGCTGGCCTTCGTGCTGTATATCACCGGCTTTTACCAGGACGTCTTCGGCTTCCTCGACGATACGCTGATCCCGCTCGGCAAGCACAAGGTGTCGATCGCCACCATCCTGCAGGCGGCGGTATCGGTGGTGGTGCTGCTGTTGCTGGCCATGTGGGCTGGCGCGGCGCTCGAAGAGCGGCTGATGAACCTGCATACCATGCACTCCAACCTGCGCGTGGTGTTTGCGCGCATGGGCCGTGCGGTGCTGATCCTGGTCGCGGTGCTGGTCAGCCTGTCGCTGGTGGGTATTGACTTGACCGTGCTGTCGGTGTTTGGCGGCGCGCTCGGTGTCGGCCTTGGCCTCGGCTTGCAGAAGATCGCCAGCAACTACGTGTCCGGTTTCATCATCCTGCTGGACCGCAGCCTGACCATCGGCAATGTCATCACGGTCGACAAGTACAGCGGCCAGGTCACCCAGATCAACACGCGCTATACCGTGCTGCAGGGGACTGACGGCGTTGAATCCATCGTGCCGAACGAGATGCTGGTGTCGGGCGCGGTGCAGAACTCGTCGCTGTCCAATCCGGCCGTGGTGATCGTCACGCGCGTGACGGTCGGCTACGACAGCGATGTCGACTTCGTGCTCAAGCTGATGGAAGACGCGGCGCTCTCTATCGAGCGTGTGATGAAAGATAAGCCGCCATCGGGCATGCTGCAGGCCTTTGGCGCCGATGGCCTCGAACTGGCGTTGGCCTTCTGGATTGCCGACCCGGAAAACGGCCGTGGCGGGGTGACCTCCGATGTCAATCGGGCAATCTGGAAGTCCTTGAAAGAAAACGGGATTTCTGTACCGTTCCCGCAACGCGAGATTCGCCTGCTCGGCACTCTGCCGGGGCAGCCTGCCTAAAAAATAATCAGTGCCCGCGGGAAATCGTTCCGCAAATCACCTGCGAAAGCGCGTACAATGCGCCTATTCGGAGTCACATTTGGAGTTGTAATGGATTTAAGTGCAGTTCTCGATTTCCTCAGTAATGGCGTGACCGGCCTGGGTGCCTGGGCAACGGTTGGCGTCACGCTGATCCTGACCCACATCACCATCGCCAGCGTGACGATCTTCCTGCATCGCCACCAGGCGCACCGCGCATTGGAACTGCACGCGATCCCGTCGCATTTCTTCCGTTTCTGGTTGTGGCTGACCACCGGCCAGGTGACCAAGGAGTGGGCTGCCATCCACCGCAAGCATCACGCCAAGTGCGATACCGAAGAAGATCCGCACAGCCCGGTAACCAAGGGCATCAAGACCGTGTTCTGGCAAGGTGCCGAGCTGTACCGCGCTGAATCGAAAAACAAGGAAACCATGGAGAAGTATGGCCATGGCACTCCTGACGACTGGATCGAAAAGAACCTGTACAGCAAGTTCAGCTGGCAGGGCGTGGCGCTGATGCTGATCATCGACTTCATCCTGTTCGGCGCCAAGGGCATTACCGTGTGGGCCGTGCAGATGCTGTGGATCCCTGTGACTGCCGCCGGCATCATCAACGGCATCGGCCACTGGTGGGGCTACCGCAATTACGACTGCTCCGATGCAGCCACCAACATCATCCCTTGGGGCATCATCATCGGCGGCGAAGAGCTGCACAACAACCACCACACCTATGCGACCTCGGCCAAGCTGTCGTCCAAGTGGTATGAGTTCGACATCGGCTGGGGCTATATTCGCGCCATGGAAATGGTCGGTTTGGCCAAGGTGAAGAAGATGCCGCCGAAGCCAAAGTTCGACACTGCCAAGGTGAAGGCCGACTTCGAAACCCTGCAATCGGTGATCGCTAACCGCTACGACGTGATGGCCAAGTACGCCAAGTCGGTCAAGCACGCATGGAAGGAAGAGCTGGAGCACTTGAAGGACAAGGCGCAGCTCGAATCGCGCTTCCTGAAGTCGTCGCGCAAGCTGCTGCAGCGTGAACCAGGCAAGCTGGAAGCGCCGCAGAAGCAGCAGCTGGTGGAACTGTTCCAGCACTCGAAGGCGCTGGAAACCATGCACAATATGCGCGTGGAACTGGGCATGCTGTGGGAGCGTTCTCACTTCACCCGCGATGAGCTGGTGCAGAAGCTGCAAGACTGGTGCGAGCGCGCGGAGGCGTCGGGCATCAAGTCTCTGCAAGAGTTCTCGATGCGCCTGCGCAGCTACGCTTAAGCGCCGCTGCCCTCAACGAAACGGCCCTGCATGCAGGGCCGTTTGTTTTTATGGAGCGCCATTCGCTGCGTTTTGAAGCAGTCGGGCGCGTTCACGTGCCAATGGGTCGCCATGGCTTAATGCCTTGGCGTACCACATCTCAGCTGCTCCCTGATCGCGCTCCAGGCAACAGCCTTCCTCGTAGCGCTGGGCGAGTTCATATTCCGCCATGGGGAAGCCCGCATTGGCGACCAGTTTCAGCATTTTCATGCCGTTCTCCCTGGTCTCCTTAACACCAAGCTGCAGTTTGGCGAACATATACAGGGCTGCCGCATCACCTTCTTCCGCCGAGCGCAATATTCTTCTCCACTCACTGCCCAGGGCGCCGGATTCCGATGCCTTCCAGGAATAGTAGACGCTCTTCCACATGGCCACTGGTCGTTGATTGACGGTGCCTGGTTTGAAGATGCAATCCTTGAGCGCGGCTTCGGTTGCGTCGTCGAGATTTGGAAAGCCGGAAGAGAGTTGGACGGCCGTCTTGATGACTTTGCCGTCTGCGCCGACCATGACGGCTACCTGGACACCGCCTTCATGTCCCAGTTCCATATCGCGCGGCGGCCACCTGGGTTTCCTGCATTGGCTGGCGTCATAGCCTGGGCGCACCAGGGTATCTTGTGCAAAGGAGGGGAGAGCGAATGCGCTCGCGGCGAGGAAAGCGATTAATTTCATAATAAAAAGATAACGTTTTTGCGCTCGTTTGTAAATCGATCCTTCTCTTGCCCGATGTTGATGTCGCAGCATCAGGGGGCCTTGGTTACAGTGTGGCGTCGCTTTCAGATCAAGAGTATGCTGTTGCCATGAATCAATAAAATCCAAGGGAGGGTGATTGTGAAATTGTGGTTAGGGTTTGCGGCTATGCTGCTGGCGGGCGGGGCACAGGCGGCGAGCTGGGTCATCAAGCCGGATGGGCTGGGGCCGTACAAGGTCGGCGCCCGTTACGAAAACCTGGGCAAGACCTTTGGCGGCCTGGGCGAGGAAACAGTCTACCGTGACGACAAAACGTGCCGTGTGGCACGGTCGAAACGTTATCCGAACGTGCAAGTCACGTTTGTGAAAAAGGTGGTGGTGCGAGTCGATGTGTCAGGGGGCTTTGGCACCGAACGTGGTGTGCGCATTGGCGATCCTGCATCGAAGCTGCTGCGCGTCTATGGCGATGCAGTGAAGCCGCATCCTCAGCATGCTGACTGGTCGATGGTGGAAACGGGGGACCGTGAACTGGCCATCCGCTACGTGATGCATGAAGGGAAAGTGAAGGCGATCCACGCCGGCAAGCGCCTGCAACTGCAGACGGAAGGCGGCTGCGAATAAAAAAACCGCCCGGAAGGGCGGTTTTTTGTTCGAACCGAGATCGATTACTTGATCTTGGTTTCCTTGTACATCACGTGCTTGCGTGCTTTAGGATCGAACTTCATGATTTCCATTTTGGAAGGCATGGTGCGCTTGTTCTTGGTCGTGGTGTAGAAGTGACCAGTACCAGCGGTCGATTCCAGCTTGATCTTGTCGCGGCCAGTTTTTGCCATGATTCAGCTCCCTATTAAACTTTCTCGCCACGTGCACGCATGTCGGCCAGGACGGCGTCGATGCCGA
>DASWTB010000310.1:0-29515 GCA_036402315.1 Pseudoduganella sp. | reverse complement strand
GCCAGCGGAGTTTCCATCATATGGCGCGTGGCGCCGGCAACCTGCTGCAGGCGCCAGACGCCGAGGGCAGCGATCACGATGGACAGTGCAAGCGTCACGGCAAAGCCGAATGCCAGGCGTTTGCCGATACTCAAATTATTCAGGAATTTCATGCCGCCATCTTCTCGATCAAACCCATGTCGGCCGACGACATCAAGCGTTCAATATCAACCAGGATCAGCATGCGGTCTTCGATGGTGCCCAGGCCCGTGATGTATTCGGTATTCATGGAACCGCTGATATCCGGCGCCGGCTTGATCTGCTCCGGTTGCAGGGTCGTGACATCGGATACCGCATCGACCACGATACCCACGGTACGGGCGCCGATGTGCAGGATGATGACCACAGTGAACGGGCCGTAAGTCGGCTCGCCAAGCTGGAAGCGCACGCGCATGTCGATGATCGGCACGATCAGGCCGCGCAGGTTGATCACGCCCTTCACGTAGTCAGGCGCACTGGCGATGCGGGTCGGGTTCTCGTAGCTGCGGATCTCGCTGACCTTCTGGATATCGATGCCGTATTCTTCCTGGCCCAGGGTAAAGGCCAGGAACTCGGCGGCCTGGTTGGCAGTGGTAGTCATGATAATTTTTCACTTATGAACGATGACACCATAATGTTACCGTAGACCAATAAAATAATCACCAAGAATTTTGCCATAGAGAAACATACAAGCTTGCGATAAATACATGGCACAATTGCGCAGCTAAAAACGGAATCAAGGTTTATGGATATCACTCTCAGCACTTGGCAGCCGCGCCTGGTCGCGCTGGCCAGCGCAGCGGCGGGCGACGACGGCGCCCACGACACCAATCATTTGCACCGGGTGTGGCGCAATGCCAGCCTGCTGCTGGAACTGCATCCCGAAGCAGACCGCCTGGTCGTCATGGCAGCCTGCTACCTGCATGACCTGGTCAACCTGCCAAAGAACCACCCGGAACGCCACCTCGCCTCGCGCCAGGCTGCAGCGCTGGCCCGCACCCAACTGGCCGAGGCAGGCTTCCCGGCCGACCGGCTGGACGCGGTGGCCCACGCCATCGAAACCCACAGCTTCTCCGCCGCGCTGCAGCCAACCACGCTGGAAGCGCGCATCGTGCAGGACGCCGACCGCCTCGACGCACTCGGCGCCGTCGGCCTGGCGCGCATGTTCTATATTGCGGGCCGCATGGGCACCGCCCTGGCGCACCCGGACGATCCGCTGGCCGTCAATCGCGAACGCAACGACAAGGTTTATTCGCTCGACCACATCGAAGTGAAGCTGGCCACCCTGCCCGGCACCATGCAGACCGCCGCCGGCCGCGCGCTGGGCGAGCAACGCCTGCAAGAGCTGCTCGCCTTCCGCGACAGCTTCGTCGCAGAATGGGCGGTGGCGGCATGAGCGGGATCAAGCGCAAAGCCAACCTGAACTTCGTCCTGGTCAGCATCTTCATCGACATGCTGGGCATCGGCATTATCGTGCCGGTGCTGCCGATCCTGGTCGGCCAGTACGTGCAGGACCGCGAACTGCACGCGCTGTGGTACGGCATCCTGGGCGCCACTTTCGGCCTGCTGCAGTTCATCTTCATGCCGATGCTGGGCGCGATCAGCGACCGCGTCGGCCGCCGTCCCGTCCTGCTGTATTCGATGGCCGGCATGGGCATCAACTTCCTGGCCACGGCCTGGGCGCCCAACCTGGCTTGCCTGTTCATCGGCCGCGTGATCGGCGGCATGTCTTCGGCCAGCATGTCGGTTGCTTCGGCGTACGCCTCCGACATCTCCACCCACGAAGACCGCGCCAAGAGCTTCGGCAAGATCGGCGCCACTTTCGGCCTGGGCTTCATCTGCGGTCCGATGCTGGGTGGCCTGCTGGGCAAATTCGACCTGCACCTGCCCTTCTACGTGGCAGCCGTGCTGTCCTTCGCCAATTTCATTTACGGCTATTTCTTCGTGCCTGAATCGCTGCCGGAAGCACAGCGCGGCAAGTTCAAGCTGGTGTCGGTCAACCCGTTCAGCGCGCTGGCCAAGCTGGCACGCCGCCAGGACATCCGCGGCCTGGTGATCACCTTCGCCCTGGTGACCGGCGCGCAGATGATGCTGCAAGCGACCTGGGTGCTGTTCACTCACTTCCGCTTCGGCTGGGGTCCAGGCGAAAACGGCGCCGCGCTGTTCTGTGTCGGCCTGGCTGCGGCAGTCGTGCAGGCCGGCTTGCTTGGGGTCCTGATCCGCAAATTCGGCGAAGTGCGGCTGTCCCTGATCGGGCTGACCTCGGGCGCCATCACTTATATGCTGTACGGCCTGGCCACCCAGGGTTGGATGATGTACGTCTTCATCCTCTGCAATCTGCTCGCCTTCGCGGCAGGCCCGGCGCTGCAAGGCATCGTGTCGAAGGCTACGCCGGCCAACGAACAGGGTGAGCTGATGGGCTCCCTGCAGTCGATCAGCAGCCTTGGCACGGTCGTCATGCCACTGCTGGGCGGCACCATCCTCGGCGCTGTCAGCCACTTGCCACCGAACGACTGGCGCATCGGCAGCACTTTCTTCGTGTGCGCAGCGATGCAGGCGGTCGGCATCTTCGTCGCGCGGCACTACTTCCGCCAGCACCATATGGCCACGGCGGCAGCCACGGAAACAGGCGCATAATCAACGTATGACCCGGCGCGTGCACAGTTTCTTCCGCAACCTTCTCGCTGCCCTGCCCTTTGCAGCGGCGGCCTTGCCATCGCATGCCGACTGCTCGCGCGACATCCTGGTGCCGGTGTCCACCACCGGCGTCAGTGTCATCGTCGGCAACGGGACATACAGCGGAATCTATCCGGAGATATTCCGCAGCCTCGGCCCGCGTGCCGGCTGCCACTTCACCTTCACTTCAGTGCCGCGCGCGCGCCAGGAATTGCTGTTCGAGGCCGGCAAGGCCGACCTGCTGCTTCCCGCAACCCGCACGGCGGCACGCGATGTCCACGGCATTTTCGTGCCGATGGTAGGCCACCGTGCCATGTTGATCTCCTTGCAAAGCCCGCGCCCGCCAATCGCCAACGCCCAGGACCTGCTGGACCGGCGCGACCTGCGTGTGGCAATCGTGCGCGGCTATGACTATGGCGACGCCTACCAGGCCATCGTGCGCGAACTGGCGCGCCAGGGGCGCTTGTTCACCGAGGTGGAGCCGAGCGCCGTTGCGCGCCTGCTGTATGTTGGCGCGGTGGACATCACGATCATGGGCCCGACCATCCTGGCTGGCGCCATCAACCGCGAAACGCGCGTGAACGGCATGCTGGACCGGCTGCGCCTGGAGCCGATCCCCGAGCTGCCTTGGCAGCAGACCGGGGTCTATGTCTCCCGTACTTCGTTAAATCCGGATGACCGCGCCGTGCTGTTGGAACTGCTCGAACGCGCAGCCAAGTCGAACGTGGTGTTGGAAGGCTTCCAGCGCTACCACCGCCCGGAGATTCTGGCCGAAAGCGTGCGTCCGCGCTGATGGCGCCGTCGGTTGTTGCCATCGTCCTGTGCGGCGCGTTGCTGCACGCCGGCTGGAATGCGCTGGTCAAGAAAGGGCGCGATCCCTTCCTGAGCAGCGTGCTGGTGGCCAGCGGGGCCGGCCTGATCTCGCTGCCACTGCTCCCCTTCCTCACGCAACCTGCTGCCGCAAGCTGGCCTTACGCCCTGGCCTCCACCGGCATCCACTACGCGTATTACGGGCTGCTGGCCGCAGCCTACCGTCACGGCGACATGAGCCACGCCTACCCGCTCATGCGCGGCAGCGCGCCGCTCCTGGTGGCCATCGCCAGCGTGCCCTTGCTCGGCGAGCACCTCAGCATCACACAATACGCGGCTGTCACCTGCATCAGCGGCGGCATCTTCGGGCTCTGGTTCGCCACGCAGCCCACAATACCAGGCGAGGTTGCCGCCCGCTCGCGACATCGCGCAACTGTGTACGCCTTGCTGAACGCCCTGGTCATTGCAGCCTACACATTAATTGACGGACTTGGTGCCCGCGCCTCCGCTGCTCCTGCCGCTTACGTGATGTGGCTGCACGTTCTCAGCGCCATCGGCCTGCTGGCCTGGTGCCTCCTCCGTTGCCGACGCGAGTTGCACGACTACGCCCGGCAGTACTGGAAGGTCGCCATCCTCGGCGGCGCTGGTACCCTGGGTGCCTACGGGCTCGCGCTGTGGGCGATGACCGTAGCCCCATTGGCAGCCGTAGCAGCACTGCGCGAAACCTCAATCCTGTTCGCAGCGCTGATAGCCAGGTTCTTCCTGGCCGAACGGATAGGCAGCAAACGCGCCCTCGCCATTGCAGGCATCGCCGCCGGGGCCGTATTGATGCGGCTTGCCTAGAATGCGGGGCGACGGTCAAGCCCGTCGCCGGCTGCGATCACCAGAACTTCCACCAGGGCCGTTTGGACGAAGGACTATCGGCCGAATGCAGATCACGGGAAAACGCTGCAGGTTCTCCCGCATTCGCCAGGAGTGGATCTATCGCCGTGAACAAGCCCAGGACCGACTCGCCGTCGTCGTCGGCGAGCTGCTTGTTAACCTTATTGAAGGGGAAGACGCTGAATCCTTCCTTGAGTCTCACCGACCAGCCAAACTCAGGGTCCTGGACCCATTCTCCGCCGTACGTCTGGCGAATGCACTCACCGAGGTAAGACCCCAGCGTGCTCGATAGCTTTCGCTTGACTTCCTCCGTCGCGCCGTTGCGCTGCCTGTCAATAAATCCATCGAGCCAGCGAACGCCATCGAGGTCATACGAGACCTCCACATTCATGTTTTCCAGCGCAACTCGCCGGACAAGTTCGGCGTTTGCCTTAATTCGATCTTCCATCTTGTTCAATATTCTTTTGCCAATTACCTTCCGCAGTATTCGGCGCGTTTGGCCGGCGCACGCAACACATGGTCGACATAATACGCTAACGCGGCCTCCGAGTACTTCGGGTCCGGATGCATGGCGACAAAGGACGCTCCTTTCTGCATCCAGGTCGCAACGCAGCTGGCCGTAGGCTGGCTGCTTTCTGCACAAGCGGTGAAGGCGTCGAATGCGCTGCGATAACTGGAGAAGGTAGCGTGATCCATCGGCAAGCCGTGGCCCGGAACCAGGGTCCGGAAATCAAGCCGTTCAATCTCGGCCAATGCCTGGCGCCAGCCTTCCGCGCATCCCGTGTCAAAGAATGGCAGGGGCACCACTACCAGGTCGCCAACAAATACGGTCTTGCTGGCCGGGTCATGAACCCACACATCGCCCTCGGTCGCCGCATACTTCGCCAAATGCAGTTGCAACTCGCGCGCGCCCAGCTTGATCGACATCGTTCCTTTGACAGGCTGGTCGGGAATCAGATTGCCGGGATCGTTGATCGCATTCAGGTACAAACGAGTGTCGGCCTTGCTTGGTTCTGGCACGGACGGATCCTCCAATCTGGCCTTCGCCTTTTCGACATTCCGGATCAAAAAGCCTTTGAGTGCACCTTCGACGGCCGTACTCGTATAAAGCTTCGCGCCCGGATAGGCCGCGCGAATGCGTGCGTTGCCCGTCGCATGATCGAGGTGCCAATGCGTATTGATAATGGCCGTGATTGGCTTGTTCCGGGCCTTCGCCACAGCGATGATCTTGTCGGTGTGCTCGGGATGGCGACCGGTATCGATCACCAGCATCTCCTTCGGCCCCTCGAACACAATCGAATTTCCATCCGGCTGGACATCATCCGGAACTTTGCCTTCGATGAAGGTATAAGGCGAAACAGTCGGTTCTGCCGCGCCGGCCACAACATGTGCAACAGCGGCGAGAAGGAGCAGCGCAAACTTCACTTGTATTTCCCCCGTTCGTCAATATCGAACTTGTCTTTGAGTTCCAACTTACTATGCCCCTGATCGCCTCGACTCTCGCCAAGGGCTATGTGGCCAGCACCAGCCATCGAGGCGAAATACGCGCTCGCGCCCAAGATCGTCCTTAATTGACAGCCTACACACGAACGCCGCCGTGTCTTCGCCAATTTTTGGATAAGCCGGTTTAGCCGCTTTGCTTTCGAACTCTATGCTGAATACAGCCTCCGCAACCCAGCTTTCAGGTACATTACGCTTGTGCAGCAACGCATAGAGCATGGCTTTATACTGGCCAATCAGCGCCTGAAAATTCGGCTTACCATAAATCGGCAACAGCCGGGCTGCCGGCGGATTGATTGTACCTCTCAGGAGATCAAGCATCACGGTGAGCTCACCGACTTTGCGCGCGTACAGGTAAAGCACACCGATTCCCCAATAACCCTCAAGATCATTGTTTCGGCTTACAAACGAGTGCAAAATGCCGCTCGCAACGCTCCCGATTTCACTCCGTCGACGCATTCAGGCCACCCGCCTAGACGGAGTAAAGCTTTTCAGCGACGGCTTTGAGTTCATGTCCAGGCATCAGTTGGTCGGAAATCGTCAGGATCGAGAACAGGTTTCTCTTCAAGCCCTCTTCCGGCAGGTCGCCGTCTCTTAGTGTTGTTTGCAGCAAATGAAGTGCCATGCCCGCAAGGAGAACCCTTTGTTTTTCGCCCAATCCCGGCTCGCCCCGCGTAGCCGAATTCTCCTGATAGGCGGACCCCGTCAAATCATGCGCATGTCTCGCCAGCGACAGAATCTCACTTCTGACTGCATCATCCATCTGTTACTCCTCTGTCTTCCATTGCGCAAGATCGTTGACTGGCCGCGGCAGCCGTCCCTCAAGCCACTCCGCCAAAGTCCCAGGCATAAAAGTGGAATCGCTGCACTCAATCACCCAAGAAAGATAATCCCTTGGGCCTCCGTTCATATAGGGTGGCGGTGACACCGGATAGAAAGAAGTCGGCAGGCGATCATTGAGCGACAAATAATTCATCACGTGCCCCAGCTCCTGCACCACGTACCACGCGAGGGCATGATCGATATCGATGGAGAATTTCATCCACCAAGTTCCATCGGACTCGAGTCCTCGGCCAAAAGGTTTCACGATAGCCGGCACATTGCCCAGGAAGGCTTCCAGCGATTGAAATGCGAGATCTTCGTTCATGAATTCCTGCGTTGTTGAATAGACCGGCGCGAATCAGCGCCGGCCGAACTATGTAAGCATTTCGGCCTTGGACGGATGGCGAGGAAAACTGCCCCCCACATAAAAGGCTTGGCTCTTATTCGATATGTGTTCTTCCGCAGCTCGCCGGCCGCGGGCGCCCTGCTCCGTCCGGAAGTAATTGATATCCATGATAACGACCGTAGGTTCAGTTCGCGCGTCAGCTCCAGCCATCTCAAGCGAGAAGAGAAGGAACATGCAGACGCTCCTACGGAGGTGATGCCTCAAGGGAGCAAAATAAGCGGCCATGCCCATCAATTGCGTCGTGCGATTTCGGAAAAATGCCCGAAATCGTCTCGCGCCGCATCGCCGGAAACGATTGCTTTTTCAAGCACAGGATCCAGCACGCCTGGTCCAATCTGAGAAAGCAGGTCAAGCATCGCCTCATGGAAGCTGGCCTCCGTTTTAGCACGCTTGTCGGGGCTGTGCCCGGACCAGATGTACCCCTTTTCGTTATACATCGCAGCAGCATCAAGGATGCGGATTAATTCCTTCTTCAGATCAGAGATATCGCGTTCTTGTTCAGGCGATCGCATATGTAACTTTCTGATGAAACGTATCATTGGGGTCTTGCCATTCGCTGCGCTTCACTACGAAGCAGGTCTCCTCAAGACGCTTGATGTCAGATTGCTGCCAACCATCGGGAAGAATTTGGGACAGATCAGTACCGTCGATATTCACCCGGTGGTACAACCCGAAGGGAAAATGGCCAAGCCATTCCGTAACGTAGACGAACTCTCGCGGACTCGATTCCCCTGCAGCATCCCGAAGGCACGAGAGAATCTCTCGTTGTACTTTGCTTAGTTCCATGAGATTGACTTCATGCCTGGAGTGATTCTCCGAGTCACCGGCCAGTCGCAACTGGCCGCAACAGACCGGTGGGCGGTGGTTCAAGCCACAGGTCAATACTTAACGAATCGCTTCTTCGGTGATCCGCGCATGTGCATCGGTCACGTGTACTCCATACACCTCGATGTCGCTCAGGCATTCGTCTGCATCGACACCTGGCGTATGTTCGCCCTTACGAAGCTCGATACTCTTGAATTCGGACCAAGGCGCATACTTCCGCGGCAGGTTCTCACCCGATGGTTGTGATGTAAAGCCGAAAATGCGACCAGAACCTCTGAAGATATGTACTTGCATATGTTGCTCCATTCTTTGTGAATCGGTAGTTTGGTGTTTGAAGCATTTGCACGAACCTCCTTTCTTTAGTCCTAAATGTTATTTCTTCCGCAGGAAGGGAGCCAGCGCAATCGCGGCGCCCTCGGCAACTTCCGATTCATTGGCGAACAGATCAGAGCGGACTTCATTCTTGGCCGTCCTCGCGTTGACCCGGTAGGGAAGCAAGGCGCCACCAAACGTAGCCATGACCTTTTCTCCATTTGCCGCGAACATTTCCAGTCCAACCGAGAGTCCCAGCGTCGAACCACTATGGCTTAACGTATCGCCGGCCGTACCGAACGTCGGCACACGACGCTGCTGACCATCCCAAAGCGCAGACATGCCAGAAACCTCAGCCACGCGCAGTTGCAGCCTTGGCATGACAACCATTGCAGCACCGGTCTCCGAAGTCACGCGCTGGACCAGGTGGCCGACCGCCTGGACAACTTCATGTTGGCGCAGGGCGCCAGTAGTCGGATCATAGATGCCCCCGACCGCTTCGATTTCCTGCGTCCATATGGCATCATGGCTGCCTTGATCCAGCGCCACCACCTTGTAGCCGGCAGCATTCAAGCGCTGGTGCAGCGCATTCATAAGAATGGCGGCGCCAGGCTTTAAATCCTCAGTCTCGGCACCCACCGGCAGCAGGACGATCAGGGAGTTCGGCCTCGGTTGCTCAAAATTGGGCGAGATATAGTTATCCGTGACCACCCGCCCCGGTGCGGATGCGCAGGCCGACAGCATGAGCACCAGCGCAATTCCAAACAGTTTTCGACGAACGCTCACTGCTTCTCCACCACCGGCAATTCAACCGAGCTGCCATGGAACACGCGCTGCGTCGCCTTCTTGTAATCGCCTGGCGCAGCGAGGAAAATATTCGGCACGAAGGTCTGCGGATTGCGGTCATACAGCGGGAACCAGCTTGACTGCACCTGGATCATCAGGCGATGCCCCGGCAGCACCACGTGGTTCACCGGCGGCAGTGCAAAGTTGAACTGCACTGGCTTGTTCGATGGGATGGCGGTCGGTTTCTCGAAACTGTCGCGATACCGTCCACGCAGGATGTCCATTGACAGCGGCAGCTGGTAGCCGCCCAATTTCGGCTGCGACGGCACCTCGTCCGGGTACACGTCGATCACTTTCACCACCCAGTCCGCATCGCTGCCGGAGGTGGAGGCCACCAGGTGCACTTGCGGCGCGCCGGCCAGCACCAGCGGTTCCTTCAACGGCTCCGATACGTAGCTCAACACGTCGGTACGATCGCTGACGAAGCGCTGGTCATGCACCAGCCACGGCTTCCACACATTCTCGTCGCCCATGCGCACAGGACGTGGTACGAATGGCACCGGCTTGGCGGGATCGGCCACATATTCGTCAAAGCCCTTGGCGTTGCCAGCCTGCGACCACGACAGCTTGAAGCCATCCTGCAGGTACACAGCCTTGGTCCCAGATGCGCAGCTTGTCACGCACGACACAGGCCATTGCGCCAGCCGCTGCCATTTATTGCTGCCCGTCTGATAAGACAACACCGGCGGCGTATCGGCAGCCGGCGCACCATCGACCAGGTACTGCTTCAGGAAAGGCACCATCACGTCGCGCCGGAACTCCAGCGCCGTATCGCCGGTGAAATGCAGCGCGCCCAGTGAGGAGCCATCGTAATTGACGCCGCTGTGGCGCCACGGTCCAACTGCGAGGAAATTCAGCTTGTTGTCCTTATCCAGCTTCTCCAACGCTGCATAGGTCACGTAAGTGCCGTAAATATCCTCCTGGTCCCACTGGCCTACCACGTGCATGGTCGGCACTGACAGCGGCCGCTTGGCCAGGATGCGGTCCAGCGCCTGCTCCTGCCAGAAGCTGTCGTAGGCGGGATGCTCAAACAGCTTTTTGGTGAAATTGAGCTGGTCCAGGCCGTATTTGCGGGCCAGGCCAGCCACCGAGCCGCCGCGCAGCACAACGTCGTAATCGTCATAGGCGCCGGTTGCCAGCGCTTCGCCGCGGCCTTTCACCGTGTTCTGGCTCGCGATGTAGTCCAGCGTATTGACCCGGAAGGCGCCATTGTGGAACCAGTCGTCGCCGCGCCAGCCATCGACCATCGCACTCATTGGCACCGCTGCCTTGAGAGCCGGATGCGGCTCGGTCAGCGCCATCAGTACGGTAAAACCTTCATACGAAGAACCGATCATGCCGACCTTGCCGTTCGTTTCAGGCACGTTCTTCACCAGCCAATCGATGGTATCCCAGGCATCGGTAGCGTGATCGGTCTGGCTGGAATTCAGCGGGCCGCGCACCGGGCGGGTCATCACATAGTCGCCTTCCGAGCCGTATTTGCCACGCACGTCCTGGAACACGCGGATGAAATCGCGGCCGAACACTTCGTCGCCCTGTGGCAGCGAGGACTGCATATAAGGACTCACATTGCGCTTGGCGCGGCCGTTCGCGTTGTAGGGAGTGCGGGTCAGGATGACCGGCGCCTTGCTGGCGCCCTTCGGCACCACGATCACGGTATGCAGCCGCACGCCGTCGCGCATGGGAATCATCACGACGCGTTTGACGTAATCCGCTTGCTCTTGCGGCGCCTCGAAACCCGGCACGATATCCGGCGCCATGGGCGAGGTTTGTGCGCCCGCTTGGGAAGCCAGCAGCAGGGAAATAAGGGTGAGGCAGCTACGCATGGGAACTCCGGGACTTGAACTTGCGCAATATTACTAGAAAATCAATGTAAAGATGAAAGCTAGTGCGCGTACATACGGTTGGATCCCTGGCTGCTGGCGCCTGGAACGCGGCCGCCGGGTGCGCGGCGACCGTGACCGCGACGGCATCCCCAAGCGCTACCGAGCGGGCTTGACAGGGCCGCGCTGAACTGTAACCATTGCGGGATGAAATTTATCCAATCACATCTGTACTCCCGCAATTGGTGGCGCCGCTGATATAGCGCGGCCACTGAAAAGTGATGTGATTTTAATATCAACGCCGCCTCTGTCCAGGTGGCGTTTTTTTTGGCGCAATC
Source organism: Pseudoduganella sp. (assembly GCA_036402315.1). Lineage (GTDB taxonomy): Bacteria > Pseudomonadota > Gammaproteobacteria > Burkholderiales > Burkholderiaceae_D > Rugamonas. Next base: position 18,257 of record DASWTB010000310.1, on the reverse strand, counting down.
GGCAGGGGCAAGCAGAAAGAACCCTATGAGCCAGCCAGCATCCAACGCCAAACCGATTATCCTGACCGGCGACCGTCCAACCGGTCCGCTGCACCTCGGCCACTTCGTGGGCAGCCTGCGCAACCGCGTCTCGTACCAGGACGACTACAACCAGTTCATCATGCTGGCCGACTCGCAGGCGCTGACCGACAATATGGAAGACACTAACAAGGTGCACCGTAACGTGGTGGAAGTGGCGCTGGACTATATGGCCTGCGGTATCGATCCGGCCAAGTCGACCATCCTGATCCAGTCCCAGATCCCGGAGCTGGCCGAACTGACCTTCTATTACCTGAACATGGTCACCGTGGCGCGCCTGGAGCGCAACCCGACCGTGAAGCAGGAAATCGTGCTGCGCGGCTTTGAGCGCGACATCCCGGCCGGCTTCCTGACCTACCCTGCTTCGCAAGCTGCCGACATCTCGGCCTTCAAGGCCACCATCGTGCCGGTCGGCGAGGACCAGATCCCGATGATCGAGCAGACCAACGAGATCGTGCGCAAATTTAACCGCCTGGCCAACAAGGAGATCCTGGTCGAGTGCAAGGCCGTGGTGCCGGAAGTGGGCCGCCTGCCGGGCATTGACGGCAAGGCGAAAATGTCCAAGTCGCTGGGCAATGTGATCAACCTGGGCGCCAGCGCGGCTGAAATCACCGCTGCCGTGAAAATGGTCTACACCGACCCGCTGCACCTGAAAGTGTCCGACCCTGGCCACCTGGAAGGCAACGTCGCCTTCATCTACCTGGACGCCTTCGATACCGACAAGGCCAGCCTGCAGGAGATGAAAGACCATTACGTGCGCGGCGGCCTGGGCGACTCCGTCGTCAAGAAGCGCCTGGAAGCCGTGCTGCAAGACATGCTGGCCCCGATCCGCGCCCGCCGCGAAGAGCTGGCCAAGGACAAGGGCTACATCATGCAGGTGCTGAAGGAAGGCACCATGCGCGCGCGCGAAGTTGCTGCCCGCACCACCGATGAAGTCAAGGCCGCGCTGGGCCTGAATTACTTCTGATGCTGTTCGCCGCCGCGCTGTATGCAATCGCCAGCGCGGTGTGCTTCATCGCTTATGCGCTCGACAAGTCGGCGGCCCGCCAGGGCCGCCGCCGCACACCCGAGCGCACCCTGCTCTTGCTGGGACTGGCCGGCGGCTGGCCCGGCGGACTCGCGGCGCAGCAACTGCTGCGCCACAAATCATCCAAGACCTCCTTCCTCATCAAGTTCTGGCTCACCGTGATCGTGAACCTGGCGCTCGTCGTTGCATTACAGTCCGGATGGATAGGTCTCGGCGGGCTCCTCGTGCGGCCACAGGGCTGAACGCTCCAGCGGCCTCAATGCCGTGGTGCGGTCAACGTGGATCAGCGCATCGAACTGCTGTTCCGCGTCGGCAAAGAAGTAATGGCTCATGCGCTCCGTATCGGGCCGGTAGATCACCCCGATCGCCCTTTCCAGCAAACGCCCGCTGGCCCGCGCCAGGGCGCTGCCATGGCCTCGCAGCGGCAACAGGAAGGCAGGCATTCCCACCTCGTGCATCACCCTTTCGACGCTGTCGGGCCGTGACGGCACGATGGATTTCAGCTCGGCCGGCCCATCCCAGTCGCTGGCCGCCGTCACGCTTCCAGCGTGCGTGGTGAAGCCGAGCAGGAAGCTGTCCTGCGGCCGGTACCGCTCGCGCACCAGCTGGCCCAGGTTCAACTGGCCATGCTTGCCCATCTCGGTATGGCGTGCGTCGCCCAGGTGCGAGTTATGCGCCCACACCACGATGCGCGCCGGCCGGCCTATAGTCAGGCCGAGATGCTCGCGCAGCGCCTGCAGCGTTTCCGCCATGTGCGAATCGCGCACATTCCATGATTCGTCGCGGCCTCTGAACATGGCGCGGTAATAGACCTCCGCATTGCGCGTCACGCGTGCGTTCTGCTGCGCATAGAAGAATTCATCCGGCACCATGCCCGTGCGCAGGTGTTCGTTGGCGATGCGGTTCATCTCCACCAATTGGCGCAGCACTTCCGCCTCGCAATCGGGCTTCATGCCAAAGCTGGTCGCGTAGCCGTAGCGCTGCGGGTCTTCCGCAAAATGGTCGATGCAGCCGTAACGCTCGCGCGCACGGGCGGCGGCTTCCGGGTCGGCCCGGTCGAGGTAGTCGATCACAGCATGCATCGATTGCTGCAGGCTGTATAAATCCAGGCCATAGAAGCCGCAGCGCCGCGCCGGGCTGGCGACGTGGTGGTTGTGGACGCGCAGCCAGTTCACCAGGTCCACGATTTCGTGGTTGCGCCACATCCATTGCGGGAAGCGCTTGAAACCTGACAGCGCCTGGTCGGCGCTCATGTCGTCGCCGCCGTGCTGCACATAGCGGCTGACGCGCAAAGCATCCGGCCAGTCGGCTTCGACTGCGATGGCATCGAAACCCTTGTCGACGATCAGCCGCTTGCTGATGTCGGCGCGCAAGCGGTAGAACTCCTGGGTGCCGTGGGTGGCTTCGCCCAACAGCACCAGCGAGGCGTCGCCGATGCAGTCGAGCAGAAAGTCCAGGTCCTCCGCCGTTTCCAGTGGCCGCGCCTCGCGCTGCAACGCGGCGATCAACGTCTTGTCCATGATTCAGCAAGATATCGCAAGCTGTGCGAAACTGTCGCAGGTTTAATTCGGGAAATGTTTCATGTGGACTGGTGTGGTGTGCGGCCTGCTGGCGGGCGCAATGTGGGGCATGGTATTCATCGTGCCGGAACTGCTGTCGGCATTTACGCCCCTGGAGATGGCGGTTGGACGCTACGTCGCGTATGGCGCCATTGCCTTCATGCTCATGCTGCCTCGCCTGCGCAACCTGGCCGCACGCCTGGAGCGCGATGACTATTTCGCGCTGCTGCGCCACGCGCTGGCAGGCAACCTGGTTTACTACATGTTCCTGGCGCTGGGCGTGAAGCTGGCCGGCGTGGCGCCCACCTCCCTGATCATCGGCGTGCTGCCGATTGCCGTTACGCTGATGGGGCGCAACGACCATGGCGCGCTGCCGCTGCGCCAGCTGGCCATGCCTTTGCTGGCGACTGCCGCCGGCATCGCGTGCATCAATATCGACGTGTTCCAGCACGCTGCCGCTGCGGGTGCGTCGATGCTCAATACGGTGATCGGCGTGGCTTGCGCGACCGGCGCTTTGCTGTGCTGGAGCTGGTACACCCTGGACAACGCGCGCTACCTGAAGCGCAATCCGCATTACAGCAGCGCGGAATGGTCGGCACTGTATGGCCTTTCGACCGGCTTGATTGCCCTGGTGGCGGGCGGGATCGCATTCGCCATCTTCCACGCCGACGTGACCGGCGACGCAGGCGCGGCAACCGGACGGGATTGGACGCTGTTCTGGATCTGCAATAGCCTGCTGGCCCTCGGCGCCTCGGTGATCGGCAATCATCTGTGGAATATCGCCAGCCGCCGCGTGCCGATAACCTTGTCCGGCCAGTTGATCCTGTTCGAGACCCTGTTTGCGCTGATGTACGGCTTTATCTACAAGCAGCAGTTCCCGCGTCCACTGGAAATTGCCGCCATCGTGCTGCTGATTGCGGGCGTGACGTGGTCGATGCACGTCCACGCCCAGGAAGAAGAACTCAGTCCCGCTTGATGTCCGGCGCGATGCGTTCCGCCACCAGCGCAGCCATCGCCTCGCCTGCCGGCGTAGCGCGCGCCTTCAGGCCAGCCACGACTCCCTCGCCATCCGCGCCAGCCCGATTCTGGCTCACCTTCCACTTGCCCACAATCGACGTAATCGGGATCTCGATCCCGATAATCGCCTTCAGCAAACCGTCCACGAAATCAGCCGGCGCATCCGACACCGCCCAAGGCTCCGGCAAAGCGCTCTCCTGGATCGCCGTCAGGTCGCCAAGCAGACGTCGCAGCCAGGCAGCATCTTCTACCACGCGCGCAGCACCGCGCACCTGCACCATCGCATAATTCCAGGTCGGCACCACCTTATGGGAAGTCGCCTTCGACGCATACCATGAAGGGCTGATGTAAGCCTCGGGGCCCTGGAACACCACCAGGCACTCCGCGCCGCCCGCAGCCAAGGCGCGCCACGCCGGATTGGCGCGCGCAACGTGCGCCCGCAGCACGCCCAGGCCCGCCGCCCCTTCATCAGGGTAAAGCGCAAACGGCATCAGGTCCGCAGTCGGCGCGGCACCAGGAATAATCAGCATCCCGAGCGGATACGCCCGGATCAGCCCATGTTTGACCTCAAGCCGGTCTTCAGCGAAAGCAGTAGGAAGGTACATGCGCCCAGTGTAGCGCGGCGCGCCGGAACGCGCATAGAGCCAGCGATGGCCTAATTCAGCAGGCCATGTTCCACCATCACGTCCTGCACCAGCTCCAGCCGCAGCACCGGATTCTCCTGCGCCAGCAAGAGTTGCTTCTGCGCCAGCGAAAGGCGCAGCAATTCGCACCAGCGATTCGCCACCCAGCCCGCCTCCTGAAGGCGATATGGCGCCTGCATCGGCATCTGCCCAGCCGGAATGCCGCGCTCCTGCAAAGTCTGGATCAGCAGGCCAAGGCTGTCCGCCACATCCTGCTGGTCGGAAGGAATCGGCACCGTCATGTCGTCATCGATCGGCGACACGTCCGCCACCCACAGGCCATGTTTGAGCTGTTCGGCGGACAGGATGCGGAAGCGCTGCCGCCCGCTGCAGCGCAACTGCATGAGGCCCGGCATCACCGCGTTCCATTCCCCGATATGGGCCATGGTGCCCACAGCGCACAGGGTTTCGTGCTGGTCCGGCTTGCGCACCTCATCGCCCTGCACCAGCGCGACGACGCCGAAATCTTCCTTATATTCAATGCAACGCTTCACCATGTCGAGGTAGCGCACCTCGAAGATCTGCAACGGCAGGTACCCATCCGGATACAGCACCGTATGCAACGGGAATAAGGGGATCGCGGACATACTTCATCATCGCACGTTTCGATAGATAATGCCGCCTTTCATCACAAAGGCAACACGGTACAAGGCCGCAATATCGGCCGTCGGATCGCCCTCCACCGCCGCGATATGCCTCCGGCTCCTTCAGCACCTGGTCGTCCCAATTGGTCTCGTTATAAGGGTGCAGCAGCACATGGGAATGCAGGTCCATCAGGCCTGGCAACAGCGTTTTGCCCGGCAGGCTGACGCGATCGGCGTCGGCTGGCGCCTGGACGCCAGCGGTCGGCCCGGCGCCAGCCACCTTGCCGTCGACCACCAGCACTGACCAGCCGCTGTGGGGCGCTCCTTCGCCGGTCCATACGCGCTCTGGCGTCAACAGCACAGGCTTGGCCGCCAGCACGGATGAGACAAACGACAGCAGGAAAGCCGCCAGCAGCGGCCGCAAAGCTAAGCTCGACATATTCTCGCCGTATAAAAGAAAAGGGGCGGATATTTAATCCGCCCCTCTCGCCGCGAACGGCTTATTTAATCAGGAAGTCTTCCTTCTTCTTGCCTTCCAGCCATTTCGGGGCACGGCCGCGGCCGGTCCATTGGGAACCCGATACCGGGTCCTGGTATTTCATCGGCACGCGGGCGCGAGGCTTGACCGGCTTATTGCTCTTGGCCGCTGGACCGAGATCAGCCGGAGACAGGTCATATTCCCGCATGATGGACCAGATCTGTTCTTTTGCCTTTTGCACTTCCGCTTTGCGCGCATCAGCTGCCAGGTTTTGCAGCTCGGCAAATTTTGCTTGATATTCTTGGTAAGTGGTCATCTTTCTTTACCCTAAGTGTATGAAAAATCAAAGTTGTGACAATGTGTGAGATTTCTTCCCTGCAATGTACCATAGTTACGATGATTTTATCTACATAATTTAACCATATTAAAAAAAAAGCGCCACACATTTGGCAGGTGGCGCCTTTTATTTCATTTCTATTAAATTCCGGTATAAGACGGCTATTTACTTTCAGAAGCGCGTCTCCAGTTGCAGACGAATATTACGCACGCCGAAACTCGTCGACTCGGAAGTCAGCGCGCCATTATCGGTATTGAAGATAGTCTTCGACCGGTAATCCTGTTTCAGCAAATTCCAGCCGGAGAAACGCAACTGGGTCTTGCTATCCAGTTTCCAGGCAATGTACGCATCCAGCTGGCGCGCCACCGTTGCCCAGCTATATCGGTTCACATCCAGGCGGACTTCACCATTGGTGCGCAGGTTAAAACTGCTGCCCATGCTCCAGATGCCGTCCGGGGTTTTGTAATCGAGGCCGAAAACAGCCGTCAGCGGCACTTGCTGGTCCAGCTTATTGTGCGGCCCTGGCACGGAATCGACGCGCGACCAGTTGCGGCTGACGCTGGCGCGCACGTCGAGCGCCGGCGCGTTATCCATCACGGCCTTCATCGGGAACTTCAACTCCACGTCCACGCTGCGCACGTCGGCGCGGCCGTTATTCGTCATTGTCGAAACCCAGCGCCCTGCGTCGTCAAGGAAGACGCTGCGGCGCGTGAAGTTGTTGATGCGGCGGGCAGCAGCGGCCACGCTGAACAAAGCGCCCTCGCCCCAATAATGTTCGTACGAAGCATCAATGCCGGTCGCCAGTTCCGGCTTCAGGTTCGGGTTGCCGATCCAGTCGGGCTCGATCTGGCTATTGTTGGTGGAGGTAAAGCGGCGGCCGGACAGATTGGAAGCTTGTGGCGCCTTGTAGGTGCGGGTCAGTGCGGCGCGCAACTGGTCCTTGCCGTTGGGGAGCTTGTACAGGGTTTGCGCCAGCGGGCTCCATACGCTGCTGCGATTGGTGACCGGGTCGAAGCCGGCGCCGGAGCTTTGCGTGTGCACGCCCTCCCAGCGCAAACCGGCATAGACCGACCACGCCTTGCTGATATTCCATTCGTCCTGCGCATAGGCGGCAAGGCGGCGCAGCGTTGCCTGGTAGCCCTCGTCCTTGTCGTCGCGCGCGCCGCTGGCGTTGAACAGGTCGCGCTGGTTGCGCCAGTCGTCGCGGTCGGTGTAGCCGACTTCCCACCCGGCGGCCAGGGAATGGTCGCTCCCGATCGGTGTCGAATACTTGCCGGTACTGCTGACGCCCCACTCGCGCACGCCGCTGAAGACATCATGCTGCAGATTGAGTGCGTCGTCGTATAGGTCGGACTCGTACCAGTTGCCGTTGGAGCGCATGCGGTGGCCGCCGATCTTGGCATCGAGCTTGGCGCCCTCGCCGAACTTGTGGACCCAGTTCAGGTCCGTACGCACGAACAGGTTCTTGTTTTCGTTCTTGATCCGCACGCCGTCGAAAAACGGTGCAGCGCCAACGTCCACTTCATAGGCGCGATCGATCGCGCTCTTGAAGATATTGCGGTTGATGAAGGACTGCGAGGTCAGCGTATCGCCATTCTCCAGGTTCCAGTTCAGGCGCGGCGACAGTTCCAGGCCGCGCGCATGGCCGCGGTCATACACCAGCATGCGCCGGTCCAGCAGCGGCGTACCGGCCAGGTCAATCAACTCTTCGTCGGTAACGCTGTTGCGGTCGAATTCATAGCGCCCGCCGCCCAGATTGATCGAATAGGAGAAATTGCCGTCCTTGTCCGACAGGATCAGGTTCCCGTTCGGGTTGGTGGCCTCCTTGCTGTGGCTGACTCCGAACTTCAACTCGCGCTGCGCCGTCTTGACCGCTTTCTTCAACACGATATTGATGGTGCCCGCGATCGACTGGGTGCTGAACTCCGCACTGGCGGCCCGTATCACTTCAATGCGCTCGATGCTGTCCGGCGCCAGCGTCTCGATATTGAAGCCGGGCGGCACGCGTTCGCCATTCAGCAGGATCTGCGTATAGCCGCTGCCCAGCCCGCGCATGCGGATATCGCGGCCGCCGGCGCCGACCGACACACCCGGCACGCGCTTCAGCGCATCGCCGATCGAAGTGTCGCCATAGCGCTTCAGCTCATCGCTGCTGACGATGATTTTGCTGGCGGTGTCGTCCTTGCGGGGGTTGTAGGCTTCGGCCGCGCCCTTGATTTCGACTTTCTGGACGGGTTCCTGCTTCTGTTCCTGCGCCATGGCCTGGGTGGCGGCGAGGATGGCGGCTGCTGCGAGTGTCAGGCGAATCATTATTGCAAAAAATGTAAATAATTCTTGGCCGCAACTGTACCCTATGGTGCAGGCGGTAGCAAGGATATAATTCGGGATCTTCAAATCATTGGAATGCCGACCGTGTCCCGACTTGCCGTACTGCCGCAATACTTGCTCCCGAAAGGTGCTTTGACCAACTTCGCCGGCCGCGTGGCAGGGGCCAAAGGGGGCGACAAGACGACCCGCCTGATCCGCTGGTTCGTGACCAAGTACGACGTCAACATGGACGAAGCGGCCAATTCCGACATTGCCAGCTACCACAGCTTCAACGAATTCTTCACCCGCGCCCTGAAGCCAGGCGCCCGCCCGCTGGCCAAGGCTGATTTCGTCTGCCCGGTAGATGGCCGCATTTCGCAATTCGGCGCGATTGAAGGCGACCAGATTTTCCAGGCCAAGGGCCACAAGTTCAGCACCACCGCACTGGTCGGCGGCGACGCCTCGCTGGCCAAGCACTTCGAGCACGGCAGCTTTGCCAACTTGTACCTGAGCCCACGCGACTACCACCGCATCCACATGCCATGCGATGCTTCGTTGAAGCGCATGATCTACGTGCCGGGCGAACTGTTCTCGGTTAGCCCGACCGCGGCGCGCGGCGTGCCTGGCCTGTTCGCGCGCAATGAGCGCGTGGTGTGCGAATTTGAAACCGCCTTCGGCCCGTTCGTGATGGTGCTGGTCGGCGCCACCATCGTCGGCAGCATGGCCACCGTCTGGCATGGCCTGGTCAACCCGCCGCGCCTGCCGAAAGTCACCGAGTGGACCTACAAGAAGAACGAGCACGTGTTCAAGAAAGGCGAAGAAATGGGCCGCTTCCTGCTTGGCTCCACCGTCGTCATGCTGTTCCCGAAAGACACCCTGCACTTCAACGATCAATGGCAACCCGCCGGCCCAGTTCGCCTGGGCGAAATGATGGCCAACCTGAAGTAATCCTGGTCGCGCTTGACGCGCCGCAAAGGCGCGACGCCTCCCTTTGGCCTAAACTGGCCAGAAGGAGGCACCATGACGACCAGCGACCAAGACTACTTTGATGCGCGCTTCAATGGCCTCGACAAGAAAGTCGATAGCGCCCTGGGCGAGACCCGAACGGCGCTGGAAACCAAGATCGATTCTCGCTTCAACGAGTTGCGCGCCGAACTGCATAAAACGACGGCCGACACGGTGAAATGGTGTGCCGGCATCATCGCGACGGCACTTCTTCTTTACACGACCCTGGTTGCCTTCTTGATGAACAACGCCATGCCGCGTGCTACCCAGGCAACGTCAGCACCTGTTCCGACTGTCATCGTGGTTCCGCAAGCACCGCTTGCTCAGTCGCCCACCCGCGAATAGAGCCGTGCCGCAGGGGCGAATCCCAACCGGTATCACTCATGGATACCTCCGTTCTTGTCCCTGAAGTTTGACTCAAGCATATCAAGGAAGGCCCGCGTCTTGGCCGGCATCAGGCGGCGGCCGGGGAAGACGGCCCAGCCATTGTTCGATGGGAAGCACCAATCGGGCAGTACCCGCACCAGTTCGCCCCGCGCTACCAAAGGCGCGGCAAACTGCGTGGTACAAGTGGCGATGCCCATTCCGTTAGCCGCCATCTTCGTCAGCAGTTCCGGCGAGTTGGCCATCAGGCGTACGGGCAAGTCGCGCTCCCAGGTGGTTTTACCGCGCGTCAGCGGCCAGCGCACCAGGCCATTCGGCATGCGGCGCAAGCTGAGCAGCTCATGCCGGAACAGGTCGTCCGGATGCTCGGGCAAGCCGTGCAGCGCCGTATAGGACGGTGAAGCGAACAGCGCCCAGTTCGACACCAGCACCTTGCGCGCCGCCAGGGTGGCATCGTCAGGCAGCGCCCCCATGCGGATGGCGAGGTCGAAATTCTCCGCAATCAGGTCGACCCGGCGTGGCGACAAGTCCAGTTCAAGCTTGATGGCCGGGTATTTCGCCATGAAGGCCGGCAGCATCGCCGCCAGGTAGAAATTGGCAAAATCGGCCGGCATCGATACCCGCAGCAGCCCGCTGGGCGCCTGCTGGCGGTGCTGTGCCAGGGCACCGGCCGCCTCGGTCTCTTCCGCCACTTTGCGCGCGTGCTCCAGCAAGCTGGCGCCAAGCTCGGTCAACACCAGCTTGCGCGTCGTGCGGTTCAGCAGGCGCTCCCCCAGCCTGGCCTCGAGCTGGGTCAGGCGGCGGGAAACTGTCGATTTGGGCAACTGCAGCCGCTCTGACACCTGGCTCAGGCTGCCAAATTCCACGATACGGGCAAACAACAGCAGATCGCTGGGATCCAATTCGGTCATTTCGAGGCTCCTCGTTCCACCAATGGAACAATGTTATCCATTTTAACGACTTCTGGATCAAATTTGGAACCGCTATAGTTACTCCATCGCAGCACTTAACCGAATACCGAAAGGAAGCACACCATGAACATCCTGCAAATCAACTCCAGCGCAAAAAGCTCCGGTTCCGAATCCACCCGCGTGGCAACCAATATCGTGAACAAGCTGCTGGCCGCCAACCCAGGCGCCACCGTGGAAGTCCGCGACCTGGCCGCCAACCCGCACCCGGTGCTGGACGAAGCTGCACTGCAGGCTCTGTTCACCCCAGCCGACCAGCGCAGCGCTGAACAGGCTGCCCGCGTCGCCCTGGATGACGCCCTGATCGCCCAGGTGCAGGCTGCCGACGTGATCGTGCTCGGCGCGCCAATGTACAACTTCGGCATCACGGTGCAACTGAAATCCTGGTTCGACGCGATTGCCCGCGCCGGTGTCACCTTCAAGTACACCGAAAACGGTCCGCTCGGCCTGCTGCAAGGTAAAAAAGTCTATGTCGCCACCTCGCGCGGCGGCATGCACAAGGATGCGCCAACTGATACCCAGTTCCCGCACCTGAAGATGTTCCTGGCATTCATCGGCCTGACCGACGTGGAGTATGTGTTCATCGAAGGCCAGGGCTATGGTCCGGAAGTGGCCGCACAGCAGAAAGCCGCTGCCGATGCCCGCGTTGAAGAACTGCTGGCCTAACCAACAAAAGGAAGATTGATATGGACAACATCGCACAAACCCGCACAGTGGAACGGATTATCCGCGGCCAGGCCGTGATGGATGGCGCTGGCGTGAAAATCAACCGCGTGTTGACCCAACCACTGCAGCGTCGCCTCGACCCGTTCCTGATGCTGGACAATTTCGGTTCGGAGCAAGCCAACGATTACATCGCCGGCTTCCCCGACCACCCACACCGCGGCTTTGAAACGGTCACCTATATGCTGACCGGCCGCATGCGCCACCGCGACAGCGCCGGCAATGAAGGTTTGCTGGCCAGCGGCGGCGTGCAGTGGATGACGGCTGGCCGCGGCGTGATCCACTCGGAAATGCCGGAACAATCGGAAGGCTTGATGGAAGGCTTCCAGCTGTGGCTGAACCTGCCCGCCAAGGACAAGATGCAGCAGCCCTGGTACAAGGACTTCCAGGCCGGCGAAATTCCGGTGGTGAACACCGAAAACGGTGCAACGGTGCGTGTCATCGCCGGCGAAAGCCAGGGCGTGGCGGGCGCAGTGCAGCGCGAAGCGACGGAACCGCTGTACATCGACGTGGAACTGCCTGCCGGCGAAGTATTCAGCCAGGCGATCCGCGCAGGCCATAACGCCTTCATCTACACCTACCGCGGTGAGGTGACGGTGGATGGCAAGGCGGTTCCAGCGCAGAGCATGGCGATCCTGGCCAACAATGCAGGCGCCGATGGCGTGACCATCAAGGCCGGTCCTGACAGCCGCTTCATCCTGTTGTCGGGCAAGCCGCTGAATGAGCCGATCGTGCAGTACGGTCCATTCGTGATGAACTCGCAGGCCGAGATTTTCCAGGCCGTCGAGGACTTCCGCGCCGGCCGCCTCGGCGAGGAAGCGCACGCTGCGTAAGCAGTGGCGGTACAATTGCCGCCATGAGCTCCGCAATCCTTGATTGGTTGAAGAAGCTGAGCCACGCGCTCGGCTTCGACACCGCCGACTCCTTCCCGCCCGGCCACCAGTACGCACGTACCCGGTGGACGGGCGCGTATTTCGACATCCCTTCCGATACCAAGGCCGACGACATCGAGCGGCGCATGTGCGAAGCCATCGCCAATACGCCGCTGGTGTTTGCCCATATCGAGAATCCCACTCCGCGCATGCAGCGTGTGCTGATCGACGTGATCGAACGCCGGCTGCGGCAGAACCATGAGCGCGAGGCGGCGCAACTGGCCGCCCTGCTGATTCGCGCTTACAGCAGCCCGCATATCATCGAAGCCGCCCCGGGCCTGCGCCGCGCCATCGAAGCCACTGAGGGCTACGAGGCCCCGGCCCGCGTGCGCGCGCTGTTTGCCTTCCTGACGGACGCCCAGAACGACAACGTCATCGAGATGCGCAGCTAGGCTTTAGGGATATAACTCATGTCGGAGCGGTAGCGCAGCAGCTCCGTCCGGACACCGCGCACCAGTGCCCTCGCCCCTGGCGGCAGAACCTCCGGCAAGTCCGCTGCCGCGCCAAAGCTCGGCACGGCGCGCAGCAGGACATACTGGCCGCCTGCGCCTCCGATCTGCAAGCGGTACCAGGTGAACCGGGGCGCCGCACGGCCAGTGTTGGCCGGCGACGTGGCCCCAGCCACCAGTTGGCGTTCAAAAGCAGTCTCCTCGCCCGGTGCCACGGTGTATGTAGCCATCGCCAGGAATGGGGATGTATCCGGCAGCGGCTGGCCGACACTGGCAGTGTCCAGCCGGCGGAACACGCCGTGGCTCAGGAAGTCGGCGTGCGGCACGACGTTGATCGCGTTGTCTGCCGCGTCCCCCGCCGGCTGTACGGCGGCGTCGAAATTCGCTGCTGCGTGGCCGAAGGTGCCATCCATGAACATGCCGAGCCGATCGCCTAATACGAAGGACCAGCCATACCAGGTCCACCGATCATTGGCGCCCTTGTGCCACTCCAAGTGCCGCTGGTAGCCTTGCTCGAAGGCTGCGTCCTGGCCGGGCTTCGGCTGGATCACGACCATGCGGGCGAAGGGCCCGGCCGCCGGTTGGGCGAATGCGTGTGCGCTAAGTAGTAACAGGGACGCTGCCAGCAGATGCTTCATTCCATCTCCGTTTGAAGTTGTTCGGGACAAAGCGCTCGCGCAGTCTCATGAACGGCGCCTCGACCGTGAAATATAGCAGCCATCCAGCGAAAATGCTGGCCGCGATCATCAGCGCAATCGAATCCAGGTCGACCGGCTCCCAATGGTCGGCCAGCAGGATGCAAAGCTGCTTGTGCGTCAGGTAGATCGAATACGACCAGATGGCAAGCGCGCCCATGCCGGGAATGCGGGTTCGGTGCAGCAGCGAGCCTTCGCTGAGGGCTGACAGCAGCAGCGTGGCGAAGGCCACCCCCAGCAAGGGGTAGCCAAAGACCGACATGCCCCAGCTGAAGTGATACTCAAGGAACAGCCAGAAGGCCAGCGCGGTCAACGCTGCGCCGGCGGCCAGCATCCAGTTGCCATGCCTGGTCAGGCGCTGCCACAGGCTCGGGTGGAAGTTGCGCAGCATGGCCAGCGCAACACCGGCCAGCAGTTCGTCGAAGCGCGACAGCGTGGAGTAGTAGATCAGGGTGTAATAGCTGCGGCTGCCGCGCTCGCCGAGGTCCATCGCCGGTTGCCACCAGCCGTTGCGCAGCCACATGCCCGCCGCGATGGCAGACAGCAGCGCCGCCCAGCCGAGGATGAGTGAGGCACGCCGGCTTACCCTGGTCAAAGCGGCGATGCCAAGTGCGATTGGCGGCAGCAGCAGGTAAAACTGCTCCTCCACGCACAACGACCACGCGTGCGAGAACAGCGTCCCCGGCTTGAGGTTGATATTCAGCGTAAAGGTCAGGTACTTCCACCACGGGGCGTGCGGCGAATTGCCCGCCCAATACGGCCAATACGCGTACAGCGCCAGCACCACCAGGTAAGCCGGCAAGGTCCGCAGCAAGCGCCGCGCATAAAAATTCGGCAGCGACAGCCCAGGCCCGCGCAAGGCGGAAAACACCTGGTTGCCGATCAGGTAACCGGAAAGCGCAAAGAACAAGTCCACGCCAGCCCAGCCGATTTCGCTGAACCAGCCAAAGGTCGGCTCGTGGCTGACGAAGGACATGTAATGGTTGGCAAACACCAGCATGATGGCCAGCGCGCGCAAAGTATCCAGGCCATGGACGCGGGAAGATCGATTCATGCGCGCATTGTACCTGCGCTAGAATATCGGCCACTTATTCGCCACAAGGGAACAGCATGACCGACGCCAGCAAAATGCATTTCAAATCTGTCAATTACACCGGCCAGGGCAAGGGCCGCCGCCTGATCATCACCGGCGCCGTGCACGGCAACGAAACCTGCGGCACCAAAGGCATCCTGCGCGTCATGGAGCAACTGGACAAGGGCGAACTGCACATCCTGAACGGCAGCGTGACCTTCGTGCCGATCACCAATCCGCTGGCATACCAGAAAGGCCAGCGTTCCGGCGACCGCAACCTGAACCGCAACTTGTTCCCGACCGATAACCCGCAAGACTTCGAAGACCATATCGCCAACTGGCTGTGCCCCCTGCTCGGCCAGCATGAAATCCTGCTCGACCTGCATTCTTTCAACGCCCAGAGCCAGCCTTTTGTCATGGTCGGCCCGCGCAACAACGACGGCACGCTGCAGCCGTTCAAGCACGAAGCCGAAGAACGCGCCATGGCACGCATCCTCGGCGTCAAGCGCTTCGTTGACGGCTGGATGGCGACCTACGGCGCCGGCGTGCAGCGCCGCCTGCGCGACGACAGCGAAGTGCAGACTGTCCTGAAATACGGCGTCGGCACCACCGAATTCATGCGCAGCACCGGCGGCATGGCGCTGACCCTGGAGTGCGGCCAGCACCTCGACCCGCACGCGCCGGACGTGGCCTACCGCGCCATCATGAACGTGCTGGCCCATTTCGGCCTGATCGACGCGCCAAAGCCGCAGCCAATCGCGCTGGAAGACATGGAATACCTGTCGATGGTCGAAGTGCACGACAAGCTCGATCCAGCCGATGCCTTCAGCCGCACCTGGTCCAGCTTTGACCGCCTGTCGGCCGGCGACGAGATCGGCCGCCGCGCCGATGGCAGCCCTGTACTGGCCCCGTTTGACGCCTATATGCTTTTCCCGGACGTAAACGCAAAACCAAATGCCGAATGGTTCTACCTCGCCAAGGTGAGTGACTCTTTCGTCTGATAGCCGTTAGTTCTACAATCGCGGTAAGGGGTAAACAATATGAAAATATTCCCACTTACCGCGATCGGGACGTTGTACGCGCTTCTGTTTGCGGCCCTGCCTTTGGCGGTCGCTGCCAGCGACCTTGTATTGCGCGTCACGGGCCAGGAGAGCCTGCCGCCCAAATGGATTCAGCAGGAAAGCGGTCCCTCCAGCGGTGTTTGCCCGGACATCCTCGCCGCCATCGCACGCATTGAACCACGCATTCGTTTTACGGGCCTGGATGACATCCGCTCTGCATTGGTGATCGAACAGAATCTTCGTCTTGGCACTGCAGATATTGCGTGCGCGCTGGTATCCACCCCATTGCGCCGCCATATTGCCATCGCCATTCCGCAGCCTTTGTACGTTTCTCGCCAACGCCTGGCTGCAGCCGCCAACGATTCCATCGAAATCAATTCGCTGGACGACCTGGCGCGCCTCAAGCCGCTGGTCACGACCTCGCGCGGCGCCGCTTATATCGACCAATTGCGTGAGCGCGGCATCCCGGTCGACGACAGCACGGGCAGCAACGTGACCAACCTGAAAAAAGTAATCGCCGGCCACGTGCGCTATTTCTACATGAACGAACTGACCCTGCACTGGCTGATCCGGGAACTCGGCCTGCAGGACAAAGTCAAGCTGATGCCGGCCGTCCTGAAAGAAGATTCCTTGTTCCTGTGGGTGAGCAGGAAGGCGCCGCCGCAGGCAGTACCGCTGCTGGCCGCCGCCGTCAAAAAACTGAACGACAGCGGCGAACTGGCGCGCATCTACGCGCGCTGGGCTGACCAGTCAAGTGCGGGTTCGCGCAACAATTAGTGCGAGGACAGGATTTTCAGGCCAGCGATGCCGGCCACGATCATTGCAATGCACACCAGCCGCGCCACGCTGGCCGGCTCGTTCAGCATCATGATGCCCCAGATGACGGTGCCCACGGTACCGATGCCGGTCCAGATGGCGTAAGCGGTGCCCAGCGGCAGCGAGCGCAGCGCCAGGCCAAGCAGGATCACGCTGCCGGCCATGGCGGCCAGCGTCACGACGCTTGGCGCCAGTTTGGTGAAACCTTCGGTGTATTTGAGTCCGACGGCCCAGACAACTTCCAGCAGGCCGGCGAGAAAAAGGACGATCCAATGCATGATGCTCTCCCAAGTCATGACGGGGTCGTCCCCGCCTGGCTCCCTGGTCTTGCGGCGAGGTCGTCCCCGCGGGAGAAGGCCGACAGTATATCATTGGGGGTCCAAACTTTCAGGGAGCCCCACAATGCTGCTGTTCGCGCAGATCGCTGTCGCCATCGTATTGCTGATCCACGTCTATATCGTGCTGCTGGAAACCGTCCTGTTCGACACGCGCGGCCGCCGCGTGTTCGCGCTGTCGGCGGAAAAGGCCGCCATCGTCAAGCCGGCCATGTCGAACCAGGGCTGCTATAACGGCTTCCTGGTAGCGGCACTGGCGGTTGGACTGCTGCATGGCGAGCCAGCGGTGCGTTCCGCCTTTATCACTTATGGCCTGCTGTGCGTGGCCGTGGCCGGCATCTGGGGCGGCCTCACCGTCAGCAAGCGCATTATCTTCGTCCAGACCGTGCCAGCCGTACTGGCACTGGCGCTTTACCGGTTGTCATAAAATCAAGTCTTGAATTCCATCGCTATGCTCCGATATAAGCATCGGACTTTTCCGATATACTTATCGTGAAACACCAAAATATGACCAGTTCTATTGACATTGATGCAATCCACAAGGCCCTGGCCAATCCGGTCCGGCGCCAGATCCTGTCCTGGCTGAAGGAGCCGGACGCCTGGTTCAGCGAGCAGATCGCTCCGCTGTCGCTTGGCGTCTGCGCGGGCATGATCGACAAGCAAACCGGCCTGTCGCAATCGACGGTCTCCGGCCACCTCACCATCCTGCAGAAGGCGGGACTGGTGACCGTGCAGCGGGTCGGCCAGTGGAATTTCTTCAAGCGCAATGAGGAGGTCATCCTGCAATTTATTGAGCATGAGAGGAATACCTTATGAGCACCCTGTTCGACCCCATCACCATCGGCGCCCTGCAATTGAAAAACCGTGTCGTCATGGCGCCCCTGACCCGCTCGCGCGCCGTCGGCGGCAAACGCGTGCCGAACGCGCTGATGGCCGAGTACTACGCCCAGCGCGCGGGCGCCGGCCTGATCATCAGCGAAGCCACGTCCGTCACGCCGCAGGGCGTGGGGTACGAAAACACGCCGGGCATCTGGTCCGATGAACAGGTCGCGGGCTGGAAGCTGGTGACCGAGGCAGTGCACGCCAAGGGTGGCAAGATCGTGCTGCAACTGTGGCATGTGGGCCGCATTTCCGACCCCAGCCTGCTAGGCGGCCAGGCGCCGGTGGCGCCAAGCCCGATCGCGGCCAAGGGCAACGTCAGCCTGCTGCGCCCTGCCCGCCCCTACGCCGTGCCGCGCGCGCTGGAAACCAGCGAACTGGCCGAGGTGGTGCAGGCGTACCGCAGCGGGGCCGAGAATGCGAAGAAAGCCGGCTTCGACGGCGTGGAAATCCATGGCGCCAACGGCTACCTGCTGGATCAGTTCCTGCAGGACTCGACCAACCAGCGCACCGACCAGTACGGCGGCAGCGTGGAGAACCGTGCGCGCCTGATGCTGGAAGTGACCGATGCCGTGATCGGCGTGTGGGGCGCGGACCGCGTCGGCATGCACCTGGCGCCGCGCCGCGATGCGCACGACATGGGCGACTCCCAACCGGAAGCAACGTTCGGCTACGTGGCACGCGCGCTGGGCCAGCGCGGCATCGCCTTCATCGCCGCGCGCGAAGCGGTGGGCGAGGATTCGCTCGGGCCCTTGCTCAAGCGTGAGTTTGGCGGCGTCTATATCGCCAACGAGAAGTTCGACCTGGCCGGCGCGCAGGCGGCGCTGGCGGAAGGCCGGGCCGATGCGATTGCCTGGGGCAAGGATTT
>DASWTB010000309.1:0-25998 GCA_036402315.1 Pseudoduganella sp. | reverse complement strand
AAGCATATGACCCTGGCGCTGATGAACAGTACCACGCGCGGCGACAGCGCCATCTACGCCGGCAAACTGGCCAACCTGCGCCTTTACGAATCGCGAGCCCGTCTTCGACCGGGAGAAATCTAAGTAACTCCATTTAACAGGACCCATGCTTTCCAAACTGAGCCCCCTCGCCCTTTCCCTTGCACTGGCCTTCGCAGGCGCCGCCCAGGCGGCGCCTGATGAAAAACCGGACCTGCGTTCCTCCTACACCAAGTACGAATTCCGCATCCCGATGCGCGACGGCGTGCGCCTGTTCACGGCCGTCTACGTGCCGAAGGATGCCGGCAAGGCCTACCCCTTCCTGATCGAACGCACGCCATACAGCGCCGGCGTGAACGTCGACGGCCAGCTCCAGTACGGCCCCGATTTCTTCCCGCGCCGCCTCGGCCCGTCGGCCGACTTCAGCGACGCCGGCTACATCTTCGTCAAACAGGACGTGCGCGGCCGCTATATGTCCGAAGGCAAATGGCAGGAAATGACCCCGCATGCCAAGACCGCGCTGGAAGCGGGCGAAGGCAACGAGAGCCGCGACATGCACGACACCGTCGACTGGCTGCTCAAGCACGTGGCCAACAATAACGGCAAGGTCGGCATCTACGGCATCAGCTATCCCGGCTTCTACACCTCGGCCAGCATCATCGACTCCCACCCGGCAATCAAGGCCGCCTCGCCGCAGGCTCCGGTCACCGACCTGTTCATGGGCGACGACTCCTACCATGGCGGCGCCTTCATGCTGGCGGCGAACTTCGACTTCTACGCCGCCTTCACCGAAGAAAAGAATCCCTCGCCGCTGCCCAAGACCTGGAGCGGTTTCGATTACGGCACCACCAGCGGCTACGACTACTTCCTGCAGCGCCTGACGCTGTCGAACATCCTGGCCGGCATGCAGCCCAAGCAGCTCGCCTACCTGAAGCCGACCATCGACCACGACACTTACGACGAATTCTGGAAGTCGCGCAACCTGGCGCCGCATATGAAGAACGTCAAGGCCGCCGTGATGACCGTGGGCGGCTGGTTCGATGCGGAAGATCCGGCCGGGCCGTTCTCCATCTATCGCGCCGTGGGCAGGAATAATCCCGGCATTTTCAACGGCCTGGTAATCGGCCCCTGGTCGCACGGCGGCTGGGCTGGCGGCGAAGGCAAGCGGCTGGGCCATGTGAAATTCGACAGCAAGACCAGCGAGCATTTCAACAAGAAGCTGCTGTTCCCCTTCTTCGAAGAGCAGTTGAAAGGCATCAAGCCGGCGCAGCCGATTGCGGCGGTCAACACCTTCGAAACCGGCACCAATGTCTGGCGCCAGTACAGCGCATGGCCACCGGTGCAGGCCAGGGCGAAGATGCTGTACCTCGGCCCGAACGGCACCCTGAGCTGGACCCAGCCCGCCGCCACCGCTGCCTTTGACGAATACGTCAGCGACCCGCGCAAGCCGGTGCCGTACATCGGCTATCCGGCCACCGGCGTACCGCGCGAATACATGGTGTCCGACCAGCGCTTCGCCTCGACCCGTCCGGACGTGCTGGTGTACCAGAGCGAAGTGCTGGAAGAAGACGTGACCATCGCCGGCCCGGTGACGCCCAAGCTGTTCGTCTCCACCACCGGCACCGACAGCGACTTCGTGGTCAAGCTGATCGACGTCTACCCGAACGACTACCCGCAGGACAAGGAAGAAGAAAAGCACAAGGACGTGGCGCCACCTTCAATGAAGATGGGCGGCTACCAGCAGCTGGTGCGGGGCAATCCGCTGCGCG
Organism: Pseudoduganella sp.; assembly: GCA_036402315.1. Lineage (GTDB taxonomy): Bacteria > Pseudomonadota > Gammaproteobacteria > Burkholderiales > Burkholderiaceae_D > Rugamonas. The sequence continues at coordinate 24,211 of DASWTB010000309.1, read as the reverse complement.
GCAAGTTCCGCAACAGCTTCGAGAAACCCGAGCCGTTCGTGCCGGGCAAGGTGGAGCCGCTCAGCTTCCAGCTGGGGGACGTGCAGCACACCTTCCGCCGCGGCCATCGCATCATGGTGCATGTGCAGAGCAGCTGGTTCCCGCTGGTCGACCTGAACCCGCAAACCTTCACCAGCATCCCGAACGCGAAGCCGGAAGACTTTGTGAAGGCCACCCAGCGCGTGTACTACGCGCCAGGCACGGCATCGGGGCTGCAGTTAATCGTGATGCCTTAAGCGGCGGCTAGCAACTCGCGTATTTCCAGTGCCGCTTCTTGCCCTCGGCAATCCATTCAACCGCCTGGGCCATGCGCTTGTCGCGCGTGGCTTCAGTCTTGGCGTCAGTCAGCCAGTCGCAGTAATCACGCTTGGCGCTGGTTGAAAATTCGTTGAAGGCTTCATAGGCGGCCGGATTGGCTTCCAGCGCCGCGATGAAGTAATCCGGCACCACCAGTTCACGCGGCGCCGCTTTCGGACGCGCGACCTTGACGCCCTCCTCGTTCAGCTTCATGGCCTTCTTGATGTAAGCCGTCAGCTCCTTCTTCGGCGGCAGGTCCTTGACGGAGGTAATGCGGCCGAACTGGCCCATCGCTTCCTTGCCCTTGTCGTCTTGCGCGGCGATCAGCAGCTCGCCTTTCCAGAAATTCAAGGCGCAATGCTGCTTGAAGGCCGCAAAGCTGCAAATGATCCCGTGATAGTCGAAATTCGGCATGCTCCATTTGATGGTTTCCTTGACCTCCGGGCAAGCCGCATGAATCGCCTGGCGCAGGTGGTTCAGGATGGGCCGGGCGAATTCGGCCGCGTTAGCGATGTACTCGTCGACGCGCGGATCAGTGGTGGGCATGGTCATCCTTATAAATGTGTTGCCGCAATCTGACATTGGTGCGTTGCATAACGCAGTTTGCTCAGCATTAGGAGCATACTAAAACACATGAACCATTCACGCAAAGTGGCCGCCGCTGCTGGCGCCGTGGGTTTCGTCTGGGCCGGATTGACCGCCCTTCTCATGGCAGGCCAGCGTAAGCTGCTGTTCAATCCCACCGTCAAGCGCGAGGTGCAAAGCCCGCGCAGCAGCGGCCATCGCACGCGTGCCATCGTGTTGCGCGGCGAGGACGGGACGCGCCTGGCGGGCTGGCTGATGACGCCGCGCGAACCTGGCGTGCGGCCTGCGGTGGTGTATTTCGGCGGGCGTTCGGAAGAAGTGTCCTGGCTGGTGCGCGACGCCGGCAACCTGTTCCCCGGCATGACGGTGCTGACCCTGAACTACCGGGGCTACGGCGACTCGCATGGCGAGCCGGGCGAGGAACTGCTGGTGGCCGATGCATGCATGCAGCTGGACTGGCTGTGCAAGCATCACAAGGTCGACCCAACCCGCGTTGCCGTGGTTGGGCGCAGCCTCGGTTCCGGCGTGGCGGTGCAAGTGGCGATGCGGCGCCGGGTACAGGCTACGGTGCTGATTACGCCTTACGATTCGATCCTGGCGCTGGCGCAGCGCAAATTCCCTGCCCTGCCGGTGTCGATGCTGCTGCAGCATCGCTTCGAATCGGTCAAGCACGCGACCCGGCTGGCGGCGCCAACCTACGTACTGCGCGCGGCCAGCGACGATATCGTGCCGCATTCGCACACCAATGAGCTGGTCAGCAAGCTGACCTGCCTGCATCACGACGAAATCATTCCGGATTCGGACCACCTGAACATCCCCTACCTGCCGGCCACGCAGCAGAAGATCGCCAGCTTCCTCCTGGGCCAGTTCACGCCGGCGGCTTGAATACCGAGCGGAAGGCGCGCATTGCCGGGCTGGCCACCGGGATTTGCAGCAGCCCCGCCGTATGGACGAAGTCTTCCGCCACGCCGCCGTCGAGCATGAACAGCACCGGCAGCTCCCAGCATCTGCCTCCTGCTTGCCATGCTTTCTCCTCTCAGAGAACCAGACAGCCCCGGTAGGCATGCGGCGCAACCAGGGACAAATAACCATGCACCGCCTGCCGCACCAGCGCCCGCAGCGCAGCCGCATCCGGGCGCTCGCTGCGCGCCATCAAGGTCTGCGACACCAGGCTGTAAGCGATGGCGTGCGCCGCGAACGCCGCATCCGCCAGCGCTGCCCCGGCCGGCCAGTCTGCGCCGCCTCCCAGGCCGCGCTCCCACAAAGCCACAAACTCCTGGTAAAGCGCACGGAACGCCTGCGGCTTCGAGACCTGGCGCTCCAGGTGAAACAAAGCCGCCCACTGTTCGGGTTCTGCCAGCGGTGCGTAAAGCTGCGCCTCCAGCAGCGCATCGACCCGTTCCGGCAGCGGCAAGCCGGCCGCCGCCCGCACTGCCTGCGCCAGCGCATCGGCGATGGCGCGCACACGCTGGCGGATGCTGACCGCTGCCAGCGCGTCCTTGCTGGCGAAGTATTCGTAAAAGCTGCCCGCGCTGACGCCAGCCCGCGCCAGCACCTGGCGGATGCTCACCTGCGCATAGCCCTTCTCGACCAGCAGTTGCATGAAGGCCTGCTCAATGGCTTGCGCCGTGGCGCGGGCGCGCGACTGTGTCGGTTTTCGCCGCTTCGGCGCAACAGTAAGGGGTGCATGCATGGCCGGAATCCGAACACCGTGGAAAGCGCCGAGCATTACACTTTCTTGCACATTAATCAAGGAGCTGTGCCGCAATGGACAACCTGACCCAGGAATTGGAAGGCTATAACCTGTACACCAGCGACCTCGCGCTGCAGGAGGGCGTTTGCCGCGCCGGCGCCGGCGCCCATGAAGGCGAGCTGGAGGCCTACGGCGCCCTGCTGGGCAGCGAGGCCACCATCCGCATGGCGGAAGAGGCCAACCACTACAAACCCGAACTGCACACCTTCGACCGCCAGGGCCGCCGCATCGACCGCGTAGAATTCCACCCTGCCTGGCACGGCATGATGCGCATGGCGCGCGAGCAGGGCATGGTCACCCAGCCCTTCTCCGACTCGCGGCCGGGCGCCTGGGCGGCTTACGCGGCCGCCTTCTCGATGCACCACCAGATCGAATCCGGCAGCCAGTGCCCGCATTCGATGACCCTGGCCTGCGTTCCCGTGCTGCGGCAGGAGCCGGAACTGTTCGAAACGCTGGCGCCCAAGCTGTTCTCCCGCACTTACGACCCGCGCGACATCCCGCTGGAACAGAAGGATGCGATCCTGGTCGGCATGGGCATGACGGAAAAACAGGGCGGTTCCGACCTGCGCACCAACACCACGCGCGCCGAGCCGGTGGCCGGCGGCTACCAGCTGACCGGGCACAAATGGTTCTTCTCCGCGCCGATGTGCGATGCCCACCTGGTGCTGGCCCACACCGATGGCGGCCTGTCATGCTTCTTCGTGCCGCGCCACCGGCCGGACGGCAGCAAGAACGCGGTGCAGATCCAGCGCCTGAAGGACAAGATCGGCAACCGCTCCAACGCCAGCAGCGAAGTGGAATTCCATGGCGCCTGGGGCCGCATGGTGGGCAAGGAAGGCCGCGGCATCCCGACCATCATCGAAATGGCCAATATCACGCGGCTGAACTGCGTGATGGGCGCAGCGAGCCTGATGCGGCAATGCGTGGTGCAGGCGATCCACCATTCGCGCCAGCGGCACGCTTTCGGCAAGCGGCTGGTCGAACAGCCGCTGATGCAGAACGTGCTGGCCGATATGGCACTGGAAAGCGAAGCGGCCACTCAGCTGATGATGCGCATGGCCGAAGCCTTCGACCGCGGCGACACGCCGCTGGAACGCGCCTACCAGCGCATCGTCACCCCGGCCGGCAAGCTGTGGACCACCAAGCGCTCGATCGAGCTGTCGGCAGAGGCAATGGAGGTGTTCGGCGGCAACGGTTATATGGACGAGGGCCCGATGGGGCGCCTGTACCGCGAAACGCCGGTACTATCGATCTGGGAAGGGTCCGGCAACGTGATGGCGCTCGACCTGCTGCGCGCCATCGCCCGCGAGCCGGAAGCCATGGCCGCCCTGCTGGCCGACCTGCACGATGGCTGCCACGCCGACGCCGTGCTGCAGCCGCATCTCGCCGCGCTGGACCGCCTGCTGGTCGACCCGGCCGCGCCGCAGGAGGCCCAGGCCCGCCGCAGCGCCCAGGCGCTGGTCCTGCTGATCCAGGCGCGCCTGCTGCGCGAACGTGCCCCCGCCGCCGTCGCCGACGCCTTCATCGACAGCCGCTTCGCCGCCTGCCACGGCCGCATCTACGGCACCCTGCCCGGCACCGCCGGCCTGCCCGCCATCATCGACCGTGCCTGGCCAATGTAAAGGTGTTACCATGGTGTTACCAAACATCCTGGAAATACCATGTCGACTACATCGCTGAAATTACCCGAAGACTTAAAGGAACGGGCGGCATCGGCCGCCCAAGACCTCGGGGTAAGCACGCACGCCTTCATGGTCGAAGCCATCAGGCAGGCAACTGAACAAACGGAAATTCGCGCAAAGTTTGTGGAAGCGGCGCTGACGGCTCGCGCAGAGATGCTTGAATCGGGCACGGGTTATGAAGCCCATGAAGTGCGTGCTTATCTGCGGCAGCGCCTGCAGGATAAGCATACGCCCCGTCCCGCTGCCAAGCCATGGCGCGAGTAATCTATTCGGAAGCTGCACTGTCCGATCTGGAACGCATTTCTGCATTTCTGGCCGCCGAATCGGAAGATGCTGCCACTATGGCATTGGATCTGATTGACGAAGCAATCGGAATGCTGGCCCGTCACCCGCTGGTTGGCCGTCCAGCAGAAATGCCCCTGCGCGAGTTGGTTATATCGCAAGGACGCACCGGATTTGTCGCACTTTATTCCTTTGAACCGATGCAGGACGTTGCGCTGGTGCTGGCTGTGCGACATCAACGCGAAGCTGGCTTCCGGTATAATCCTGCCCCATGAACGATACTACCCGCCCAGAACTCCCGGACCACTTGTCGATCGACCCGCGCAGCCCGCACCACGTCGCTGCCGTGTTCGAGCACGATATTGGCATCAAATTCAACGACAAAGAGCGCTTTGACGTTGAGGAATACTGCATCAGCGAAGGCTGGATCAAAGTCCAGCACGCGACGGCCAAAGACCGCCGCGGCCAGCCGATGCTGATCAAGCTGAAAGGCAAGGTAGACGCCTTCTACCGTTGATATTCCTCCCCAGGCCAGCCTTCGCTGGCCTTTTTCATGGCCAGCAGGCCATGCCCTGCTGCCGCGCCGGCCCGTAGCCAGCGGCGATAAACACCGCTTCCGCAATATCCTGCCCTGGCCCCTGCCTCGAGAGCATTTTTTTTTCGTACGCATCGATGCAATAGGTGGATCGCGTGGCAGCCCAGAGGCAGCAAGATGTCAGAAGGATTCGCGGCTACGCAATTCTATTTGCCGCACCGCTTGCGCGACACCATCCTCCAGCCGCATCGCTTCGCCTACCCGGCGCGCCCGCTCGCCCATCGCCGGGGTTCTGCGCAGCCGGCGAATCTGCGTTGCAAGACTGTCCGCCGTCACATTGCGGCGCTTGGCCGGCTTGCCCGCGACGCCGATCCGTTGCAGCTCGCGTCCCCAGTGTTCCTGCTCACTGAGGTTGGCGACTACAACCGATGGCTTGCCTGCCAGCGTCGCGGATTGGGTCGTCCCGGCGCCGCCATGGTGAACAATCGCCAGGCAATGTGGGAATATCTGGTGGTGCGGCGCGGCGGCGACATACAGGACCTGATCGTCAGAGCTGAAGCCGCAGGCTTGCCAGTCGCTGCACTGGATGATCGCACGGCAGCTCGCCTTGCGCGCAGCATCGGTCAGCAAGCGCAGCGCCGACGCCTGCCCTTCTATGTCCTTGGGCATCCAGCTGCCGAATGTCATATAGACCGGCGTCTCCCCGGCCGCCAGGAAGTCGCCCAAGGCGGGCGGCAATGCGCCTTCCAGTTCGCAGTTGGGCCGGTCCAGGAAGCCGCAAACCTGGATCGTTTCCGGCCAGTCCGGCTGCCGTGGGCAGAGCTGGGGACTCACCGCCACCAACGCAAGGTAGGGCGACACCCAGACGTCCGACACGATGTCGCGCATGGGCGCCATGCCCAATTGCTTGCGCAGCCGGTCCGGGTAATGCCTCAGCGTACGATTCAGGAGAGTGCGGGTCAGCCACCACAACAGGCGGTTGCCGCGCCGTCCCGCTATCGACAGGCCGAGCGGGTTGACGTAATCGCTTGGCACGCCAGCATGGGACAGCAGCACGCTGACGTAGGGCAGGCCGGCATGCTCCGCAGCGACCTGCAAGGGATGCATGAAGTAATGCCCGACCAGCAAATCCGATTCGGCGCACAGGCGCCGGGCCGCTTCAAACATGGCGTCTTCGGCTGGAGCAAAGGCAATGCGCAGGATCGCCGCCATCTGCTTCATGGGATCGCGGGTGCTGTATGCCGCTTGGCCGAAGGCCTGCGCCTCCTCGGGACTGAATGTGTGCGGCGTGAGGACAGTGATCTTTGCGCCCGCTGCGGAGCGCACATTGTCGTAAGTTCCAGCTTCCAGGCTGGTGATCACCAGGTGGACTTCATGCCCGGCCGATTGCAGGCCGTCGGCAAGGGCAAGGAAGGGACGAATATCGCCGTGGCTGCCCCATGTCAGCATCCCAATCTTCATACTGCAGGCACGTCATCGATGTCGTGGTACACCAGCAGGCCGCGCTCGCGTGCCGCCGCCACCATGGCGTCGGCGCCCGCCGAAGGACCTCCCACGCGCAGCACGGCATCGCAATGGCCGAGCAAGCGCTCGCAATGCGGGTGGAAGATCTCGTCATAGACCGCGTCGCCCACCGACTTCGAGCCGGCAGCGTGCAGCACCGGCAGCGCCAGCCACTCGCCCAATACCGGCGTGTGGCCCTTGCGGTACAGCGGCAGGACAAATGCCTCCATGGCGGCGACGTTGGCAGCCATGCGTGCCGGGTCGTCACCCGTGCCGGAGCGGTAAGGACCGGCGACCAGGATCATCATGCTGCGCGGCGGCAGCAAGTGCAGGTGCAGGTACTGCAGCAGCATGACGGTCTTGGCGTCCATGATTTCGCCGCTGGCCGTCATCGCCAGCGCCTTGTCGGCATCCAGTTCGATGACCTCGATATCTTCGCCTTCCTGTTCCAGCCCGCCGCCGCTGCCGATTTTCGATGCGGCGTCGTACTCGCCGACGAAGAAGTGCAGGCGCTCGGTCACGGAGCCCGGGCTCATGAAGACGTCGAACACCGGCTGCAGCTTGTCCACCTTGTAGCCGGTCTCCTCTTCCAGCTCGGCGTGCATGCGCTGTTCCGGATGCGCCTCGTCCAGCAGTCCGGCCGGCGCTTCGATCAGGTAGCCGTCATGCTGATTGACGTAGGCGGGAAAGCGGAACTGGCGCGTCAGCAGCACCGTGCGATGGGCGCGGTTATACAGCAGGGCCACGGCGCCATTGCCGCGGTCATAGGTTTCCCGGCTCATGGTCTGCCAGCGGCCATCGCGCCGCTTCAAGTCGAAAGTAGTCGTCTTGAGGACGTACCAATTATCCGACAACAGTTTTTCCGACTTGATGCGCACATAGTCTTGCATGGGATTCTCCTGAATTTTGGGAATACCAACTCAGATGCCGCGCGGCTTGGCGAACCAAAAACATAACACCAAGCGCAACGACCAATTATTGCAACTGGAAGACGGTGACGCGTCCGTCACTGAACTTGCCGCCTGTTGTGATGGCGAGCTTACCGTCGCCAAACAGCGCCAATGCGCCGGGGAACGGAGCCTGCCACACCGGCTGATGAGTCTTGCGATCCAAGGCATAGACATACTTGTCGCTGCTGATGAACAACAAGTTCTTAGTGACGACGATATTGCGATAGAACGACCAGTCACCGTTCGGAGCCGTCCACGACCAAAGGACTTTTCCTGTTGCTTCGTCGAGCGCATCCAGGCGTGCCGTGTAACCAGTGACCGCGTAAAGTGCGCCAGTGCCGGCATAGATCACTCCATCGGCAATGGCGGGCTGGGTCAGGTATCCGTCCTGAGACAGCCAAATAGTGCCGGGATTGGGACCAGCCCATCCCAGGTTGACGATAGGACGGGATATTCCGCTGGCGGGGCTGGTCCCGCCATAACCGCTGAACTGCGTTCCACTCAGGGTGATCACATTGCCTTTGGATCCCAGCGCAGGTACGGCAATGTAATCAGAAGAGTTGTAGTTCGTAGCGCCTGCTGCATCCTGGATCGTCATGATGCGTTCGCCACTACGCTTATAGACTGTCAACGACTGGCCGGAATAATAGAAAACGTTCTGCTCAGTAGCTGCCGGCGAGGTGAAATAGCGATAATCCTCCCTGGACTCCCAACGCAATGTGCCGTCTTGAATGTTGTAGGCGGAAACACCACCGCCCCAGATGGCGGTATTAGTGAAAACCGTGTCGCCTTGTGGAGTTGGGGCCATCACGGTCTGTCCGACATTCATCGGTATCTTGCGCACCAATTCCCCAGTGCTCGCCTTGACCATCCAGATCCAATAAGTAAGGTAAGAATTGTTGTGTTCAACTGCATGCACAAAAATGTGTCCGTTGGCATAAGCCGGCGGGTCCAATCGATCCACGTTATCGGCTTGGAGAGACCAAAGCAGCGTGCCGCTGCTTTCGTCAAAAGCGTAAAGGCCATTTTTCCCCGTGTAGTTATCGGATGTGGTGAACACCTTGCCCTCGCCCGTTACCGGCGCGTTGAGCCAGCCGGAAGCCGGAAGCCACCAGGACCACAGTTGTTTGAACCGGCTTGGATAAAGCGTAATCGGGACATAGCCGGTATGGCTCGCGTTGCGCTGCGTGGTCATCCAATCCAGCAAGCGGAAGTTGAGGGTGTAAGACAGGGACTGCTGCGATTTCGCATAGGTTTTGCTGCAGGCGGCATCCTCGCAAAGGCTGAATCCTATCTGGCCAGAAGGAACGCTGGCCGACAGGTCGGCACGAGTGCGCAGCGTGATCGTGTACTGTCCAGCAACCGAGCTGTCGATCTCCGGCTTGGCAATAAAGATGGAATCATCGAAGGTGACCTTCGGGCTTGCCCCGGCCGGGTTATTGGCAACCTTGGCTACAAACGTAAAGCTGGCGCCCTGGGGGTCTCCTTCTGCCACCTTGATCACCGGGTTCTCGCTGGAAAGCGCAACCGACACTTGCGGCGGCGGTGGCGGTGGTGGTGGCGGCGGTGCCGAGTCGCCACCGCCAGTGGTGCCTCCCGTGCCGGTGCCGGCGCCCAGGGGAGCGCCGCCATTTGTGCCCCCGCTTCCGCTGCTTGCGGAACCGCCACCTCCGCAACCAGCCAGAACCAATGCCAAGAAGACTAAAGGAAACCGCGCCATACCCATTTTTGCCACGCCAAGAGGTTGAAAAAACAGCAATCTTAGCATGGGAACCGGTGTATTCCGCCCGAGCGCCTTCGGCGAGGCACCCTGCCATCGTTACCTGCCAGCTACGTCGCGTGCAAGATAGCGCGCAAGGCCTGCCACCGAACGGCCTTCTCCGCGTAGCTCAATGTATATGCCGGACTGCTCGAAGGCAGTTCCTCGATTTGGTAGTCGGCGGCATACGGACCGAGCACCTTGATCCCTAATTTCGCAGCTGTTCCGCCATTGAAGGCGATTGCCTTGATGTTGGGATGGCGTGCAAGCAACGCGCACAAGTCGTTGTCGTTGCGCGCCCTGATCCTGCTGTCCAGGCTTCCATGACGATGCGCTTCTGCCACCACATCCCACAGTCCCACTCCGTGCTCCAGCAACGCTTCCAGCCTGGACGAATAGTCGAGCGGAACCAGTTCTACACCAATCACTCCGGACATAAGAAGCCAGAATTTGTTCTGCCGATTGCCGTAATACTCCTGCACCGCCAGCGATTTATCGCCCGGCAGGCTTCCCAGCACCAGCAGGTGGGTGCGATGGTCTACCACCGGGTCGAAACAGCGCTTGCGCGCATCGTGGCATGAGGTGAGGGTCGTCATGCCGCGATTCTATCAAGCGGGCTGGCCCGCTTCCCTTCTTCAGGCCTTGCGGCGGCGAACCAGACCGAAACCAGCCAGGCCCAGGCCGAGCAGCGCCAGCGAGGCCGGCTCGGGCACATCGGCTGCGGCGTTGCGGCCTTCGATGGTGAAGGATACGAAATCAGCGCCGCCTTGGTCTGCATATGGATTGACCATCGAGGTGTTCTGCCAGTGCACGTTCAGGAGGTTGTCAGCCGCGAACTGGGCCCATTGTGCTGCAGTCAGGGCGATGGTGCCGGTCAGAGTGTAATCGTAGTCGGCATAATTGGTCACCACATTGGCTGGACCGCCGTTGGTGTTGCTCCAGTGGGTCAGTTGCACGCCATCGATGAAGAAGTCCAGGTACTCGTCGAAACCAGCATAGTTGGTACCGTAATCGCCCTTGGCGGTAATCGACAGCACGACATCGCTTTGCGCAGGACCGCTCAGATTGAAAGCCTGGGTGTAACCTTGGGCGGTCGTCGTGACTGCGGTGGTGTTGCTGGCGATGACACCGGCGAAAGCGCTGGTGGTGGAAGCGGCGGCGATCAGGGCGGCGGCGATCAATTTCTTCGACATCAAATTACTCCATAGTTGTGGGCAATAAACAGGAGTGATCAACAAGCAAGAACAATGCCAACAAGCATCTCTTGTTATGAATCAACGAGTTAAGACATGGTGCAATTGATCTGTGTAAAGTTTTCCGACAACAAACCAGCGTGTTGGCGGTAAAAATCGGGTGTAGAATCGAACGGTAGTGCTAAACAAATAATCACACTGGAGACCGCAACCATGACCGAGCAGCGTGCCATCGTTACCCTGCTGTTGAAATACAGCGAGAGTCACCTGAACCCCACCAATGAGGCGATCCACTGCGTTTGTGTGCCACTGATTGTGTTTAGCCTGCTGGGACTGATCTGGTCCATCCACCCGCTGCTGGCGGTGGCGCTGGCTGCGGCCGCGATGATCTATTACTTCAAGCTGTCGCGCAATTTCGCGTTGGGGATGCTGGTGATGGCCGGCTTCATGCTGGCTGTGCTGAGCGCACTGCCGCCGGCTTCGGTGCTGCCATTGAGCATTGTGATTTTCGTGCTGGCCTGGATCGGCCAGTTCATCGGCCACAAGATCGAGGGCAAGAAGCCGTCCTTCTTCGATGACCTGCGCTTCCTGCTGATCGGGCCCTTGTTCGTACTGGGCGTGCTGTATCGCCGCCTGAATGTCGCCTACTAGAACAGTGCGACGTTGAACTGGCCGGGGGACAGCGCTTCCCCGGCTACCAGGATCATCACTGCTGCAGCGACATAGCCGAGCACTGAGGCGACCCAGATGCGCGTTTCCATGTTCATGCCTGCCTCCAATCGTTAAGTAGTTGAATCTTACCGATTTTCTGGCCTCGAATAATCACCGATTGTCGCACTGCGCCATATTGCATAAACCCTTATACTGTCGGGATGCCTTCACCGATACTCTTCATTCTCGCCTGCCTGATCTGGGGTTCCACCTTCTACGCGATTACCCTGCAACTTGGCGACATCGCTCCCGCCGTTTCCATCGTCTACCGCTTTGCGCTGGCCTCGGGCGTGCTGTTCGCGTGGTGCCTGCTGCGCGGCGACAAGCTCTGGCTGTCGTGGAAGGCGCAACGCTGGACCATCCTGCAGGGCTGCTGCAGCTTTGGCCTGAGCTATATCGGCACTTATAACGCGGAACAGTATGTCGTATCAGCCCTGGTGGCAGTGCTGTTCGCGCTGATGGTGTTCTGGAACCCGATCCTGAACCGCATCGCCTTTGGCACGCCGCTGACCTGGCGCACCTGGGCTGCCGGCAGCGCGGCGGTGGGCGGCGTGGTGCTGCTGTTTTACCACTCGATTTCCGAGTCGCTGCGCGAGGTGATGGCGGGCGGCCAGGGGCATTTCATCCTGGGCCTGGCCCTGGCGCTCGGCGCGACCATTGCCAGTTCGGTCGGCAATACGTTGGTGGTCAAGGTACGCCAGCATGAATCGAATGTGCTGCTGACCATGGCCTGGGGCATGCTGTGGGGCACGCTGCTGGTGGCGCTGTGCGCGCTGGTGCGCGGCGATGCCTTTGTCATGCCGACTACGGCGACCTACTGGGGCGGCTTGCTTTATCTGTCGCTGCTGGGCTCCGTGATTGCGTTTGCCTGCTATTTCACGCTGATCGACCGTATCGGCACGCAGAAGGCGGTTTACATCGGCGTCGTGACGCCGGTGGTTTCCGTGCTGCTGAGTATTCGCCTTGAAAATTACCGGCCGGGGTGGATGGAAATCCTGGGCATGGTGGTGTGTATCGCCAGCGTGGCCTGGGCGCTCAAGGCGCCATCGATGCCGGCCAGCCGTACTTCTGTTGAACTTAACCCTTTGAAGAAAGCTTCATGAGCAATTTGAGTATCCGCCCTGCCCGTCCGGAAGACGTGGCGTCCATCATGGCCATGATCCGTGAACTGGCTGTTTTCGAAAAACTGGAACACCTGGTGGTGGCTGATGAAGCCATGCTGCATGAGGAAATGTTCGGCGCCAAGCCGGGCGTGGAAGGCATTGTGGGCGAGGAAGGCGGCGAAGTGGTGACTTACGCCCTGTTTTTCCACAACTTCTCGACCTTCCTGTGCAAGAAAGGGCTGTACCTGGAAGACCTGTATGTGAAGCAGAACCGCCGCGGCGCCGGCTATGGCAAACAGATGCTGGCGGCGCTGGCCAAAATCGCCGTCGAGCGCCAGTGCGGCCGCTTCGAATGGTCGGTGCTGGACTGGAATGTGAATGCGATCAAGTTCTATGAACAGATGGGCGCTGACGTGCTGCCCGACTGGCGCGTGTGCCGCGTGACCGGCCCGGCGCTGAATGCGCTGGCCGCCGCTTAACGCTCAGGCAAAAAAAATCCCTCGCGGCTCGTGTGTGGTCGGGCGAGGGATTACTAAACCCAGGTGTCAGTTGGGAGGGGAGATGAATCGACGGTTTCAATATAGCCGCCCTCACCCGGCCTTGCCTTGTCACTTACAAATTCTTACTTGGATTACATTTGATCTAGCTCAATACATGCTGTAGGGAAATTTGCAGAATGGATAGTCCCGCCCTCGGTGGAGACTGAAGATGTACAAAGCTGTTTATCGGGTTTATCTGCGCTTTTTGCTGAGCCGCTATACGCGGGAATTGCAGGTTCTGGCGGCGCAACGAGCCAATGATGCGCTGGCTGAGCAAGTGCTCGCGCGCGAAGCCGAACAGGTGCGCGCGCGGCTGCAGATGCTTTAAGGCTACGCTGAACAGCGGTGCCTATACCCTGACCTCCAAATTCGCGCAACCGTAATTGTTGGTTGTGCGCGCGTGTGACAATGCGTGAACGTTGAGGAATCTCAAGTTGCTACACTGATCGGTCTCGGCACAGACTTCGGCCTTTCGGTGGCGGGCTTGCAAGATGGCGATTCCTTATATCGTTGCATTACAAAAGTCCGCGGAAGACATGCGGCGCGCGCTGGCGCGCGCACTCGATGCGCCGTCCGCCGCCGACCGCTGGACCAGCAAGATCCTGGTGGCCGACGGCCTTGACCACGAGGCTTTGCACCGCGTGCAGCTTGCCCTGCTGGACGATCAGGTGCTGCCCCCATCGCGGACCATCCTGGTGCACCGCGGCCCTTGTCCCGGCGCCGAGCGCGCCCTGGTGGCGATGGGCATCGGCGACGTGATCGAATATTCCCCGCAGGCCTGCGATGTGGTGCGCAGCCGTTTGCAGCGCTGGGAGCAGGTCGATTCGGCCCTGTGCCTGCCGCTGGTGGCGGATAACCTGATAGGCAGCAGCACGGCGTGGCAGGGCGCCTTGCGCACCATTGCGGAATGCGCCCTGTTCAGTTCCGCCGCGGTGCTGTTGACGGGGCAGACCGGCACCGGCAAGGAACTGCTGGCGCGCATGCTGCATTCGCTCGACCCGCAGGCGCACCAGCACGAAATGATCATTGTCGATTGCACCACCCTGTCGCGCGACATCGCGGGCAGCGAGTTGTTCGGCCATGAGCGCGGCGCCTTTACCGGCGCGGTTGGCATGCACAACGGCGCCATCGCCTGTGCCGATGGCGGCACGCTGTTCCTCGATGAAGTGGGGGAGCTGCCGCTGGAATTGCAGGCGCAGTTCCTGCGCGTGCTGCAGGAAAAGGCCTACCGCCGCGTCGGCAGCACGCAGTGGCAGCGCGCCAGCTTCCGCCTGGTGTGCGCCACCAACCGCGACCTGGCGCAAGAGGTGGAAGCGGGCCGGTTCCGCGCGGACCTGTATTACCGCGTGGCGGCCATGACTTGCCGCACGCCGTCGCTGGACCAGCGCCGCTCGGATATTCCCGCGCTGGTGCGGCATTTCATCGCCAGCGTGGCCGGCGCTGGCGAACCGCCCGAGGTGTCCCCCTCGCTGCATGACTATCTTGTCCGCCGCGCCTACAGCGGCAATGTGCGCGAACTGTACCAGCTGGTACTGGCCTGCATGCGGCGCTACGCCGGCGCCGGGCCGCTGTCGCTGGCCTGCCTGCCGGACGAGGAGATCGCCGCCTGGAGCCATGCGGCCGGCGCGCCGGATGCGGGCGATGCGCAGCAGCCGGGCGCGCCGCTGTGGCATGCGGCCTATGTCGACGACTTCGTGCGCGCTGCGCTGCAGGCCAACGTTGGCCTGAAGGAGCTGGGGAAGATGGTGGAGGCAGCGGCGGTGCAACTGGCGCTGGACCAGTCGGAATCCATCACCGCCGCTGCCAATTGGCTGGGTGTCACGCCGCGTGCGCTACACCTGCGGAAGGCTGCCGCGCGCGGGCCTGATGTGCGGCATTGAGGCCGAATATCGCAGCCGCGTTGCCGCCCAGTAGCTGCGCGGCGCGCCGTTCATCGAGCTTCAGTTCCACGATCAGCTCGCGCACCTTGGCCAGTTCCACGCCGGGGTGTATCCATGGCCCGTCGGAGCCGAACAGCACCTTGTGCACGCCTGCGCGCTGGATGGCCTCCACCAGGTTGTCGAAATTGCGTACGCCGGCGGTGTCGGTGTACACATTCGGGTAACGCGCCAGGATGTCGACCAGGTTGCGTTGGTGGCGCCAGTCGTCCGCATAGCTACCCATGTGCGGGATGATGAACTTGACACTGCTGTAGGCCGGGGCGAACAGCGTCACCGACTCCACTTCGCCGAACACGTCGTACAGGATTGGCACCTGCAGGCGCGCCGCGACATCGCACACCTCGCGCGTGATGCGAGCATCGGCGCGATGGCATTTGATGCCGCGGAAGCCGTGCACCCGCACCGCCCGCTCCACCATCTGGCCGATGCGCCCGCGGTCGCGCGCCGCGTGCACAAAGGCCAGGGCGCTGTAGCGCTCCGGTTCGCGCCTGACGATGCCTGCCACGGCTTCGTTGGCGACGGCGTAGTCGGTGTGGAAGGCGGCCCAGATCATCGTGTGCGTGATGCCGGCACGCCGCGCCCTGGCGCTGTAGTCGCCGAGCGGGGCGCAGGTGTCCCAGGGGCCGGTAAAGCCGTCCCCCGGCCCCGCGTGGCAATGGGCATCGATGATCATGGCTGCCCCATGGCCGGGTAGGCGTAGGCGTGGCGGCTGCGGAAGCCGATGGGGGCGAACTCATTGCCTTCCCCGCCCGGCTCGCCGGGGTCGCCCGGCAGCGGCAGCGCCGCATCGTCCAGCGCCGGCTCGGGCACGCCCCCTGCTGCCGCATCCGGCTGCGGCGCGAATTGCGGTTCGGACTGCGGTTCGGGCTGCGGGTCGAACGGCGCGGCCGCGGGCGGCGCATACGGTTGGGCATCCGGCTGCGCATACTGGCCGGCAGCCGGCCCCGGGTACGGGGCAGGATGCGGCGCCGGGTACGGCACCGGTTGCGGCGCCATATACACCGGCTGGACGGCCGGCCGTGCGCGCAGCAATGCCTGCAGGCGGCGCCACAGGGCCGGGGTCAGGATGCCGGTGGCCGGCAAGCCTTGCTGCCGCTGCCAGCGCGCCAGCGCAAACATCAGGCGCTGGCTGTCCGGCCGCGGCGTGGGGCTGCCGATGGCGCGGCCCACCTGGCCCATCTGCGGCCCCCAATTGAAACGGCGCGCGAACATGCCGTTCAGGCGCGTGCGCCGCGCCCAATCGGCCTGGCGCGCCTGCCGCTGCTGCAGCAAGCTGCGCGCCCGGGCGCGCTGCACCGCGCTGCCATAGCTGCGGTTGCGCTGCGGGCGCACCTCGTACTCGCCCGACTCGATCCAGTTGCGCGTGCGGCTTTCCACGGCCGCGCTGGCGGCCTGGCTGCAGCTGCAGCCGCCGCTGCAGCGGCATGGCCGGCCGGGCTGGCACACGCAGCGCTGCTGGCAGCGGCATTGGCCGCGCGGGCCGGCTTGCTGCATGGCCCGGCCGATGCTCGAATATCCGTTCATCATGGCGGCCTCCCCGCTACTGGGTGATGCGCGGTTGCGCGGCCTGGCGCCGGCGGCCAATCAGTTCGGACGGCTGCACGGCCCACTCGTTGCCGGCCACCACCGGGGTATCGAACACGCCCAGGTCGACGCCTGTCACCGCACGGTAGGAGTGCACATAGCTCTGGATCTCCGGACGGCAGGCGGCCAGCCAGTTGGCTGCACGGCTGGAGTCCTTGATGTCCGACCAGTTCAGGTGACGGATGCTGAGCAGGACCATCTCGCCGCAGTTGGCCAGCGTGTGGTAGTGCCGGATCGATGCATCGTTCCAGCCCATGACCTGGCGCAAGGTATCCAGGTGCGGCATCCATGGCTCTGGGTAAGGCACGCCCGGTTTGCCGCCGAGGAAGTCGCTGATCTCGGGCCGCGCCAGGATGTACTGCTGCAGCAGCATTTCGGCGCGTGCCTGGACCGGCATGTCGCTGTACTGGTTGTCGCTGCCCTCGGCCAGGATCAGGTGCAGTTCGCGCAGGCAGTTCAGCATCGGGAAAGCGTCGGCGTGCATCGTGGTGTCCATCGAGGTGCGGTAGTAGCGGCAGGCTTCCTGCAGCACGCGGTGGAAGGCTTCGATGAACGACGTGCGGCTGTCGGCCGACACCAGGTTCGGCACGGCGCTGCCGCGCAGGCGCAGGCCGTACTGGTGGTCGTACTCGTAGGCGCGGCGGGCCAGCGACAGGCGTTCCGGCTCGTGCTGCACATAGGCCCAAATCAGGTTGGTCAGCGGCCGCAGGTGCGAGATATTGCAGCGCGCCAGCTTGTCGCCGCCAGGATAGAGCCGGTTCTGGAAGCGCAGCGTGATGGCGTTGATGCCCTGCACCAGCATGCCTTCCTCGTGCCAGTAGTTCCAGATCAGCTCTGCCATGCTGGGGTTGTCCAGCTTGTACTCGGTGAAGCCGTCGAACTCGCCGCGCTTGATCTGCTCTTCCGACAGGTAAGGCACCTGCGGGTGATTGGCGATCATCTTCTGCACCACCGTGTGCGCGTCGTGCGTCAGCGCCTGCCCTTGCAGCGGTTTGTCGAACAGCAGTTTGGCTTGTTCGGCCAATTGCCCGATGTCCAGTTTATAGGGATGGAAGATGCGGTTCGCCTCGTCCATGTCGAATGGCTGCAGGGTGCCGCTGGGCGCGGGCGTGGCGCTGGTATTGGCGAAGCTCGGCGCCTGCAGGCTGGCAGCGACTTGCGCGCTGACGCCATGCTGGAAGCAGGTCTTCACCCATTCGCCGTGGCAAGCCACGAAGAAGCTGGCGATGCTGGCCAGCTTTTCGAACGGCGGCAGCTGCGACAAGCCGGGATAGTTGGACTGCGTGCCCAATACCCCGGTCAGGAAGGTCTCGAAGTTGTTGTAGCTCAGGAAGTCGTTCGCACTGCGCACCATCAGGTAGTAGGCGGTGAACGGGTCATGGGAAGGGTCCGGCGTTTGCCGGTACAGCTGGACCGCCAGCGGCGCGGTCTGGGTGCAGGCCGGCGGCTCGCATGGACTTTCGTAGCGGGCGCTTGTCGTTGCCGGGTTCGCGGCCGTGCCGGGTGCCACTGCCTGCGGCGTGGCAGGGACAGGCGTCGCCAGCTTGGCGCTGGTGGCCAAAGGCGCCGGCGTCGCCGCCGCTTTTGGCGTGTTGCTTGGTTTCTTAGCCATGTTGCTCTCCTGTTGCTTGGTCTCGGATTAGATGGTCATCAGCACGGCCGGCGGCGCCGGGCGCGCCTGGGCGCAAACGGTACGGGCGTCGACGGTGCTGTGCAGGGCCCAGAAGCGCAGCAAACGCCGCAGCAGGGCTACCTCCTCGCTTGCCGTGAGCCAGCCGTCGAACTTGGCCTGGCCGATGGCGGCGCAGGCCTGGGTCGGCGGCAGCAGGGCCAGCCGGCCCGGGTTGCGGCGCTGCTCCTGCCACACGCTGCGCAGCCGCGGCGGAATGCAGCCGGCCCGCGGCAAGGCGTCGGCCAGTGTCAGCCCGCCCAGGCTGGCCGGGCGGAAGCCCGCCAGCAAGGCCGCGAATTCCGGGATGATGCGTTCCAGTTCGCGGAAGGCGGCGGCCTCCTCCGGGGCTGCCTGCTGCAAGGGATACAGCGCGTCCCAGGTGGCGGCCAGCTGCTGCCATTGCTGGTCGGGGTACAGCGCATTGCCGATGGCGCAGCTGATCTTGACGCGGATCCATGGCGGTGGATGCGGGTCGTCGCCGCTGAAGCGGGTGACGAAGGCCGCCGGCAGACTGACCACGCTCATCAGGCCTTGCGTCGAAGCGATGCCGACCCGTCCCACGCTCCAGAAGTCGGCGATGATCTCCGACATCCAGGAGCGCAGGCACTGCCACCACTGGGCTTGCGCCGGCCGGGCGGCCGCCACGGCGCCCAGCATCTGCTGCAGCGGGTCCACCAGTTCCAGCAGGGCCGCGGCCTGGTGCCCGACTTCATGCACCAGCGAGGATGCGATGGCGCTGCCGACCATGCGTTCGCGCGGCATGCGGATGATGGCGACCGGGGTCTGGCCGCCGCCCGGCAGGCGTGCCCGCACGCGGCGGATCGCCGCACCCGGCTCGCGGTCCAGGTGGCAGATCACCGGCGGGCTGGCATAGGGCTGGCAAGGCAATTGCAACGCGTCCGCCGCCAGCACGTCCAGTCCACCAAGCCATTCGCCATAATTGTGCTGGCTGCGTTCGGCCAGCGCATCGGCAAACACGTCGAAGTGCGTCAGCATGTCCAGGAAGCGCATGCGCACGATCGCGTAGCGGCGCTGGATCTGGGCCGGCGCGGCCCGCGTCCCGGCCGGCGAACGCAGCCAGTCCAGGAAGCGCTCCCCCGCCTGGCGCAGCTGGCTGCGGCCGTCGGCCAGGAACTTTTCGATGGCCGCCTGCGCCGCCACCGAGGGCGCGGCGGCGGCCACCATCGGCAGGGTCAGCGCGAACGGCCGTACTTCGTTCAGGCGTTCGAGCAGGGACTGCGCTTCGTACTCGATCATACGGATGGCTTGGGCATGCGACATCGCGGTCTCCCCGGCGCATCTCAGCGCGAGTACACGTTGTACAGGATGACGTTGCGTCCGACCTTGGCCCAGCTGCCGCCGCGGCGGCGCACCTGGCCGCCGGGACCTGCCGGTACGCCGGGATTGACGCCATGGTTGGTCCCTGGGCGGTACGGCAGCACTTGCGGCGCCGGCGACGGGCGGAACGGCACGTTGGGCGCGTTGGTGTTGACGCCGATCGCGGAACCGGCAGTGGCCTGGCCGCCCGCCTGGCCGCCGATGCGGACATTCCAGCCGCCGGGGCTGGTCACCTGCATATTCCCCGCCAGCCCGCCGGTGGCCTGGCCGCCGCCCGTTGCCTGGCCGGTCAGCCCGTTCAGCACGGCGGAGCCGATCGAGGGCAGGATCTTGCCGGCGATGCTGCCCAGGATGCTGCCGATTTCCTGCTGGCTGGTGAATTCGCCTTCCGGCAGGCTGTCCAGTGCGCGGGCGCCTTCGACGCCGATGCGCACGATGCGGCGCGCCACTTCGAATTCGCGGTCTTCGTTCGACAGGCCTTCCATCTCCAGGCCCAGCGCATTCTTCGCCATATTGCCGGCGGCCCTGCCAATCATGGTGCCGACGCCGGG
Organism: Pseudoduganella sp.; assembly: GCA_036402315.1. Taxonomy (GTDB): domain Bacteria; phylum Pseudomonadota; class Gammaproteobacteria; order Burkholderiales; family Burkholderiaceae_D; genus Rugamonas. The sequence goes on along the minus strand of DASWTB010000309.1, from coordinate 4,195 downwards.
GATCGGGATCATGCTGCCCAGCGCGCCGCCCAGGGCCGGCAGGGCGAAGCGCGCCGCGCCGCGCAGCGCATTGCCCAGCATGCCGCCCAGCGGGCCGCGGGCGACGTTGCGGAACTTCTTGCCGATGTTCTTGAAGAAGCCGCCCAGGAAGTTCTCCAGTTCCTGCTCGTTGCTGACAGAGAGCAGTTCGGCGGCCATCGCCAGTTCCAACTCCTGGTTGATCTCGCCGGTCACGGGGTTGATCAGTTCACCGAGATATTCGGCTTCGTAGTTTTGCGCATATTCGCCCTGGTAGCCGTTGTATTCGCCCTGGTAGCCGGCGTACTCGCCCTGATAGCCGGCGTACTCCTGCTGCCCGGCATATTCCTGCTGCCCGGCATATTCCTGCTGCTGGTATTCGCCCTGGGCATATGCAGGTGCAAATTCGCCTGCTTCCATGAATTGCTGGATGCGATCAGTGTTGTGCATGACTTGCTCCTCGTAGAAGTGACATCGGTGGATGAACGGCTATGCGCCCATACCAGGACATGAGCAAATGCCATGCCTGCCTTTTTGTCATGGCTTCCCAGAGGGCGGGGAAGAGCGGGAAGGGAAGGAAGAGGAAGCAGGCTTCGCTTAACCGCGCATGCGCTGCGAAGCCTGCTTCCCAAAGTCTGTAACGCCGGAAGAAGCCTTCCCGGTTACTTGTTGCGCGTAGCCCTGAATCCCCTTTCCAGCCATTCGAACAGCCCTTGCGTGAGCAGGGCGAGAATGGCTGCCGGCAGCGCGCCGGCCAGCATCAGGGTGTTGTCGTTCAGGGCGAGGCCGGTGGTAATGCGTTCACCGTAGCCGCCTGCGCCGATGAAGGCGGCGATGGTGGCGGTGCCGACGCTCATGACGGCGGCGGTTTTCACGCCGGCCAGGATCACCGGCGCGGCCAGCGGGAGTTCGATTTCCTTCAGGCGCTGCGGGGCGCGCAGGCCCAGCGCTTGCGCAGCCTGCCTCAGGCCCTGCGGCACGCCGCCGATGCCGGTGCAGGTGTTGCGGATGATCGGCAGCAGCGCGTAGACGAATAGTGCGCACAGGGCGGGCATGGTGCCGATTGTTCCCATCAATGGGATCAGCATGGCCAGCAAGGCCAGCGAGGGAATGGTTTGCAGGATGCCAGCTGCTGCCATGACCGGTTCGCGCAGCCTGGGGCGGTAGGCGGCGAGGATGCCGAGCGGAATGCCGACAGCGCATGCCAGCGCAACTGACAGCGCCACCAGGAGAATGTGCTGGCGGGTCAGCGGCCAGAAGTCGTCTGCAAACAGGCGTTGCCAGAGCGATGGGGGCGCGGACCGGGGAGCGACGGCGCTGGCGGAGGCGGGGGCGTCGCGATGGGGGCTGGATTGGCCGGTGGGCGCCGCGACGGGATGTCGAGCGAGCCAGTCGCGGGCGATGGCGGCAAACGGCTGGCCGTGCAATTCGGCGGCGGCGTTCATGGCGATCATGTCCGGTGCGCTGATGCGGCTTTCGAGCGCGCGCAATGCCTGCCAGGCGGCCGGGAAGCGCTGGACGGCGTCGAGGCGGTACAGCAGGACGGCGTCGTAGCGCGGAAAGTAGCCGCGGTCGTCGTCCAGCAGGCGCAGGCCGTATTGGCTGATCTTGGCGTCGGTGGAATAAATGTCGATGACGTCGACGTGCTTTTGCGCCAGCGCTTCGTAGGCGATACCGTGGTCAAGGCCACGTGGTGCGGCGCTGATGCCGTACTGCTTCGCGAGGCCCGGCCAGCCGTCGGCGCGGCCGATGAATTCATGCGACAGGCCGTAGCGCAGTTCGCGCTGTGCGGCCAGTTCGCTCAGTTTGCGAAGGCCGCCGGTGTCGCCGCGCACTGCCAGCGCATAAGTGTTGTTGAAGCCGAGCGGCACGGCAATACCCAGGCCTTGCACAGCCAGGTCGCGCTGCATCTGCTCCAGCGTGGCGGGTTCATCGTGCTTGAGGATTTCAAGGCTGATGGTGCCGGTGTATTCGGGATAGATGTCGATGCTGCCGGACTTCAGCGCGGCCAGCACGATGGCCGTGTTGCCAAGGCCTTGCTTGTGCTCGACCCGCGCATGCGGTGCGGCGGTTTGTGCGAGCAGTTCTCCAAGGATGTAGGACTCGGTGAAACGCTTGGAACCGACGCGCAGCACGGGCTCGCCGGCAGCGCGCGCCGCTGCGGCGAACAGGAAGGTGGCGGCCGCCATGGCCAGAACGACTATGGCGGCGCGGCGCAGCAAGTCAGGCGCCTGCCGCGGGGGCGGCGGCTGCAGCGGGGATGCCGACCACGGGGTCGCGCCAGACGCCGCGATTGACCACGGCCACGCAGGGGTTAAAGCCGAAGGCGTACGACAAGTCCGCCGGGCGGGCAATCTGCCACAGCGCGAAGTCGGCGCGCTTGCCGACTTCCAGCGTGCCCACTTCGCCATCCAGGCCCAAAGCGCGGGCGGCGTGGATGGTGCAGCCGGCCAGCGCTTCCAATGGCGTCAGGCGCCACAGCGTGCACACCATATTCATCGCCAGCAGCAGGGACGTCATCGGCGAGGTGCCTGGATTGTTGTCGGTGGCAACCGCCATCGGCACGCCGGCGGCGCGCAGGGCGGCGACCGGCGGCGGCGTGGTGTCGCGCAGGAAGTAGTAGGCGCCAGGCAGCAGCACCGCCACCGTGCCCGCTGCATCCATGGCGGCAATGCCTTCGGCGGACAGGTGTTCCAGGTGGTCAGCGGACAGGCCGCCATAGCGGGCCACCAGCGCCGCACCGCCCTGGTCGGACAACTGTTCGGCGTGCAGCTTGACCGGCAAGCCTTGCTCGCGCGCGGCGGCGAAAATACGTTCGGTTTGCGCAGCGGTAAAGCCGATGCGCTCGCAGAAGGCGTCCACCGCATCGGCCAGGCCATCGGCAGCCAGCGCCGGGATCATGCCGATCACCGCGTCGACATAATCATCGGGGCGGTCCTTGAATTCCGGCGGCAGCGCGTGGGCGCCAAGGAAGGTGGTGCGCACGGACACCGGCATCACCTGCTCGACGCGGCGCGCCACGCGCAGCATCTTCGACTCGGAGGCCAGGTCGAGGCCATAGCCCGACTTGATCTCCAGCGTGGTCACGCCTTCCGCCAGCAGCGCCGCGATGCGCGGCAAGGACTGGCGCAGCAGCTCTTCGTCGGAGGCAGCCCGGGTAGCGCGCACGGTCGACATGATGCCGCCGCCGGCGCGGGCGATATCCTCGTAGGTGGCGCCGTTCAGGCGCGCCTCGAATTCATCGCTGCGGTTGCCGGCGTGGACGATGTGGGTATGGCAGTCGATCAGGCCCGGCGTCAGCCAGCAGCCGCCGCCATCGTGCTCCAGCGCCGCGCTGCCGACAGCGGCGGCATCTTCGCGGCGGCCGATCCAGGCGATGCGGCCGTTATCGACCGCAATGGCGGCGTCGCGGATTTCACCATAGCCCTCGCCCACCATGGTGGCCAGGTGCACATTGGTGATCAACAAGTCCCACTCTACTGCCATGTGTGTTTACTCTTCGTTGGGGAAAATATCGACAATGAATACGGTGGCGTGGCCAGCTTCCAGCGTCCACACGTCATCCTTGTCCAGCACCACCGCATCATAGCGCACCAGCGAGATGCGCTCGCTGGCGCTGGACAGGTTCAGGCTTTCGCCCTCGGCCAGGAATACCACGGTGGTCGGGCTGCGCCGCTCCAGCGTGGAGAAGTCGCGGATGGTGCGCCGTTCAAGCTGGTGGTTGCAGATGGAGCGCCGCGTCATGACGTTGAAATCGGTGGTCGGCGCGCCTTCGACGGTGGCGCTGACGGCGTTCTCGCCCGGGAAGGCGATGACCGGCTCGCGCTCGGACAGCGCCACGCGCCGCTCGTTGCCGACGTCCAGCACCACGCCGCCGCCCTCGACCAGGGTCAGGGTGCGGTCGATGCCAGGAAACACGGAGAACGGACCGCTCTGCGCGATGGTGGCCAGCGACAGGCGCCATTCAAACTCGTCGAAGCCGGCGCCCGGCGGCATCACACACAATTCCGTGGTGCTGCCGCCGCCGTTCTTCCATGGCGTAGCGTGCAGGCTTGCATACTGGATGATTTGAGTCATGCTCGTAGCTCGCGCAGTTCGGCCAGCGTCTTTTTGAAGCGCGTGGTGATGGCCGGTTGCGCCACGTGCTCCTGGCCGCGCACCACCCAGTGGCCGCCGA
>DASWTB010000308.1:0-3599 GCA_036402315.1 Pseudoduganella sp. | reverse complement strand
CGCAGATCCGTCGCTTCGTGCGCGCCGCGCTGGAGGAAGAGGGCTGGCACGTGCACGAATCGTCCAGCATGCAGCGCGGCCTGATCGACGCCGGTACGCGCCGCCCGGACTTGGTGATCCTCGACCTGGGGCTGCCGGACGGCGACGGCAACGACTTCATTGCCGACCTGCGCAAATGGTCGAACGTGCCGGTGATAGTGCTGTCCGCGCGCGTCAACGAAGCAGACAAAATCAAGGCCCTCGACGCCGGCGCCGACGACTACCTGGCCAAGCCCTTCGGCGTCGGCGAACTGCTGGCCCGTGTACGTGCCACCCTACGCCGCCAACGCCAACCGCAAGCCGACCTGGCCGGCCAGGTGCAATTCGGCGAAGTGGTGGTCGACTTGCCCAAGCGCCGCGTCACCAAGCGCGGCGAGCATGTACACCTGACGCCGACTGAATACCGCCTGTTATCGGTGCTGGTCGCCAACGCTGGCCGCGTCATGACCGCACCGCAGTTGCTGCGTGCCGTGTGGGGTCCCGCGCAATCGGACAACAGCCACTATCTGCGCATCTACATGGGCCACCTGCGCCACAAACTGGAAGACGACCCCGCCCAGCCGCAACACCTGCTGACCGAAACCGCCGTCGGCTACCGCCTCCAGTTAAACTGAGTCCGTGTCCCGCCCGGGATGTGACCCCATGTCGGGGCATGGGCTGGGCGGTATCACTTGCTGAGGGTGCGCATGGCGCGCTCCAGGCCCTCGATGGTGATGGGGAACATGCGGTTTTGCATGAGCTGGCGGATCACGCTGATCGACTGGCGGTACTGCCACAGGCCTTCCGGTTCCGGGTTGAGCCAGACGAACTTGGGGAAGTGCGTCGTGAAGCGGCCCAGCCACTCGGCGCCGGCTTCCTCGTTGTTGTACTCGACCGAGCCGCCAGGCTGCAGCACCTCGTAGGGGCTCATGGTGGCGTCGCCGACGAAAATCAGCTTGGTGTCCGGCGGGTACTTGCGCAGCACGTCCCAGGTGGCGAAGCGTTCGGCGTTGCGGCGGCGGTTGCTGCGCCACAGGTAGTCGTACACGCAGTTGTGGAAGTAGTAGAACTCCATGTTCTTGAACTCGGTCTTGGCCGCCGAGAACAGTTCTTCCGCGCGTTCGATGTGGTCGCCCATCGTGCCGCCGACGTCCATCAGCATCAGTACCTTGACGTTGTTCTTGCGCTCGGGCTGCATCTTGATGTCGAGGTAGCCGGCGTTGTTGGCGGTGGCGCGGATGGTCTGGTCGAGCGCCAGTTCTTCCGCCGCGCCTTCGCGGGCGAACTTGCGCAGGCGGCGCAGGGCGACCTTGATGTTGCGCGTGCCCAGTTCGCGCTCGCCGTCGTAATCCTTGTAGGTGCGCTGCTCCCACACTTTTACTGCGGTGCGGTTGCCGCCTTTGCCGCCGATGCGGATGCCTTCGGGATTGGTGCCGCCGTTGCCGAACGGGGAGGTACCACCGCTGCCGATCCATTTGTTGCCGCCTTCGTGGCGTTCCTTCTGCTCTTTCAGCAGCTCGTTCAGGCGGTCCATCAGCTTGTCGTAGCCGAATTTTTCCAGCGCGGCGATCTGCTCGGGCGTCAGTTCGCGCTTCATGCGCTGCACCAGCCAGTCGAGCGGGACTTCCTTGGTGGTGTCGAACACGGCGTTGATGCCTTTGAAGTACTGGCCGAAGGCGCGGTCGAACTTGTCGTAGTTGGCCTCGTCCTTCACCAGGCACAGGCGGCTCATGTAGTAGAAGTCGTCCAGCGAGGGCGCCAGCACCTGTTTTTGCATGGCTTCCAGCAGGGTGAGGAATTCCTTGATCGTGACCGGAATCTTGGCGTCTTTCAGCGTGAAGAAGAAGTCGATCAGCATGCCGTTTCCCTCCGTGCCAGCAGGTAGCGCAGCTGCGCTTTGACTTCCGGCCATTCGCCGCGCACGATGCTGTACATGACAGTGTCGCGCACGGTGCCGTCGCGGCGTACTGCATGGTGGCGCAGCACGCCGTCCTTTTTGGCGCCCAGGCGTTCGATGGCGGCCTGCGAGGCGTGATTGAAGTTATCGGTTCTAAAGCCGACCACGGCGCAGCCGAGCGTTTCGAAGGCGTGCGTCAGCAACAGCAGCTTGCACGTCGTGTTGACGTGGGTGCGCTGCACGCTGCGGCGGTACCAGGTGTAGCCGATTTCGGCGCGGTCGATGGCCGGCACGATGTCGTGGTAGCTGGTGGTGCCCAGCACGCGGCCGGTGGCGTTGTCGATCACGGCGAAGGCCAGGCGCGATGGGCGCATGTCGTGCGCGGTGGCGATGTAGGCTTCCACGTTGTGTGGTTCCGGCACGGAGGTGATGCGCAGCTTCCACAGCTCGCCGTCCTGCGCGGCTTCACGCAGGCCTTCGGCGTGCTGCTGGCCGAGCGGCTCCAGGCGCAGGCCGTTGGCTTCCAGCGTGACCGGGATTGGTGCGTCCATCAGCGGTTGGTCCTCGACATGAATACCAGGCGTTCGAACAGGTGCACGTCCTGCTCGTTTTTCAGCAGGGCGCCGTGCAGCGGCGGGACGGCCGCTTTCTGGTCCTTGCCGCGCAGGACTTCCGGCGGAATGTCTTCGGCCATCAGGAGCTTGAGCCAGTCGAGGAATTCGCTGGTCGACGGCTTCTTCTTCAGGCCCGGCACGTCGCGCACTTCGTAGAAGGTCTGCAGGGCGGTGGCCAGCAGTTCCTGCTTCAGGTGCGGGTAGTGGACTTTGACGATGGCTTCCATCGTGTCCTTGTCCGGGAATTTGATGTAGTGGAAGAAGCAGCGGCGCAGGAAGGCGTCCGGCAGCTCTTTCTCGTTATTGGAAGTAATGATTACCAGCGGGCGGTGCTTGGCGGTCACCATTTCGCGCGTCTCGTAGACGTAGAACTCCATGCGGTCCAGTTCGCGCAGCAGGTCGTTCGGGAATTCGATGTCGGCCTTGTCGATCTCGTCGATCAGCAGGACCACCGGTTCCGGCGCGGTAAAGGCTTGCCACAGCACGCCTTTGACGATGTAGTTGTGGATGTCGCGCACGCGTTCGTCGCCCAGCTGGGAGTCGCGCAGGCGCGACACGGCGTCGTATTCGTACAGGCCTTGCTGGGCCTTGGTGGTGGATTTGATATGCCACTGCATCAGCGGCATATCGAGTGCGGCGGCGACTTCTTCGGCCAGCATGGTCTTGCCGGTGCCCGGTTCTCCCTTGATCAGCAGGGGGCGCTGCAGGGTCAGGGCGGCGTTGACGGCCAGTTTCAGGTCATTGGTGGCGACGTAGTTTTCGGAGCCTTCAAATCGTTGCGGTGCGTGCATATAAAACTTCCGGAAGAGGATATCAACGGAAGTATATGCCAGAGCCGCATCCGGAGGGGGCGCCGCCGGAATGTTTTGATGCAACCGGATTAACGCCTATTTATTAAGTTGAAAGTTATTTAATCGTCAATTTGAATGTCTTGAATATATCGATATTGCCGGCAGCAGGCTTTTGCGAAAATGGTGCAGGGTTGCGTTTTTCTTGTCGGGGCGCGATCACCATCCATCTTCGTCAAAAGTTGGTCAAATGTTGCTAAGTGCGCGGCAAATTGAAAAATT
>DASWTB010000307.1:0-7396 GCA_036402315.1 Pseudoduganella sp. | reverse complement strand
GGCAGCGGGCGAAACGCCGAAGCCTAAGCGCCGTACCAAAGCTGCTGCCGCGGCGGAAACGGCCGCTGTAGCCGGCGAGCAGCCTGCTGCCGGCGCCGATGCGGCTCCGGCGAAAAAGCCGCGCGCCAGGAAAGCTGCGGCGGCGGAGGCAACTCCGGCGGTGGAAGCTGCTCCCGCGCCAGCCGCAGCGGCCCAGGCGGAAGCGGCTCCGGCCGCAGAGGGGGAGGGCAAGGATCGTGGCCGTGCGCCACGCGGCCCGCGCCAGATGCGCGAACAGCGCGCGCTGCGCCAGGCCGAGAAGGCTGCCGCCGCTGCGGCCGCACTGGGCGATTCGCCAGTTGAGTCGCCGGGCGCTGCCGCCGCAGGCGCCGCCCCGGTAGCTGCTGAGGGCGGCGAGGGTGCGAGCCCGTGGCCAGCCGCGGTACCGGCTGAAAAACGCCACGACAAGCACGGTAAGCACAAAGGCAAGAAGGGCAAGCACGGCAAGCCGGCGCACGGTGAGGGCCAAGGCCAGGGCGCGCAAGCCGGCGAAGGCGGCCAGGGCGCCACCCAGGGGCAGGGCAAGGGCGGCCAGGGCAAGCAGCGCGTGCCAGGCGCCTTTGGCAACAAGATGAAGGCCAAGGACAAATCGTCCGAAGCCGATGCAGTGTTCTCCTTCGTGACCTCGGACGCGTTCGACCGCGACGAAGGCGGCTCCGGCAAGCCAGTCAAGGCACGCCGCGACCTGACGGCGGAAGACGATGCACCGAAGCTGCACAAGGTGCTGGCGGAAGCGGGCATGGGCTCGCGCCGCGACATGGAAGAACTGATCATCGCCGGCCGCGTGTCGGTGAACGGCGAGCCGGCCCACATCGGCCAGCGCATCCTGCCGACCGATGCGGTGCGCATCAACGGCAAGCTGGTGCAGCGCAAGGTGTCCAAGAAGCCGCCGCGCGTGCTGGTCTACCACAAGCCGGCTGGCGAAATCGTGTCGCACGACGACCCGGATGGCCGCCCATCGGTGTTCGACCGCCTGCCGACCATGAAAACCGGCAAATGGCTGGCCGTCGGCCGCTTGGACTTCAATACCGAAGGCCTGCTGCTGTTCACCACCTCCGGTGACCTGGCCAACCGCCTGATGCACCCGCGCTATAACATCGACCGCGAATACGCCGTGCGTACCCTGGGCGAGCTGGAAGAGGGCATGCGCCAGAAGCTGCTGGCCGGCGTTGAGCTGGAAGACGGCATGGCGCAGTTCACCAAGATCGCCGATGGCGGCGGTGAGGGCGTCAACAAGTGGTACCGCGTGGTGATCGGCGAGGGCCGTAACCGCGAAGTGCGCCGCATGTTCGAGGCGATCGGCCTGACCGTGTCACGCCTGATCCGCACCCGTTACGGCGCGCTGACCCTGCCGAGCAACCTGAAGCGCGGCCGCTGGGAGGAGATGGAAGAGAATTCCGTGCGCGACCTGCTGTCTGCCGTTGGCTTCAAGAAAGAAGCTGGCGCCGGTGTCGGTGAAGGCAAGAAGCCGCAGGGCGGCCAGGGGCAGGGCAAGCGTGAGCGCGAACCGAATGGCAACCGCATGGATGTGAGCAACAAGAATGCCGATCCGTTCCCGCAGGCGCCGCGTGGCGGCCGCAACCAGGGCCAAGGGGCGTTCTTTGGTGCGCCGCGTCATGGTGGCGGTTTGCCTGGTTTTGGCGACCAGCAGCCGGGTGGGCATGGCCGGGGCGCCGGCGGCGGTGCCGGCGGCAAGGGCAAGGGCAAGGGGAAAGGCCAGGGTGGTCCGCGCCAGCCGGATCCGCTGATGACGACTTTTGGTTTCGCCGGCCAGGGCCATGGTCATGGCCAGGGCCAGCAGCGCCGCGGCGGGCACCAGCCGCGCGGCGGGGCGTCCGATCACGGCATGCCGCGCCGGCGTAAGGGCTGATCAAAACCGGCAACCCAGTGTCAGACCCGCAGGGTCTGACACCCGGCCAGCGGCAGCCGCATTTCAGTGTCAGACCCTGCGGGTCCGACGGGGCGGCCATCCGACTGGGTTGCCGGTTTAGGTGTTGGTTTTATGGCACCTTGCTATTGTTACACCCGCTCCCGATGTGGTATGTGGCATTGCAGCGAAGTCAATAAGGCGCTATAATGAGCAGCCTAGTTAAAGTTCTTCGCAGTTAATTCCGCTGAGAGTGCTTTCATCTGGCTGCAGTAACGAAAGATGGGCAGTTGCCCATTTTTTTTTGGTTGAACCGTTTTACGTATCTGGAGATTTCTTTTGCAACTGCCTGAATTGATTGAAAAAACCGTCGCTGGCCTCGGCTACGACCTGGTCGATTTCGAACGGGCCGAACGCGGACTGCTGCGTGTTTATATCGACTTCACGGCGGAAGATGCGGAAGAAAAGGGCCCGATCACGGTTGAAGACTGCGCCACGGTGAGCCACCAATTGTCGCACGTGCTGACGGTCGAGAACGTTCCGTACGAACGCCTCGAGATTTCGTCGCCCGGCCTGGACCGTCCGCTGCGCAAGTTCAGCGACTTCGTCCGCTTTGCCGGCAGCGAAGCCATCGTCAAGCTGCGCATGGCCATTCCAGGTACTGCGAATCGCAAGTCCTACCAGGGCATCCTGACGGATCCCGAGGGCGAGCAACTGGGTATTGAATTTGAAGGTAAAGAAGGTCCGGCGGTGCTGAATTTCACGCTCGCGGACATTGATAAGGCACGCTTGGTGCCGCAGGTGAATTTTGGGAGCCGCAAAGCATGAGTCGCGAAGTATTGTTATTGGTTGATGCGCTGGCGCGCGAAAAGAACGTCGACAAGGAAGTCGTGTTCGGCGCGCTTGAATTCGCACTGGCGCAAGCCACGAAGAAGCGCTATGAAGGCGAAGTGGATATTCGCGTTTCGATCGACCGTGAAAGCGGCGAGTTCGAGTCCTTCCGCCGTTGGCACGTGGTGCCTGACGAAGCCGGCCTGCAGCTGCCTGACCAGGAAGTGCTGCTGTTCGAAGCGAAAGAACAGATCCCTGATATCGAAGTCGATGAGTACATCGAAGAGCCGATCGAATCCGTTGAATTCGGCCGCCGCTTCGCCCAGGACACCAAGCAAGTGGTCCTGCAGCGCGTACGCGATGCTGAGCGCGAGCAGATCCTGCAAGACTTCCTGGAGCGCGGCGACGCGCTGGTCACCGGCACCATCAAGCGTATGGAACGCGGCGATGCGATCGTCGAATCCGGCAAGATCGAAGCGCGCCTGCCACGCGACCAGATGATCCCTAAGGAAAACCTGCGTATCGGCGACCGCGTACGTGCTTACATCCTGCGCGTCGACCGCAATATGCGCGGCCCGCAGGTGATCCTGTCGCGCACCGCGCCGGAGTTCATCATGAAGCTGTTCGAACTGGAAGTGCCAGAGATCGAACAAGGCATGCTGGAGATCAAATCCGCTGCACGCGACGCCGGCGTCCGCGCCAAGATCGCTGTGCACACCAACGACAAGCGCATCGACCCGATCGGTACCTGCGTCGGCATGCGCGGTTCGCGCGTGCAGGCCGTGACCGGTGAACTGGGCGGCGAGCGCGTGGACATCGTGCTGTGGTCGGAAGATCCTGCGCAATTCGTGATCGGCGCGTTGGCACCAGCCAATGTGTCCTCGATCATGGTTGACGAAGACAAGCACGCGATGGACGTGGTGGTTGACGAAGAAAACCTGGCAATCGCCATCGGCCGCTCCGGCCAGAACGTGCGCCTGGCTTCCGAGCTGACCGGCTGGAAGATCAACATCATGACCGCGGAAGAATCGGCCGACAAGCTGGCCGCCGAAACCGCCGCCGTGCGCGCGCTGTTCATGGAAAAACTGGACGTGGACCAGGAAGTGGCCGACATCCTGGTGGAAGAAGGCTTCAGCAGCCTGGAAGAAATCGCCTACGTGCCGATTTCCGAGATGCTGGACATCGAAGCGTTCGACGAAGACACCGTCAACGAACTGCGTACCCGTGCCCGCGACGCCCTGGTGACCGAAGCCATCGCTTCGGAAGAAGGCCTGGAAGGCATGGAAGAGTCGCTGGTTGGCCTGGAAGGCATGGACCGCATCACCGCGGGCAAGCTTGGCCTCGCAGGCATCAAGACCCTGGCGCAATTCGCCGGTCTGGCCTACGACGAGTTCGGCGCCATCCTGGCCCTGTCGAGCGACCGCGCACGTGAACTGATTTCGAATGAGTTTGAGAATGTGACCGACGATGAAATGAAGCTGGTCGACGGTAAGTACGATGATCGCGCCAAGGCCCTGCAAGCCAAGGCATGGGCATCGTCCGAAGCCGCAAAGGCCTAAGAAGTAACAGCAGCTTTAATTATCATCGAGACACATAGAAAAGAGGACTGAATGGCGAGTAACAACGTAGCCCAATTTGCCACCGAACTGAAGATGCCTGCAGATTTGCTGCTGTCGCAGCTGCGTTCTGCTGGCGTCGACAAGAGTTCGGCGTCAGATCCATTGTCAAAAGATGATAAGGACAAGCTGCTGGAACACCTGCGCCGTACCCACGGCGCAGGCGCAGAGCCGGGCGAAAAGAAAAAGATCACCCTGACTCGTAAAGAGACTACGGAGATCAAGCAGGCCGATGCCTCCGGCAAGGCCCGCACCATCCAGGTCGAAGTGCGCAAGAAACGCACCTTCGTCCAGCGCGACGACCTGACCACCGCGGCAGCCGCCAAGCCGGCCGCTCCGGTGATCGACGCCGCCGAACAGGCGCGCCGTGAAGAAGAAGCACGCCGCCAGGCCGAGCTGATCGCCCGCCAGGAAGCGGAACTGAAAGAGAAACAGGAACGCCTGGCCAAGCTCGACGAGGAAAAGGCTGCACAAGCCAAGGCCGCCGAAGAGGAAGCCAAGCGCGTAGCGGAAGAGCAGGCCAAGAAAGCTGCAGCCGACAAGGCCGCCGCCGAGAAAGCCGCTGCCGCCGCTGCAGCCGGCGCCGCGCAGAAAGCCGCCGCCGAAGAAGAAGAGAAGAAGCGCCTGGCTGAAGCCGAAGAATCCAAGCGCAAGCACGAAGTCGCCGCCAAGGAAGCCGCCGAGCGCGCCGAAGCGACCGAGCGTGCCCGTAAGGCTGTGGCAGACGAAGTGGCCCAGATCAAGCTGATGATGAGCCAGCCGCGCCGCGTGATGAAGGCTCCGGAGCCGGCTCCTGCCGCCGCTGCCGCCAAGCCGAAAGTCGCCGAAGGCACCTTGCACAAGCCAGCCGACAAGAAGCCTGCTGCTGCTCCAGCCGCTGGCGCCGCCGGCGAGAAGAAGGACGACAAGAAGGGCGACAAGAAGTCCATCAAGTCGGCCAATGTGGCTTCGACCTGGCAGGATGAAAAGCGCCGTGGTGCCCCAGGCGGCGGTGCCGGCAAAGGCCGCGGTGGCAACACCGGCGCCAATGCAGGCGGCCGTGACGGCTGGCGTGCAGGCGGCAAGGGTGGTCGCCGTGGCGGCCATCATGAAGATCGCGAAACGAACTTCCAGCAGCCGACCGAAGCGATTGTGCATGACGTGCACGTGCCGGAAACCATCACCGTGGCCGAACTGGCGCACAAGATGGCAGTCAAGGCATCCGAAGTCATCAAGCAGCTGATGAAGCTGGGCCAGATGTGCACCATCAACCAGGTGCTGGACCAGGAAACCGCGATGATCGTGGTGGAAGAGATGGGCCACAAGGCCTTCGCCGCCGCTGTCGACGATCCGGAAGCGCTGCTGGCCGACCAGGGCGAACACGCCGAGTACGAAGCAACCCCGCGTGCACCAGTGGTGACCGTGATGGGCCACGTCGACCACGGTAAGACCTCCCTGCTGGACTACATCCGCCGCGCCAAAGTCGCGTCGGGCGAAGCCGGCGGCATTACCCAGCATATCGGTGCGTACCACGTGGACACCCCGCGCGGCACCATCACCTTCCTGGATACGCCAGGTCACGAGGCCTTCACGGCAATGCGTGCCCGCGGTGCGAAAGCAACCGACATCGTCATCCTGGTGGTGGCAGCCGATGACGGCGTGATGCCGCAAACGAAGGAAGCTATTTCCCACGCCAAGGCGGCAGGCGTGCCGCTGGTTGTGGCGATCAACAAGATCGACAAACCAGGTGGCAACGTTGACCGCGTGACCCAGGAACTGGTGGCCGAGCAAGTGGTGCCGGAAGAATACGGCGGCGATTCGCCATTCGTGCCGGTGTCCGCGAAGACCGGCCAGGGCATCGACGACCTGCTGGAGCAAGTGCTGCTGCAAGCCGAAGTGCTGGAACTGAAAGCACCGGTCGAAGCGCCTGCGCGCGGCCTGGTGGTGGAAGCCCGCCTGGACAAAGGCCGTGGTCCTGTGGCCACCATCCTGGTGCAGTCCGGTACCCTGAAGCGCGGCGACGTCGTGCTGGCAGGTTCGTCCTTCGGCCGCGTTCGTGCGATGCTGGACGAAAACGGCAAGGCGATTTCGGAAGCCGGTCCTTCGATCCCAGTGGAGATCCAGGGCCTGACCGAAGTGCCGGCCGCCGGTGAAGAAGCCATGGTCATGGCTGACGAGCGTAAAGCCCGTGAGATCGGCCTGTTCCGTCAAGGCAAGTTCCGCGACGTGAAACTGGCCAAGCAGCAGGCCGCGAAACTGGAAAACATGTTCGACCAGATGGCCGAAGGCGAAGTGAAGAACCTGCCGCTGATCATCAAGACCGACGTGCAGGGTTCGCAGGAAGCGCTGGTTGGCTCGCTGCAGAAGCTGTCGACCTCCGAAGTGCGCGTACAGATCGTGCACGCAGCGGTGGGCGGCATCTCGGAATCGGACGTCAACCTGGCGACCGCTTCCAAGGCAGTCATCATCGGCTTCAACGCCCGTGCCGATGCACAGGCGCGCAAGCTGGCCGAAACCAACGGCGTCGACATCCGATACTACAACATCATTTACGATGCGATCGAAGAGGTCAAAGCGGCGATGTCGGGCATGCTGGCGCCGGAGAAGCGCGAACACGTTACCGGCCAGGTCGAGATTCGCCAGGTCATTCACGTCTCCAAGGTCGGCGCGATTGCGGGCTGCCTGGTTACCGATGGTGTGGTCAAGCGTTCGTCTTCCGTCCGCCTGCTGCGCAACAACATCGTGGTGTGGACCGGCGAGATCGACTCGCTCAAGCGCTTCAAGGACGATGCGAAGGAAGTTCGCGCCGGCCTGGAGTGCGGCCTGAACCTGAAGGGCTACAACGACATCGAAGTGGGCGACCAGCTCGAAGTGTTCGAAGTGCAGGAGATCGCACGTACCCTGTAACAGCAGGACGGCGCGATACACGGCGGGTGCTTCCCGCCTCGCGAGAGCGGGGCAGGGCACCCGCCTTTTAGTTTTATGAAAACCGGTAAATCTGGGTCTGACCCAAGGGTCAGACCCGATCGGCGACCTCCGCAGGTGCGGGTCTGACCCTTGGGTC
>DASWTB010000306.1:0-8889 GCA_036402315.1 Pseudoduganella sp. | reverse complement strand
AGAGATCATCTTCTGTACGGTCAAGACCAAACAAAAAAGCCTGGACCGCTTCCGGACCAGGCTTTTCTGATGAAACTTTGGTGGTGATAGGTGGACTTGAACCACCGACCCTAGCATTATGAATGCTATGCTCTAACCAACTGAGCTATATCACCAGAGCCACGCATTATGCGGTGTTTCGCATATGCTGTCAACAGTTAAGTTTTTGATATCTACCCACCTGCGACACGACTACCCATGCGCTAATTCTTGCCCTGGCAAGATGATTCTTGTGCGAAACGTGACAAAAGCCCTGCTTCCCTCGCCAATTGATGGGTTCTTAGACCTAGCGAAATGAGGGCATTGTTCTCATGTGCTCCCGCAACCTCAACTGTTAAATTGATATCGATTGAGGTTGGGAAAGACAAATGCCTCCTGATCACTTTTGCTGGATGAAAAGAACCAATATTTACCAGTAATCACTTTTCGCCGCGCGACCGGCGCAGTCTGGGGAGAAGAACATGAGCACCATTACCGGATCTAACGGAAGCGACACACTGATCGGCACCATCGGGAGCGACATCATCAACAGCGGCAATGGCGACGACATCGTGAATGGGAGTGCCGGTAGCGACCAGGTCAACGGGGGCGCGGGGAGTGATACGCTGATCTACACGGTCTCCGAAAACCTGGGAGGTTACAAGGATGTGTACACCGGCGGCTCGGGTATTGATACGGTTCGACTTCAATTGAGCTTTGAACAGTGGAACGATCCCACGGTGCGGTGGGAGCTGGAACGGTATGTGAAGTTTCTCTCTACCGTCAGGATGAACACGCAAGGCGAAGTGTCGAACGGATCTGCCAGCGATTTCGTATTCAACTTTGGGACGTCCACGTTGACCGTCCAAATGATGGAGACGCTGGCAGTATGGGTGCAGCCGGAGTCCGGCGGCGACTACGCTCAGGTGGACTACCTTACTTCATTGATTTCTGGCGATGCTGGAGGTAGCGTAGTCGAAGCCGGAGGCGTCGGCAATTCAGACCCGGGATCGCCAACTGTCACCGGCCAGCTTAAGTCTGATGACTTGAATGGCGTCGACAACCTCTTTCAAGCGGTGGATGCCGGCAAGGCAGCAAAGTACGGCAGCTACTCTGTCTCCGCGAATGGCGAATGGAAGTACACGCTGAATAATGCAGATAGCCGCGTGCAGGAGCTGGCCGCCAACGATACCCTGAGCGACAGCTTTACTGTCTCCAGTGCCGACGGGGCAGTTAAAGTAATTACCATTATGATCGTAGGCAGCAACGATGCCCCGGTGGTCAGTGGCGCAATTACCTCGACAGCGGCAGAGGGCAGCGCTCCATACTCGTTGAACTTGCTGGCAGGCGCTAGTGATGCCGATCACGGCGAAACAGCGACACTGAGCGTGACAGGGGTCAATTACCGCGTTGATGGCGTGGCTGTTTCCGGTGTGCCTGCGGGTGTCAGCTTGACGGGCGGGACGCTAAGTGTCGATCCGGGGAACGGCGCTTTCGATCATCTCGCAGTCGGAGAGCATTCCACCATTGTTGTCAGCTATTACGTTAAGGATGCTCAAGGCGCGACAGTTGCACAGAGCGCGACGATCACAATCGACGGCACCAATGATGTACCAGCAGTTGCTGGTGCGCTGTCATTGGGGGAGGACGAAGGCGAGGGATTGTACGCGCTGAATTTGCTGGATGGCGCCAGCGATCTCGATAACGGCGAGACCGCGTCACTGAGCGTTGCTGACGTCACCTACAGCGTTGACGATGGCGAACCATCGGCTGATGCGCCGGAAGGCGTGAGCCTGGTGGGCAACAAGTTGAATGTAGACCCACTGAATGGCGCCTTCAACCACCTGGCGATCAATGAACAAACCACCATTGTCGTCAGCTACAACGTCAAGGACGTCCATGGGGCGACGGTGGCCCAGGTTGCGACGATCACGATCAACGGCACCAATGACACTCCGCAAGTCAGCGGCGAGCTGACATCGAGCGCAGCCGAGGGGGCGCAGCCTTATACGATCAATCTGCTCGATGGCGCCAGCGATGTCGATAACGGCGAGACCGCGTCACTGAGCGTTGCTGACGTCACCTACAGCGTTAACGATGGCGAACCATCGGCTGATGCGCCGGAAGGCGTGAGCCTGATAGCCAACAAGTTGAATGTAGACCCACTGAGTGGAGCGTTCAGCCACTTGGCGGTAGGCGAGCAACTCACGATCGTTGTCAACTACAACGTCAAAGACGTCCATGGGGCGACGGCAGCCCAGGTTGCAACGATCACGATCAATGGCACCAATGATAGCCCGCAAGTCAGCGGCGAGCTGGCATTGAGCGCAACTGAGGGGGCGCAGCCTTATACGATCAATCTGCTCGACGGTGCAAGCGATGTCGATCACGATGAGACTGCGACACTGACTGTTGTGAATGTTGGTTATAGCATTGATGGCAGTCCAGTTTCCAGTTTGACGCCGGTGGGCGTAAGCTTGGCGGGAAGTACTCTAACCGTAGACCCATCAAACAGTGGCTTCAACTACCTCACGGTGGGTTCGCATGCCACAATCACGGTTAGCTTCGACGTCAGGGACGCTTACGGAGCAGTCGCGCCTCAGGTTGCGAAGATTACGATCAACGGTACAAACGATACCCCCGTGATTTCCGGCGCATTGACTTCCACGGCGGCAGAAGGGGCGGGCGCCTATGCAATGAACCTGCTGGCTGGTGCAAGCGATTCGGATGATGGCGAAACCGCGACACTGAGCATCGCCAACGTCAGCTACGGCGTCGATGGAGGGCCAGTTTCAAGTACAGCACCCGCAGGCGTGAACCTGACGGGAAGTACTCTGAGCGTGGACCCGGCAAACGGTTCCTTTGATCACCTTGCGGCGGGCGAGAATTCCACCATTGTGGTCAGCTATAGCGTCAAGGATGCTCAGGGGGCGACAGTTACACAGAGTGCCACAATCACGATTACCGGGGAAAATGATGCGCCGGTCCTGAATATGGCTGCATCGCCGGTCATGACAAATGTAATTGAAGATGCTGGAGCTCCAAGCGGCGCAGTAGGCACACTGGTATCGAGCCTGGTGAACCTGAATCCACCGCTTGGCGGGCTCGATAATGTGACTGACGTGGACACCGGTGCACTCGCCGGCATCGCCTTGACCGGTACAAATGCCTCGAGCGGAACGTGGTGGTATTCCACCAATGGCGGCGCCAATTGGTCGATGGTTGGCACTGTATCGAATTCGTCCGCGTTGCTGCTGTCGGCGGATGCGAATACCAGGATCTACTTCCAGGGAAATCTGGACTTCAATGGAACCGTCAGCGACGGCGTGACTTTCCGCGCCTGGGATCGTACCAGCGGAACCGCCGGGACGAAGGTCAGCACGACCACGAATGGTGGCAACTCGGCCTTCTCTGCGATTACCGATACGGCTTCCATCGCCGTTGACGACGACAACTATGCTCCCGTTCCTGCCGGCGACCGGATCATCGTCTCGAGTGGTACTAATGTCACGCTTGCGACAAGCGCGCTGCTGGCAAACGACATCGATATTGACGGTTCTGCTTTGACGATTACCAGCGTGAGCTCCGCATTCGGGATCAGCAATCTGATATTGACCAGCAACGGCATCACGTTCAAAAGCGGCAACACGGCTGGCGCATCGGTCGGCAGTTTCCAATACGCGGTTTCGGATGGCCGCGGTGGTAGCGCGACGGGAACGGTATTGATCGACGTAAAGACAGTAACAAGCAATAGCAATACTGGGGATACAGTTGACCTTAGTGGGGCTGGCAATTACCAGGCATCCTATATCGATGCCAATAACGGACCGGACACCGTGCTGGGCGGGACGCCCGGCGATAACTTCTTTGGCGGATCCGGTAATGCGATCGATGTGTTGAGAGGGGCATCCGGCAATGACTTTCTGGCCGGTGACGGTGGAAACGACGATTTGTTTGGCGGAGCCGGCAACGACATTCTGCGCGGCGGAAGCGGGGATGACGTGATCGACGGCGGCGACGGCAACGAGGACATGCTCGACATGTCCGACGGCGGCGCACTGACCAATTTCACGCTGGTACAGAGCGTCAACGCCACAAGCACTGCGGGTGCCGGTGGACTTGGCAATGATTCGTACAAAAACATGGAAGGCGTAATCGGCAGCGCCTCGAACGACATCATCAACGGCAGTTCCGGTAACGACATTATCCGCGGTGGTGCGGGCAACGACACCCTCGACGGTAAGGGCGGCAATGACCTGCTGGACTTCTCCGATGCTACGGCGGCAATTACTTTTACGATGGGAATCAATGGCGCCGGCGCCTTCAGCGCTGCGGGCCTGGGTAACGATACGTATGCGGGATTCGAAGGCGTTATTGGTACCGCCTTTGCCGATACCTTGACGGGAGCGGTCGCAGCCGAAGAATTGCGCGGCGGCGCAGGCAACGACACAATCAATGGACAGGCTGGCGACGACCGCATTGTCGGCGGCGCAGGTGCCGACACACTCACCGGCGGTGCCGACAACGATACTTTCGTCTTCGATACGGCACCCAATGCTGTCGATTCGATTATGGACTTCAACGCATCGGGATCGCCGGCAAGCGGCGATATGATCGAACTGTCGCTCGCGGTGTTTGCCGGACTCGCGACAACCGCAGGCAATGCCCTGTCATCGTCCGAATTCGCACTGTCCAGCGGGGGCGGTGTCGCCGAGGTGGTAGCCGCGAGCGTAAGAGTGATCTACGACAGCGTGACGGGCAACCTGTACTACGACTCGGATGGGCAAGGCGCGAGTGGCCGCACGCTGGTCGCAAAACTGGTGTTGACAGATCCGGCCGACACCTTTGACTACAACGACATCAAGATTGGCTCATGATCTGCCAACAGCACGGTGAATCTTATGAAACCGCTCTTTCAACTCCTGAAGCGTCCGTTACTCGTTGTTGCAGCTTTTTCGTTCCTCGTCAACCTGCTGCTCCTGGCGCCTGCACTGTTCATGCTGCAGGTGTTCGATCGAGTGCTGACCAGCCAGAGCAAGGAAACCCTGCTGGTCCTGCTGCTCGGCATGATGGTCGCGCTGGCCTTGATGCTGATGCTCGATTACCTGCGCAGCCGGTTGCAAGGTGTGGCGGGCAACATGATCGCCGAACATCTTTCGCCTGTCGTTGCCAAGGTGTTGCTGGCAAAGACTGCGCAGCGCGCGGAGAGCGTTCCATCCGAAGGCCTGCGTGACGTTGCATCCTTGCGCAGCCTCTTTTCGGCGCAGGGCCTGCTGGCCTTGTTCGATACGCCATGGGCAGTGGTTTACATCGCTGTTATCTGGCTGGCCCATCCGATGCTGGGTGCGGCGGCGGCCTGCGCCTCGGTACTGATGCTGTTATTGGCCGTGTTCAACGACCGGATCACGCGCCGTGACATTGAAGCGTTGCAGAAGGAGGCTGCCAGGGCGACGCGTTATCTTGAGTCCTCGATTCAGAATGCCGAAGTGGTGCAATCGCTCGGCATGGGCGATGCCTTGATATCGCGCTGGCAAGCGTTCAATGCGCGGGTTGCCGAGTTACAGGGGCCGACCGCGCGCAAATCGGTGGCGATGGCAGCCTTCACGCGCATGACGCGGCAACTGGTGCAGGTCCTGATGCAGGCACTGGGCGCCTACCTGGTCATCAGCGGCGAAGGCACGCCCGGCATCCTGATAGCAACCACGGTCCTGCTGGGCCGTGCGTTGTTGCCGCTGGAACAGGTTGTGGGCAGTTGGCGCGTGCTTGCCGAGGCCCGCCTTGGCTTCGTGCGCCTGACCGAATTGCTGGGGGCCGCCGACCGCCAGCCGGAGCGTATGAAGCTGCCGGCGCCCACCGGACGCCTGCATGCGCAGGGCCTGGTGTTCCGTCCACCGCAAAGTGAGCGGATGATCCTGGCGGGCGTTTCGCTCAGCCTGGAACCGGGCGAGTCGCTGGCCATTATCGGTGCCAGTGGCGCCGGCAAGTCGACCCTGGCGCGCTTGCTCACCGGCGTGTGGGCGCCCAACGTCGGCACGGTGCGGCTGGACGGAGTGGACCTGGTCCAGTGGCCGCGCGAAGATCTCGGACCCTGGTTGGGCTATTTGCCGCAGGACGTTGAGCTGTTTCCAGGCACAGTGGCGGACAATATCGCGCGGCTGGGCGCTGTCGATTCGGAAAAGGTAGTGCTGGCAGCGAAACGCGCGGGCGTGCATGCACTCATTCTGGGACTGCCGCAAGGGTACGACACCCAGATCGACGGTATGGGCGCGCTGCTGTCGCCCGGCCAACGCCAGCGGATCGCGTTGGCCCGGGCGTTGTATGGAGAGCCGAAGTTGCTGGTGCTGGACGAGCCGAATTCCAACCTTGACGGCGCGGGCGAACTGGCCCTAGCCGATGCGCTGAAGGCACTCAACGGACAGGTGACGGTGGTAGTGGTCACCCATCGCAGCACCTTGGTCCAGCACATGGACAAGATGCTGGTACTTGACGCTGGCCGCGTGCAGCATTTCGGTACAGTGGCCGAGGTCATGCAGGCGATGCAGGCTGCCCAGGGCAGGGCCGGGGCGCAGGTCGTCGCCATGCCGCGGGCAGCCGAAGGGAGGGCATGATGGAATGCGCATTGCATAATATGGCGGCGGGCGATTCCATGCGCCTGCATGTCGGCGAAGCTCGCCGCCTGGCAAATTGGGGAATGGCGGTTGTGATCTTTGGACTGCTGCCGGTAGCAGCCTGGATGACGTTGGCGCCCCTGTCCTCTGCCGTGGTGGCGCAGGCGTATGTGAAGGTGGACCTGAACCGGCGGCCGGTGCAGCATGCCGAGGGCGGCATGGTGCGCCAGGTGCTGGTGCGCGATGGCCAGCGCGTGCGGCAAGGGGAGCCTTTGCTGGTGCTGGGTGACGTGGCGGTCGACGCCGACAAGAACCGGCTCGATTACCGGGTCAGGACAGAGCGCGCCAGCCTGGCGCGGCTCGATGCCGAACAAGCCATGCAGCAGTCACTCAACTTCCCGGCGGATGTGGTCCAGGCCGCCACAACCGATCGACGCCTGGCCGAGCAGCTTGCCAAGGAGCGCGCATTGTTCGCTGCGCGGCGCGATGCGCTGGTGGGGCAGGTGCGGCTCCTGCACTCGCAGCGCGACAAGGTGGCGGAGGAAGTCGTCGCGCTGCGTGCACAGATTGCGCAGGCAAGCGAGTCGATGAAATTCCAAAAGGTCGACCTGGACACCAACAACAAGCTGCGCAAGGACGGATTTGTTTCCGCCACCCGCATTGCGCAACTTGAAGGCGCGATTGCCGATTACGGAGTCAAGCTCGAAGAGCGGCGCTCGGAGCTGGCGCGTGCCCAGCAACGCATGGTCGATATCGACTTGCGCGTGAGTGGGCTGGAAGGCGAATACAGGCAGCAGGCGAGCGACCAGCTCAAGGTGGCGACGGCGCGCTTGTCCGAGATTGAGCAGGAGCAGCGCAAGTCGGTCGACGCATCGGCGCGCCAGGTCATTACCGCGCCAGCCAGCGGCGAAGTCATTGGGCTGAAGTTCCCGGTGCCCGGAGCAGTGATCCCGCCGCGCGAAACGATCGCCGACATCGTGCCGGACGATACGCGCCTGGTGACGGAGGCGAGGATCCGGCCGGACGACATCAGCCGCATCATGCGTGGCCAGCCGGCCAACATTCGCTTCACCGCATTCAAGTACCGCACGACGCAACTGGTGCGCGGCAAGGTGATTTACATATCGGCCGATCGTCTGGTCGACCGGGCCACCGAGGCGCCTTATTACTCGGTGTTGGTGGAGGCCGACCCGGCATCCCTTGGCAAGGCAGGCGATCTCAAACTGGTGGCCGGGATGCCGGCGGAGGTCTATATCGAAGGGGAGCAGCGCACGCCACTGCAATATCTGCTCGATCCGGTCACGCAGGTGCTGCGCCACGCTGCGCGCGAGCGCTGAGAAAACGAAAAACCCGCAGTGCATTGCGTGCAGTGCGGGTTTCGCTAAATCCTTTGGTGGTGATAGGTGGACTTGAACCACCGACCCTAGCATTATGAATGCTATGCTCTAACCAACTGAGCTATATCACCGCAAGGCCAGCATTATCGGTGCTGGACATCGATCTGTCAAGGACTGTTTACGATGTGGCTATTTTGGCAAGCACTTGCTGTTGCAATTGCTGGCTTGCATCCGCAGCGCAGCAGTCGACCACGATCCGTTCCGGCATGGCGCGCAGCCAGGTTAGCTGGCGCTTACATAACTGGCGGGTGGCGATGATGCCGGTTTCGCGCATCGTCGCGTAGTCGATGCTGCCATCCAGGTATTCCCAGGCCTGGCGGTAGCCCACGCAGCGGATCGACGGCAGGCCAAGATGCAGGTCGCCGCGCGCGCGCAGGGCTTTCACTTCGTCGAGGAAGCCGGAATCGAGCATGCTGTCGAAGCGGCGCGCGATGCGTTGGTGCAGCCAGGCGCGGTCGGATGGTTCGAGCGCGAACGACACCAGGTCGAACGGCAGTTCTTCCTTCTCGCGCTGGGCCAGCAGCTCGGACATCGGCTTGCCGGACAGGGCATGGATCTCCAGGGCGCGCTGGATGCGCTGCGCGTCGGCAGGCTTCAGGCGGGCGGCGGTTTCGGGGTCGACTTGCGCCAGGCGTGCATGCATGGCGGGCCAGCCGATGCGGGCCGCTTCCTCGTCCAGTTGCGCGCGCAGGGCGGCGTCGGCGCCGGGCAGGTCGTCCAGGCCGTCGGCCAGGCCTTTGTAATACAGCATGGTGCCGCCGACCAGCAGCGGGATCTTGCCGCGCGCACTGATCTCAGCGACCAGGCGCAGCGTGTCGGCGCGGAACTGGGCCACAGAGTAGGAGTCCAGCGGGTCGATGATGTCG
>DASWTB010000305.1:0-15926 GCA_036402315.1 Pseudoduganella sp. | reverse complement strand
CTTCAGGAAAACATCGCGCGCCTCCATTCCTGCGGTGTAGGGCACGACGTTATCGTCTTTGGCGTGAATGAACATGGCCGCCACTTTGTTGGAAGAACTGGCACAGCCGCTCCAGAGCGAACCGGCCATCGGCACGATCGCTCGCACCACGTCGCCCATCTGGCATCCGATAGCGTTGGACATCATGCCACCAAAGCTGAAACCGGTAGCGAAAACACGTTGGGTGTCGGTGCACGCGCCCTGCTGTACTTCGCCGATCATGGCACGCAAGAAGCGAATGTCGCGGTCGCCGGTATTGGCCCAGCCCTTATCCAGGCCCTGCGGGGCCACAAAGATGGCATTATCGCCGTACAAGTTCTTCAAGCCGAAAAAGCCGCTCCAACCATACACATCGGCGGCGCTGCCATCACGCCAGTGCAACCCGATGATGACGGGATAGGCCTTGTTGCGGTCATAGGTGGCCGGCATCTCGACCCAGTAGCTGCGCTGGGTGCCGTCGCTGGTGAGCGAACGCATGCCGGTGGTCAGCTTGGCGTTGCCGCCACAGCCCGCGGTGTTCGTTGCGGGCGGGGCCACAGGAGCTGCGGATACTGATCCCAACGCTGGGGTTGACGGTGAAGTGCTGGTGGCGCCTGAGCCCCCGCCGCAAGCGGCGAGGGTCGTGAAAAGTAACGCGGCCCATACATTTCTCATAACTTCTCCTTGTTTGGTTAAAATTTCCGCTTAAGCCAGGGCGCACCGCGCACGCCAGGGATCATCCAGGACCTGGAGCGGCTACAGCAGAAAGGAGCCGGTACGGCATCACGCCAAACCCTTGGGCCGGATCGGTGAGGCGCCTCGTATCCCGTTTTTTGCGCTAGATTCTAACGGCCGCGGTCGCCCCGCTCTTTATGTTTTTCGCCAACAGCCGACATGTTTTTGAATTGAAGGCCATCGGCTTGGCCGGGCCCGGCATGGGAAGGAGACGCTCCTCTGGACGCGGCGGATGGCGGCAGCATCGATATTGCTGCACTGGTTAAGGCCAGATTTTCATCTCGGGGACGCTTGGCGTCGATCCTGCTACTGATTTGCGCTGCGGACTATACAAGACCGCAAGTTCGAAATGCATACCATCACAGCTTTTCCCCGAAAAATCGCCGCCCCATGCAAATCCAAACTGGGAGAAATACGGGACGATCTCACGCAGACTGCCGATCTGTCCCGCCACTTTGCTGGCATTTTTCCACCCGTCGCGCCGCCTGCTTTATATCAGCCGGCATGGTGGCAAAGCCAAGGCCGTTAAAGAATTCAGGGGATGCATCCACCAAAGACCTGCGTGACTCCGGCACGTCGAGCGTCTTCTTCGCAGCAGGGGCCACCGAATCGGCTATGCCGTAAAAGACTTCATCAGCTGACGAGCGGCAGCGATCAATTTCGGCAAACGATAACGGCGTCACTAAATTGATCGTCATAACGTTGCGAAGGACATTGCTCTTCTCTTGGGCTGCACGGATATTCTCCAAGAGTTTATTCAACGCGCCGTCACGACGCTCCTTGTCACCCTCGCCCCATTTGCGGGCACTTGGGGGGAAAGCTTTCCGGCTCTGCGCCTTTTGCGATTTGGCTTCCGCCGCTTCGGACGCCTGCAATAAATTGGCATTCTGGCGGTAACTGTTTCTGGCGGCTTCCAACGCATCCCGCGGACTTGAAATAGTCGCGCCTATCGCCGTATTGACGCCGTTTTCAATTTTTGTCGCGTTGTACCAAAGGCGATCGGCCATGGCATTTGAGGCATGCATCATGCGCCCAGCATCCATCAGGTCCTGCCGCAAGCTCTTCTCTAACGTTTCCCCACTTTCCAAAGCACCCTGCACTGATACTGGCGGGCCCTCGACTTCCTCCGCGCTGCCTTTGGCCCGGCAGGCGCTATCGTATGCGGAACGCCACCGCTTATCCGTCCAGGCCGCACAGTTATTGCTCCCTGCTTTTGCAGCCTTCTTGAGGATTGGAGCGCCATAAGGCTGCAATTCGGCCCAGCTCCGCTGGAGCGCTGCAAGCACCACCTGCGATTCCTTCATCAACTGCAGCAATTCACCCACATCACTCACGCCCGTTTCCGCCTGGCCCAGGTGAATTCGATAAGGAGCCGCTGCACTAAGCGAACATGTAAGGCGCTCATACCCTTCATTAAAAGCATTCGCACGATCGCCGAATTTGTTAATGCTGCCGTAAGCATAGGCGGCTGAACCAAGCGCGCCAGGGATGGCCACCGCTTTGGTCGACGGGTGCGTAACGCCTTTATAGAGGCCGAATGCGGTGAGCCCAACCAAGAAATTGCCTAAGCCAGCTGACGTTCCGCCAAGCGCGACAGACTCAACCCGAAACTGCATTCGCAGTTTTTCGACCTCGACAATGACTCCATTCAGGTTTGATGGGCGAAGCGCTGGCAAACCATAATCAGGCGCATAAGTGATCCCGCCGTTCTCCTGATTGACCTTCTTGTAGTAATAGTGCGGGGAGATCTGGGGCGAGCTGCATCCCACCAGAGTGAGGAAAAGGAAAGTGACTGTGAAACGCCGATTTATGACTGCCACTATTGCCTCCTTCTGGGAGAAAGCACCGTGCACCGCCTAGGAATTATCTGACAATTATGCGATCCACTCCTACGATTAAATCTCACAAAAAATAACAATCATTAAAAATCTGACACCTAAGTGCTCCACTAGCAACAATGCGCTGGCGCTCAATCAGGCTGTTTCGGCAAATTTGCGGCGGGAAATCAGGTACATGATTCAGAAGCCAAGAGCTTTGAGTTGAACTGTCCAAACGTCAAATCGGCCTCAGCAAATCATCAATCGCTACCAAGCTCACTGGTCCGATTACCAACTAGTTCGCAGATGACGCCGACAGTCTGCCACTCCCGTTGGTTGCCTGCGAACCAATACATCTCGACAACCGCCGATAATCATTTTGAGAAATCAAAAAAGAAAGCAAATGCTCGCCTTTCCATTTAATACTATCCAATACTCACATATTAAATTATGAAAGTTTATTTTTTTGCCCCTCTTTTCTCTCCTGAGAGTCGCAGAAATCCTACACTTTCAAGCGGCAGGCCAGGAGAAGTTTTATTTATCAGAAGCAGATCCAAAATCCATGTAATGTAATCCCATACGCCGACAAGCAAACCCTGACAGCATCCGACAACCAGGCACCATTAACCTGAGAAATCAAATTAATGCGCTCCGTCCTAAACAAACTTCAGAATAAGTACCTTCCATTAAACAAGATCGCGCTTGGCGTCGCCAGCCTGTTGGCCCTGTCAGGCTGCTCGACACTGAACGTCGACAGCGCCAAGCTGACGCTGCCGGAAGTGCGCGCCGCCCTGCAGGAGGACAAGGTCGCCCTGAGCCGCGGCGTGGAACCGCTAAACGGCCCGCTAACCTTGGACAACGCCATTGCCCGCGCCATCAAGTACAACGCCGAGCGCCGCTTGCGCGCCATGGAGCAGGCAGTGGCGCAGGACAGCTTTGAGGCGGGCAAGTACGATATGCTGCCCAAGCTGGTAGCCTCGGCCGGCTACCGCGACCGCAACAACGACCTGATCACCCGCAGCACCGATTCGGTCACCGGTGAACCATCGCTGGCCCACCCGTATATTTCCTCCGAGCGCCAGGCGCTCAATACCGAGATTGGCATCTCCTGGAGCCTGCTCGACTTCGGCCAAAGCTATTACGCCGCGCGCCAGAACGCCGACCGCGTACTGATCGCCGCCGAGCGCCATCGCAAGGCACTGAACATCCTGGTGCAGGATGTTCGCGCGGCCTACTGGCGCGTGGTGGCGGCGCAAAAGCTGCTGCCGCAGCTGCGCCAGACCATCGCCGATTCCGAAGCGGCGCTCAAGGATGCACGCAAGGCTGAGGACGACCGCATCCGCTCGCCGCTGGAACCGCTGCGTTACCAACGCCAACTGCTGGAAAACCTGCGCCTGTTGGAAACCATCGAACAGGAACTGTCGACCGGCAAGATCGAGTTGGCCGCCTTGGCCAACTTGCCGTTGACAGCGGTCTACAGCGTGGTCGAGCCTGCCAATCAAGTCAGCACCGCCTGGCTGGATCAGCCGGTCGACCGTATGGAAGAGTACGCGCTGTTGCGCAATCCCGATCTGCGCGAAGGCATCTACAACGCCCGCATCGCGCAGCAGGAAACCCGGCGTGCACTGTTGAAGATATTCCCCGGCCTGTCGTTTAACTATGGCGTCAAACACAGTAATGACGATTACCTGATCCACAAGAACTGGAGCGAGGCAGGCGCGCAGATTTCGTTCAACCTGCTGGGCCTGCTGTCGGCTCCGGCCCAGCTGCGTCTGGCCGACGATGGCGTTGCGCTGGCCAAGCAGCGCCGCATGGCGACCCAAATGGCGGTGCTGAGCCAACTGCATATCGCCCGCCTGCAGTATGCCAACACTGTCCGCCAGTATGAGCGCGCAGACGCCATTGCCGGTGTCGACCATCGCATCGCCCAGCACATTGCCAACCAGGCCGAAGCACAGAAGCAATCAGCGCTGGAGCGCATTTCGCAGCAAAGCAGCGCCGTGCTGTCGCAGCTGCGCCGCTACCAGGCGCTGTCCAACGCCCAGGCAGCTGCTTCGCGCCTGCAGGCGACACTGGGCATGGAACCGGCTATCGCCGGTACCGCCAACATGCCATTGGACCAGTTGACCACTGCCGTCGGCCAGTCGCTGCACCGCTGGAACCAGGGCCAGTTGCCACCGCTTGAGGAAGGCAAATGAACGTTGCTCGCACCGCCCTGGCCAACCTGCTGCTTCTCGCCCTGCCCGTGTGGAGCGCCCAGGCAGCAGCGCCGCCAGCGGCCAGCGCCGCACTGGCCAGCCGTGAGATCCGTGCCCAGCTGATGCCACGCCGATATACCACCCTGGCGGCCGAAATCGGCGCCAAGATCAATCGCCTGCCGCTGGCCGAAGGCGCGTCCTTCAAGCAGGGCCAGTTGCTGGTCCAGTTCGACTGCTCGCTGCAGCAAGCCCAGCAGGCCAAGGCCCAGGCAGCGCTGATGGCGGCCGACACCAGCTGGAAAGGCAACCAGAAGCTGGCTCAACTGAACTCGGTCGGACAGGTCGAGCTGGACGTGTCCAAGGCGGAAATGCTCAAAGCCCAGGCCGAAGTGGCGGCCAGCCGCACGCTGCTGGGCAAGTGCCAGATCAGCGCGCCATTTGCCGGCCGCATCGCCGAACAAAAGACCCGTGAGCAGCAGTACGTGCAGCCCGGCCAGCCATTGATGGAGATACTCGACGACAGCGCGCTGGAACTGGAATTCATTGTCCCGTCGCGCTGGCTCAGCTGGGTGCGCAGCGGCAGCGCCTTCCAGGTCAACATCGATGAAACCGGCAAAACCTACCCGGCCAAGGTACAGCGCATCGGCGCCAGGGTCGACCCGATCAGCCAGTCGGTCAAATTAACGGCCGTGATCGATGGCCGGTACGGCGAGCTGATCGCCGGCATGAGCGGCAAGGTGCTGATGACGCCGCCATCGCAGGAGTGATTTTTTACCACAGCGAAAAGAAAGGGGATCTCATGAAGCCGCGTTCTCACCGCATCGCCCGTTGCCTCACGCTGGCTGCGAGCCTGGCCGCTGCCGCCGGCTGGAACAGCACAACCTATGCCTGCGCGCCGGAACCGTATTTGTCGGCAGTATGCATCATGGCTTGGAACAGCAATGACTTCCGCGGTTTTATGCCGGCCTCCGGTCAACTGATCAACATCACGCAAAACGCCGCGTTATTCGCCCTGCTTGGCACCACCTATGGCGGCAACGGCCAGAGCAATTTCGCCCTGCCTGACCTGCGCGGCCGCGTGGTGGTCGGCGCCGGCACCGGCACCGACGGCATTACTTACAACGTCGGCCAGTCCGGTGGCGCCGCCAATACCACCCTGACGTCGGCGCAAATGCCTGGCCATGTCCATGGCGCCGGCGCGGTCAGCCTGAACGGCGTGGTGGTGGCGCTGGACCTGAGCAAAGTCACCGGCGCCACCGCCGCGCTGGGCAGCGCGACGTTCACGGCAAACACCAGCGCGCTGACGCTGAAGGCGGTCAATGCCAATGGTACAGTCGCCGCCCCGACCGGCGCTTCACTGGCGATTGCGGCCGCCCCTGCCGGCCGGATTTACGCGACCGCCGCGCCTAATGTCGACATGGCGGCCGGCACCTTCGGCGGCAGCATCGCGGTGAGCTCTAACAGCACGGTTCCCGTCACCCTGCCGGCATCGGCCAGCGCCACGCTGAGCGGCTCCGCGCCCGGCAGCGGCACCACCGGCCCGGCCGGCGGCAGCACGCCGTTCAGCAACATGCAACCTTACCTGGCAATGAATTACTTTATTGCCGTGCAGGGCGTTTTCCCTAGCCGTAACTAAAGCGATGCGGCCGCTCCGGAGGGGGCGGCCTTTTGAACGATATGCAGTCCATATGGATCTTTTTCCTGCTGCTGGCCAGCGCGCTGTTGCCGCCGCCAGCAGCTGCCAAAACGGCAGCCGACCATGCTAAGCCGCTGCATTCCGCCTATGCCTTGCTGGACAAGGGCGACTATGCGCACGCCTACCCTGCTTTCCTGCGCCAGAGCGACAAGAATCCGCTGGCTCAGTTCACGCTCGGCCTGTTCCACCAGGTTGGCTGGGGCCGCCCTGTCGACCAGGATGCCGCCTGTGCCTGGTTTGCCAAGGCTGCCAAAGGCAAGATTCCGACCGCCCAGCACTACACCGGCGACTGCCTGATGCGGTCGCCCGATGTGCCGGGGAACGCGCGTGCCGCCCTGGCCAACTACCTGGCCGCTGCCGAGGGCGGCCACAAGATCTCCTTGTGTTCGGCCGCCGAGTTCTACATCCGTGGCCGCTACGTCGCCAGGGATGTGGCGCGCGGCCTGAACCTCTGCAGCGAGGCGGCGATGGCCAATTCGCCGCCGGCCATGCTGATGCTGGCCAATTACCTGCAAAACGATCCCGACATACCGCGCGATCTTGCCGGTGCGCGCCACTGGTACCAATTGGCCGCGGGACATGGCGTGGCCGAGGCACGGTATCAGTTGGCCATCATGCAGTCCCAGGGCGATGGCGGCCCGGTCGATAGCAGCGCGGCGCTGGCCAGCATGGAAGCCCTGGCTGCCGCCGGCTATGCCCCTGCCTATCTCCCTACCGCCGTCCTGTACGCCCATCAGCCGGGGCGGGCCGACACCGGCGCGCCAAGCGCAGAAAACCTGGCCAAGGTCTACCTGTGGGCCAGCGCGGCCAAGGCGCGCCTTGCCGACCCCGGCCCAGCTGAAAAACTGCTGGCCAGCGTCCTGGCCGTCATGCCGGCCGAATGGCTCCCCGCGCTGGACCGCAAAGTCGCCGACCATTTAGCCAAATTCGCCGCCCCTCGCGCCACTGGCGCACCCCCTGGAGCCTGACATGAACCATCCTTACTTCCCCGCCGAAAAGCGCCGCCGTTCGCTGCGCCGCAGTTCCCAACTGCTGCCGCTGGAGCAGCGCTTCATGTTCGATGGGGCCGTTGCCGATGCCGCGCAAACCGCCCAGGCGCATGAACTACCGCCGGCTCCGCCCGCAGTCACGGTGCGGGCGGCCGAGCCGGCCAAGGACGGCGGCAAGAAGGAAGTGGCAATCGTCGATACCTCACTGGCCGGTTACAAGACGCTGGAAGCCGGCGTGCGCGCCGGCGTCGGCATCGTTGAATTCGACGGCAGCAAGGACGGCCTGGCGCAGATCGCGCAATGGGCTGCCACCCA
Source organism: Pseudoduganella sp. (assembly GCA_036402315.1). Taxonomy (GTDB): domain Bacteria; phylum Pseudomonadota; class Gammaproteobacteria; order Burkholderiales; family Burkholderiaceae_D; genus Rugamonas. The sequence continues at coordinate 8,158 of DASWTB010000305.1, read as the reverse complement.
GAGCAATTACGACGCGATTCACATCCTGTCGCACGGCGCGCAAGGCGTGGTGGAGCTCGGCACCATGCACCTGAGCCAAAGCGCGCTGGCGTCGGCCGCGACCCAGCGGGAACTGGCGCAACTGGGCAAGGCGCTGACCAGCGACGGCGACCTGCTGTTATATGGCTGCGATGTCGGCGCTGGTGCGCAAGGCGCTGCACTGCTGGACGGCCTGGCACGCGCGACCGGCGCCGATGTGGCCGCCTCGACCGACGCTAGCGGCGCCGCCGCCAAGGGTGGCAACTGGACGCTGGAAGCGCATACCGGCAAGATCGACACCCGGGCGCTGGGCATCAGCGATTACCTGGACTTGCTGACGGTGGTTACCATCACCAGCAGCGACGCCGACTATTCGAACTACCAGTTCACCAAGAGCGTCAATGGCGTGACCTTTACCTTTACCGGGGACCCTAACGCCGGACTTGGCATGGATTCGACCTTCAGTGGGCTGGATGGATTGTTTGCATACGATTCCACGACCCCGAACGGCGTCAAGCTGACCATCACCGCCCAGTCTGGTTACATGTTCGACCTCAGCGGCCTTGATGTCGGTACCTATGCCACGAACGGTATCACCATCCAGTATACCGATGCCAGCAACAATACTGGCTCGGTATCACCGGCGGTGGCAAGCGGCAGCTGGCAAACCCTCACAGGTTTGGGCAGCACGGTCAAGAACGTGGTCAGCATCGTGCTGACTGCGGATGACTTTACCGATTTCCAGAATTTTGATTTCATTAACATCACAACGATCGCGCCGGCCGCCGTGGTCAATAGCGCCGCGCTGTCGTCCGATACCGGCACCAGCAACAGCGACTTCGTCACCAACGTCGCCGGCCAGACGATTACCGGTTCGCTGAGCAGCTTGCTGGGCGCGGGCGAGAAGGTGGAGGTTTCTTACGACAACGGCAATACCTGGAGCGATGCGACCAGCTATACCGTCGGCTCCAGCAGCTGGAGCACCACCACCACCCTATCCGGCAGCAATACTTTCAAAGCCCGCGTCACCAATGCCCTTGCCTCCAGCACCGCCTATTCGCATACCTATACGCTGGACACTACAGCGCCCAGCACCGCCTTCAGCAACGCGGCGCTGTCGTCCGATACCGGTGTCAGCAACACCGACTTCATTACCAACAGCGCCAGCCAGACCATCAGCGCCACCCTCAGCAGCACGCTGGGCGCGGGCGATGTGCTCAAGGGTTCGCTGGACGGTGGCAGTACGTGGACCGATATCACCGCCAAGGTCTCCGGCACCACGCTGACGTGGAACGGCGCCACACTGGGCAGCGGCAACAATACCCTGATGCTGAAGGTGACCGACGCCGCCGGCAATGACAGCAGCGCCTACAGCAGGAGCTACACGCTGGATACCATCGCGCCGGCCACCAGCATCAGCAGTATCGGCTTCTCCAGCGACAGCGGCAGCTCCGCCAGCGACTTCATCACCAGCGTCGCGGCCCAAACCATCAGTGGCACGCTGTCGGCAAACCTGCAGTCCGGCGAGACGGTCTACGTCTCCATGGACAACGGAAGTACCTGGACCGCCGCCACCGCAACGGTCGGCGCCAGCACCTGGTCGCTGTCCGGCGTCACGCTCACCGGCAGCAACACCATGCGCATCAAGGTTTCCGACACTGCAGGAAACGACGGCACCGTGCGCACCCAGGCCTATATCTACGACGCCACGGCGCCGGCAACCACTTTCAGCGGCCTGGCATTTTCGAACGACAGCGGCGTCGCCGGCGACTTCACCACCAATACTGCAAACCAGACCATCAGTGCCAGCCTGAGCGGCGGCCTGGCGGCCGGTGAAACTCTCTATGGCTCGCTCGATGGCGGCGCCACGTGGTCGGACATCACCAGCATGGCCAGCGGCACCACACTGAGCTGGACCGGAGTCACTTTGGCCGGCAGCAACACCCTGCAGTTGAAGGTAGTCGACGCTGCAGGCAACCAGGGGCCAACAAGCAGCCAAGCCTATGTGCTGGACACTTCCGCTCCCGCCGCGCCATCGGCGCCAGTGCTGACCAGCGACAGCGGTCTCTCCGGCAGCGACCTGGTCACCAATGTCAACACCCCTACTTTCACTGGCAGCGCAGAAAGCGGCAGCACGGTCAAGATCTACGATGGCGCTACCCTGCTGGGCAGCGTGACCGCCACCGGCGGAGTCTGGAGCTACACCTCGACCACACTCGCGGACGGCAGCCACAACATCTCAGCGACAGCCACTGACGTAGCCGGCAATGTCTCGGCAGCCTCCGCTGCCATTGCGGTGACAGTCGATACAACCGCTCCGGTGGTCAATTCGGTATCGGTGCCGGCCAACGGCACCTACTACACTGGCAATACACTGGACTTCACGGTCAACTTCAGCGAAGCCGTATACGTGGACTCCAGTGGCGGCACTCCGCGCATCGCGCTTGTGATAGGCTCCAGCACGCGCTACGCTGATTACGTCTCTGGCTCCGGCACCAGCGCACTGGTATTCCGCCACATTGTTGTCAATGGCGACAGCGACAGCGATGGCATCACGGTTGGCGGCCTGGCATCCAACGGCGGCACACTGTCCGACCTGGCGGGGAACATCGGCGTCAACACGCTCAATAGTGTCGGCAGCACGGCAGCGGTGCTGGTCGACGGCTCGCAGCCTGGTGTCACGAACATCAGTTCGAGCACCGCCGACGGCGCCTACCGTGCCGGCAGCACCATCACCATCACCGTCGATTTCAGCGGCGCCGTCAACGTCGACACCACCGGCGGCACGCCGACCATGGCGCTCAATTCCGGCGGCACTGCCATCTACAGCGGCGGCAGCGGAAGCAGCACCCTGGCCTTCAGCTATACCGTGGGTGCGGGAGAAAACAGCGCTGATCTCGATTACAGCAGCAGCGGCGCCCTATCGCTTAACGGCGCTACCATCGCAGCTGCGGGCGGTAGCAACCAGAATGCTTCGTTGACGCTGGCCGCTCCAGGCGCTGCCGGTTCGCTCGGCGCCAACAAGAACATCGATATCGACACCATAGCGCCTGCCATCACCGGCAGCACGGCCAGCTTCTCGGCCGACACCGGCATTTCCAGTACTGACCTGATTACCAACGTGGCGGCGCAAAGCCTCAGCGGCACGCTGACCGGCGCCTTGTCCGCCGGGGACAGCGTGCAGGTTTCGCTGGACAACGGCAGCACCTGGACTACGGCTACCGCAGCAGGCAGCAGTTGGTCGCTTGCGGCGCCCGTCATCCTTACCGCCAGCAATACTTTGCAAGTGCGCGTCGTCGATAGCGCCGGCAACGTCGGCAGCGCTGCTTCCTATGCCTATGTGCTGGACACTACTGCTCCCGCCACCTCATTCAGCAATGTCGCCTTCTCCAACGACACCGGCATCAGTAATAGCGACCTGATTACGAGCGTCAGCGCGCAAACCATCAGCGCCAACCTGAGCGGCGCGATGGCGAGCGGCGAGCGGCTGTTTGGCTCGCTGGACAACGGCGCCACCTGGACCGACATCACAGGAAAAGTCAGCGGCACTACGCTGAACTGGGATGGCGTCACCCTCACCGGCAGCAATAACTTGCAACTGCAGATGGTCGATGCGGCGGGCAACGATGGTGCTGTCACCAGCAAGGCCTATGTCCTCGACACGACTGCGCCAACCAACACCATTGCCAGCGCTTCCTTCTCCAACGATAGCGGAAGCAGCGCGAGCGATTTCATCACCAACGTGGCGGCGCAAACCATCAGTGGCACGCTGTCGGCCAACCTGGCGGCAGGCGAAACCGTCTATGTCTCGCTGGATAACGGCGCCAGCTGGCAAGCTGCCACAGCCAGCGCCGGCCAGAATAGCTGGTCGCTTGGCGGCCAGACACTTGGTGCCAGCCATGTCCTGCTGGTGAAGGTCAGCGACCTCTCGGGCCAGGATGGCCCGGTTTACTCGCAAGCCTATGTCTACGACGCCGCAGCGCCTTCGATGGCTGGCAGCACGGTCAGCTTCTCGGCCGATACCGGCATTTCCAGCACAGACCTGGTCACCAGCGTGGCGGCGCAAAACATCAGCGGCACGCTGCCCGCCAACTTGGCGGCAGGCGAAACTGTCTACGTCTCGCTGGACAATGGCGCCAGCTGGCATACTGCCGCAGCTGGGGTTGGACAGAATGGCTGGTCGCTCGCCGGCCAGACGTTAGGCGGCAACAATACTCTGCTGGTGAAAGTCGGCGACACTGCCGGCAATGAAAGTGCGATCCATGCGCAGGCTTACGCGTACGACACGGCGGCACCCGTGACACCGTCCGCGGACACGCTGTTGAGTAGTGGGTTGACGCCAGTCCTGTCAGGCAGCGCCACCCTTGCAAACGGCGAAACGCTGACAGTCACCGTCGGCGGTGCACAGTACGCTGTCAACGCCAACAATGGCCACTGGACCCTGGACCTGTCCAGCGCCACGCCGGTCAGCGGAAGCCTGGCGCTTGCTGCCAACAGTAGCTACGACATCATTGCCACTGCAATCGACCTCGCCGGCAACGCCAGCAGCGGCGCTGGCCGCTTGACCATCAGCTCCATGCCGCTGGTGACTGGCGTCAAGCTGTCGGATGACAGCGGCATCAGCAACAGCGATTTCATCACCAATATTGCGGCACAGACCGTTAGCGGCACCTTGTCTGCGCCACCCGCCAACGGCCAAACGGTGGAAGTGTCGGTGGACGGCGGCGCCACCTGGAGCACGGCGACCGCCAGCGGCGATACCTGGAGTGCCAATGTGACGCTCAGTGGCGCCAACACCTTGATGGCGCGCGTGGCCAGCGTTAGCGGAAGCGGCGCCTCACTGCAGCACGCATACGTACTGGACACCACCGCACCAACTACCATACCAACGCTCATCTCGCTGAGCACCAACGGTGACATCGATGGTGCGCTGTCGGCCCCCTTGAGTGCAGGTGAAACGCTGGTCGCGTCGTTAGATAGCGGAAGCACCTGGACCGCCGTCAACACCATCGGCCAAGCATGGTCCTTGACCAGCAATGGCGCCGGCAGCGTGCAAGTGGCCGTGCGCGATAGCGCCGGCAATAGCGGAGCCACGCTGGTGGTCAACACCGCGCTTCCGCCCGCAATCCCGTTGGCCGTGACACCGAGCATGCCAGTTGTTCCGAGCGGTACGCCATTCGCCTTCGTTCCTGGAGGCGATCAACAGCATGGGCAAGATCAGCCGGATACAACGGCGCCACTGGTGTTGCCGCTGACCGGCGTGGGCGGGGACATCGCCACCGGCTGGCCGGGCGCCGCGCCGAAACCAATGCTGGACATTCTGCCAGCTGCCATCACACTGCCACCGGTTCCAGGCTTCGATCCGGGCCGTTCTGTTAGGGCCCTGACCGATGTACAAGGATCGACCGGTGTCACCTTCCAGATCGTCACCGTGCCTGAACTGCCGGGTGGCGATGTGTTGGTCGCCTACCGGCCTATCCCGGACGTCAGCGGCGCAAGCGGCCAGCGCATCTCAGTGCAGGTGAGCACCGACGCCTTTGCCCATTCCAGCAGGAATGCAAGTGTCGAGCTGAGCGCGCAATCGGCAGATGGTTCGCCACTGCCAGGCTGGATCAGGTTTGATGGCCGCACCGGGCGCTTCGAGGGCACGCCGCCGCAGGCATTCGAAGGCACGCTGAGCTTCAAAGTGACGGCTCGCGACAGCCAAGGACACATCGCAACGCAGGTGTTCAAGATTATCGTTTCGAAGGATGGCCAAGCGGGGAAGCGCAGTGAATCGCATGTGGAACCGGGCGGCCGCTCCAGCCTCGGTGAACAGCTGCGCACGGCGCGCAGCGCGGGCGCGGCCCGTCTGGCGGTGCTGTCACCATGAACGACGGCGCACTGCAGAACCCCTTGCTGCTCCTGCTGGAACTGGCCCAGGGAGCACGCGCTGCGGCGAGTGGCAACGAGCTGGCCTTCCTGGCGGTGAACGACAGCCATCTCCTGGCGCCTTACCGCCAGGCTGCGCTGTGGTTTCAGTCCAGCGGCGTGCATACCTTATCCGGCGTGGTCACGGTGGAAGCCAATGCACCCTATGCGCAGTGGCTGGACCAGCTCTGCCGCACGCTCTCCGAACAGCACAAGATGCAAACGCCGCTCGAGGTCGATCCGGCGCAGCTCCCGCCTGCCATCAAAGCCGAATGGGACGATTGGCTGCCAGCGCGCGCTACCTGGCTGCCGCTGCGTGGCTTGGCCAGTCCTGGCGGCCTGCTCCTGGCCGGTGACGCCGCCCTGCCGCCCCATCAACTGGCGCTGTTGAGCGAATGGATGGATATCTGGCAGCACGCCTGGCGTGCCGCGCATCCGCCGCCGCGCTGGTCGCTGGCACGCCTGCCCACGCTGCTGCGCGACTGGTGGCGTGGCGGCGCCCGGGACAAGCGCTGGCGGCGCCGGCTGGCTACCGTTGCCGTCCTTCTGGCTGTGCTGCTGTTTCCGGTCCGGCTGACGGTACTGGCGCCGGGTGAACTGGTGCCGGCCAATCCGGCCACCATCCGCGCGCCGCTCGATGGCGTGATCGCCGCATTCTCGGTACGTCCGAACCAGCTGGTGGCGGCCGGCCAGCCGCTGTTCTCGTTCGACCAGGCGCCTATTGGCAGCCGGCTGGATGTGGCGCGCGAGGCGCTGGCCACCGCGCAGGCAGAGTATCGCCAGAACGCCCAGCTGATGCTCAACGATCCGCGCGCACGCAGCCAGTTGGCGGGCGCGCTCGGCAAGGTCGCCGAGAAGCAGGCGCAGGCCGACTTCCTCGAAGGCCAGGAGCAGCGTTCGCGGGTGCTCGCACCGCAGGCCGGTATTGTTTTGTTCGACGATCCGTCCGAATGGATAGGCCGTCCGGTTCAAACCGGCGAGCGCATCATGCAGGTAGCAGCGGCGGATGATGTTGAAATCGAAGCCTGGGTGCCGATTGGCGACGCCATACCTCTGGCCGACGACGCGCCACTGCATCTCTACCTGGCCACCACGCCATTGTCGCCACTTGGCGGTACGCTGCGCTATATGGGTCACCGCGCCGTGGCGCGTCCGGACGGCACCTACGCCTATCGCGTGCGCGCCCGGCTGGACGCCCCTGCCGGCCAGCGTATCGGCCTCAAAGGCACAGCCAAGCTGGGGGGCGCGCGCGTCCCGCTGATCTACTGGATGCTGCGCCGGCCGTTGGCCAGCATTCGCCAGTTCATCGCACTTTAAGGGCGCGCCATGTCGTTACGCCTGCCCCTCCTGCGCCAGGAACTATCGATCTCAGCCGGGCCGCGTCTGGCCGACGGCCAGCCCAGCTGGACGCTGCACGACCCGGTGCGCAATCTGTTCTTTCAACTGGACTGGCCCAGCTATGAATTGCTGAGCCGCTGGGACCTGCAAGAGCCGCAAGCCTTGCTCGAACAGACCAACCGCGATACCACCCTGCAACTCGAAGCCGGAGATCTCGAACGCCTGCTGGCCTTCCTCGCAAATCAGCAGCTTCTGCGGCCAGCGCGCGGTGCTGCCAAGGAGCAAGCCGCCATGCGCGACCACCAGCGCGGCAGCTGGCGCGAATGGCTGCTGCATAACTATCTGTTCTTCCGCATCCCGCTGGTGAAGCCTGATCGCTGGCTGGACGGCATCACGCCGCAGTTGGCCTTTCTTTTCTCGCCGCAGTTCCGTTGGCTGACGCTGGCCGCCGGCGTGTTCGGCCTGGCCGGCGCCTACCGCGAGTGGGACCGCTTTACCGCCACGCTGATGGACACCCTGAACTGGCAAGGTGCGTTTCTGTATGGCTGTGCCGTCACCTTCGCAAAGATATGCCATGAACTCGGACACGCGCTGACGGCCAAGCGTTACGGCTGTCGCGTGCCGACGATGGGCGTCGCCTTCCTGGTCATGTGGCCCGTGGCATACACCGACACCAACGAAGTATGGAAATTGCCGCGCCGTGAACAGCGCCTGGCAGTCGCGGGTGCCGGCATCGTGACGGAACTGATGATTGCCGCATGGGCCACCCTGGCATGGGTGTGGTTGCCGGAGGGCGCACCGAAACAGCTAGCCTTCCTGCTCTCCACTACCACTTGGATTTCGACTGTGGCCGTCAACGCCAGCCCATTCATGCGTTTTGACGGCTATTTCC
>DASWTB010000304.1:0-14291 GCA_036402315.1 Pseudoduganella sp. | reverse complement strand
GGATGATGATCAGCACGCCCAGCACGAAGGCGATCGCCGTCATGATCAGGAACGGTACCCAGGCCGGCTCAGTGCCGCCGCTGAACACGAACACCAGGCCCAGGCCGACCATGACCAGCGCCAGCACCAGGTTCAGCACGTGCTGGCCGCTGAATACGACAGGTGCGCCCTGGAACAGGCGGAACTTGTACTTGCCCGCCAGCTTGCCGAAAGCGATCACCGAACCGCTGAAGGTAATCGCGCCGACAAAGGTGCCGATGAACAGCTCGATGCGGTTGCCGATCGGCAGCGCCTGGCCGCGTGCCGCGATGCCGAAGGCATGCGGCTCGGCCACTGCTGCGATGGCAATGCAGACCGCCGCCATGCCGATCAGCGAGTGCATTGCCGCTACCAGCTCCGGCATCTTGGTCATCTCGACGCGCTTGGCGAGGAAGGCGCCAATGCCGCCGCCTACCAGCACGCCCAGCGCCACCAGGCCGAGACCCAGGCCACCGGAGCCGGAACGTGCGTGCACGTCCATGCCGAGGGCGCGTGCCGCAGCCGCTACCGCTTCCGCAGCCTGGTTGGCTTCGGCCGCATCGGCTTTCAGGCGCATGATCAGCGCGATGGTGGTTACGGCGGCAATGGCCATGCCGGCCATGCCGAAGGCATTGCCCTTGCGCGCCGATGCCGGCGACGACAACCCTTTCAGCGCCTGGATGAAGCAGACAGACGCGATCAGGTACATCATCGTGACAAGGTTCATGGTGATGAAGCTCATGCCTTGGCCTCCTTTTCAGCCGAGGCAGCAGCGCCAGCTGCAGGCGCTGCCTTCTTCTCCTTCTTCTTGAACATCTCCAGCATGCGCTGGGTGACCAGGAATCCGCCGAACACATTGACCGCGGCCAGCGCCACGGCGATAGTGCCCATGATTTGTCCAACCAGGCCTTCGGTCAGCGCGGCCGCCAGCATGGCGCCCACGATGATGATGGCCGAAACTGCATTAGTAACCGCCATCAGCGGCGTATGCAGCGCCGGAGTGACGTTCCAGACCACGTGGTAGCCCACATACACGGCCAGCACGAAGATGATCAGGTTGATGATGGTGTGACTGACTTCCATTGCCGTCTCCTATTTCCGCAACTGCTCGCCGCCGTGGCAGACCAGCGTTGCTTTGATGATTTCATCCTCGCGGTCGATGACCAGCTTGTCTTCCTTGTCGAAGACCAGCTTGAGGAAGTCGAGCACATTGCGCGCATACAGGGCGGAGGCATCCGCCGCCACGTGGCAGGCCAGGTTTGGCTCGCCGACGATATGCACGCCATGCTTGATGACCGTTTTTCCCAGTTCGGACAAGGGGCAATTGCCGCCCTGCTCCACCGCCAGGTCGACGATGACGGAGCCGGGCTTCATGGCCTTCACGGTTTCTTCGGAGATCAGCACCGGCGCCGGGCGCCCCGGGATCAGTGCCGTGGTAATGACGATGTCAGCCTGCTTGGCGCGTTCATGCACCAGTTCCGCCTGGCGTTTCATCCATTCAGGCGGCATCGGGCGCGCATAGCCGCCAACACCTTGCGCAATCTCGCGCTCTTCGTCGGTCAGGTAAGGCACGTCGATGAATTTTGCGCCGAGCGACTCCACCTGTTCTTTCACTGGCGGACGCACGTCGGACGCTTCGATCACGGCGCCCAGGCGCTTGGCGGTGGCAATGGCTTGCAGGCCGGCCACGCCGACGCCCATGATCAGCACACGGGCAGCTTTCACGGTACCCGCTGCGGTCATCAGCATGGGCATGAAACGCTGGTAGGTATTCGCGCCAACCATCACGGCCTTGTAGCCCGCGATATTGGCCTGGGAGGACAGCACGTCCATCGACTGCGCGCGCGTGATACGCGGCACAGCTTCCAATGCAAACGCGGACAGGCCGGAAGCCGCCATGGCCGCAATGTTTTCCCCATCAAAAGGATTCAGCATGCCGACCAGCACGGCGCCCGGTTTCATCAGGCCGCGCTCTTCGGCGTTCGGGGCGCGTACCTTCAGTACCATGTCCGCGCCCAGTGCGTCTGCGGCGGTGCCAATGGTGGCGCCGGCAGCTGCATATGCTTCGTCCGTCACCGAGGCTGCAATGCCGGCTCCCGCCTGCACGATCACCTGGTGTTTGACTGCTAGTTTCTTGACCGTTTCGGGCGTTGCCGCCACCCTGGTCTCCCCCGGCCTTGATTCGGCCGGTACGCCAATCTTCATAATGCCTCCAAATAGTGGGAAAAACTGACTAAAATCTAACATGAAATGTTCTATGGCCAACATTACCTATGCCGAATTGTTGCAATGCACAAGCATTTCACACCGTGGTCACAAACGAAGAGGCAAGATCAGGCTACAATGTCGGGTCTTCTGAGGATGGACTAACATGCCGCGTACCTGGAAACCGAATGTCACAGTCGCCGCCGTCATCGAGCGCGACGGGAAGTTTCTTCTGATTGAGGAAGAAACCAGTGACGGCATTCGCCTGAACCAGCCGGCTGGCCACCTCGATCCGCTGGAATCGCTGGAGCAGGCTGTGATCCGCGAAACCCTGGAAGAAACCGCCTACGATTTCACCCCGACCGCCCTGGTGGGCATGTATATGTCGCGCTACCGTTCGGCACGTACCGGCCAGCTGGTCACCTTCCTGCGCTTTGCCTTCTGCGGCGAAGTTGGCGCCTACTATCCGGATCGCCCGCTGGATGACGGCATCCTGCGTACCCATTGGATGACGCGCGATGAAATCGCGGCCTGCCGCGAACGCCACCGCAGCCCCCTGCTGCTGACTTGCGTGGACGAATATTTGGCAGGCAAGCGGGCGCCGCTGGAGATCCTGCACACCCACGTGTCGGTATTCGAAGAAGTCTGAAGGTTTCTTCTAGTTTGGATAATTTGCAACACCTTGCCTGGGGCGCGCCGCGCCCATGGCTCAATTGGACCGCATCATGAGCAAGAAAAAAGTAGTCATCGGCATGTCCGGTGGCGTTGATTCCTCCGTTTCCGCCTGGCTGCTGAAAGAACAAGGCTATGAAGTTGTCGGCCTGTTCATGAAGAACTGGGAAGACGATGACGATTCGGAATACTGCTCCACCCGCCAGGACTGGATCGACGCGGCCAGCGTGGCTGACGTGGTGGGCGTGGACATCGAAGCCGTCAATTTCGCTGCCGAATACAAGGACCGCGTGTTCGCGGAATTCCTGCGCGAGTACCAGGCCGGCCGCACCCCGAACCCGGACGTCTTGTGCAATGCGGAGATCAAGTTCAAGGCCTTCCTCGACCACGCCATGCACCTGGGCGCGGACCTGATCGCCACCGGCCACTATGCGCGCGTGCGCCACAACACCGCGACCGGCCGCCACGAACTGCTGAAAGCCGTTGACCACACCAAGGACCAGAGCTATTTCCTGCACCGCCTGAACCAGGCGCAGTTGTCGAAGACCCTGTTCCCGCTGGGCGAAATCCCGAAAACCGAAGTGCGCAAGATTGCGGAAAAACTGCAGCTGCCGAATGCCGCCAAGAAGGATTCCACCGGCATCTGCTTCATCGGCGAGCGCCCTTTCCGCGAATTCCTGAACCGCTACCTGTCCTACAAGGCCGGCCCGATCAAGACGCCGGACGGCAAGGTGGTGGGCGAGCACGTGGGCCTGTCCTTTTACACCCTGGGCCAGCGCAAGGGCATTGGCATCGGCGGCGTGAAGACTTACCAGAACGCTGACGGTTCTTCCGACGCCTGGTATGTGGCGCGCAAGGACGTTGAGAACAACACTTTGTGGGTGGTACAGGGGCACGACCACCCGTGGCTGCTGTCGGAAGGCCTGCACGCAGGCCAGGCAAGCTGGGTGGCCGGCGTAGCGCCGGAAGCTGGCCGCATCAGCGCCAAGACCCGCTACCGCCAGGCCGACGTGCCGTGCGACGTTGCCGCCAACGGCGACAGCGAATTCGCGCTGAAATTCATGGATGCCCAGTGGGCAGTTACCCCAGGCCAGTCGGCCGTGCTGTACGACGGCGACGTTTGCCTGGGCGGCGGCATCATCGACGGCTCAAACTTCGTCTGATCCCTCGGCCGGGCTGGCGCCTTGCGCGTCGGCCAGCGCCTTCTGCTGCCGCTTCACCGTCGCGATGACGGTGTTGCGGATCGTCTTCAATACCGTACCCGCGTTGAACGGCTTCACGATGTAGCCGTTGATGCCCATCGCATGGGCTTTCTGGATCGTGGCCTGGTCGAACTCCGACGACACCATGAAGATCATGGCTTTCGGCCATTCCTTGCGCATTGCCAGCATGGCCGGCTCGTCGGCCTCGATGCAGTCGCGCGAAATGCAGATGATCTGGGGGTGGTGCTTGATCAACAGCACATTGCCCGCCACACAAGTATGTGCCTGGCCGACCACGTCGTAGCCGCCGTCGAGGAGAACCGTGTTGAGCAGGCCGCGGGCAATGGCGCTGCTGTCGATGAGAACCGCTTTTAACATCACGAGGTTTTAACGGTGGTCCCAGGCCAGCATATTCCAGCTCACGCCGATCCGGACGTCCGTTTTCAGTTGTACCAATTGACGAGAAAGATACAACATCTCGCGCTCTTTTCGTAGGCTTTCGCCGACTTTGTCCTTCAGGATGCCTGCACCGGCCATGATTGCGTCCAGAGTGCCGTATGTTCGCAACAGTTTGGCGGCAGTCTTGACGCCGACATTGGACACGCCGGGGATGGAGTCGGTTTCGTCGCCCATCAGCGCCAGCAGGTCGGGCAGCATGCCGGGCGTGACGCCCCACTTCTTTTCAACCCAGGCGCGGTCGTGCCATTCGGACTTGAAATGGTCCCAGATGCGGGCGCCTTCGGCAATCAGGCAATGCAGGTCTTTATCGGTGGTGGCCACTACCGCTTCGCCGCGGTTTTCGCTGAGCCAGCGCGTGACCACGGTGCCGATCACGTCGTCGGCTTCCACCTCGGGGATGGCGATCGGGCACATGCCGATCCGGGTCAGCTGCATGTAGAACTCGGGCAGCGCCTCGCGCAGCACTTCCGGCATCGGCTGCCGGCCTTCTCGGTAACCCTGGTACAAGGTGTGGCGCCAGGTCGGGCCGCCGTAATCGAAGGCTGGCAGGATATGGGTGGGTTCGTGGCCGTTGACCAGGCGCTGGAAGGCGTTGAACGCATGGCGCATGGCGATCTCGGCTTTGAGGTCGGAGTCCGGCTCCGGACTTGCCTCATACACACGCCGCACGATATTCAAACCATCAATGGCCAACAATCTTCCCGTCATGCCGCCATTTTACCGCACAGCTACTTGCTCGCGACCATTGCCTGCGCTAGTCAGACCTCAGGCGCGATCGCACTTCCATCAGGGCGAAACCAAGCAGGTTCATGCCTGTCCACTCGGAAGGGACTTCGGCATACGGCGAGTCCGCGGCAAACCCGGTTCCCCAAACGAAGTCGACGGGGCTGGCTTCGACCAGCACCTGTTCTCCGGTGGCGAGCAGGAAGTCGCGCAATGCGGCGTTTTGGGAGAATTTCGCGAAATTGGCCTGGACCACGATATCCCAGCGGTTCTCCGCCCAGGTCTCTTCATCGAATCCTTGCACTTCGCGGCCGGCAGCTTTGGCCACAGCGGGGTTGGGCGATTGCAGGATACGCTCAAGCGCAGCGGTATCGTCGAACAAGCGTGCCTTCCCTGCCATCATGAAGTGCTCGGCTGTCGGGTACCGAATCCCATCGATGACAAACGCAGCCTCGTACCATTGGCTGAAGCAAGCCTTGGTGACAGCACCATTCTTTGCAGGATGGTGCCCCCAGAACAGCACCATCTTCGGCTGCCCATGTTCGCGAACGTGTTCGCACAACTCGACTACATTTCTCATTTCAATCCTTCTCCAGTGAACTGCGCCTCGAACGCGGCAACTGACGCCCCCTTTCGATCAAGCACGGCAAAGACGACGTGTTCAAACGCATTGCGGTACTTGGACTCGCGCAGCAGGTGATGCGCGAACCAGCGCGCCATGTCCGATGGCTGGTTGCCGAACACACCACAGCCCCAGGCGCCAAGTACCAGCGCGGTATGTCCATGGTGGACGGCCAGCGCCAGCAGCATTTCAATGCGGACCAGCATGGCCGCTTCCAGCTCCCCGAGGCGTTGCGGCTCATTGCGTGCAACAGCGCCACGATTGACGGCTGGTGCAGTCACCATCGAGGCGGCATACGGCTCATCAAGCAGGCCGTAATCGTCGTCGCGGAATACCGGCACCTTGGGCGAATAGATCATGTCATCCAGGTAGATGCAGGACTTATGAGCACGGTTTGCTTCGTACATTTCGGACTTTTGCACGATGCATGGATAAAGCCCGGAAGACTTGGCCAGGTTCTCTTCCTGCGCCTCGGCGCCGCCAAGGAATCCACCGCCAGGGTTCTTGGCCGAAGCGAAGTTCAGGCAGAGCGGATCGGCGTAACCGAGCTCAACAAGGCGGCGGGCCGCCGTCAGCGTCGATTCGTTGCGCACTTCAAACCTGGTCGCAAAGGACTGGCCGCCGCCCTGGTTTTTCAGAAGTTGTCCCAGCGCCTCACCCTTGTAATGCACGGTGCCTGCTTTGGCACGCCCAAGGGCGTGCGCGATATCGACATAGTTGCCAAGCGCATTTTCGTAACCGCCGGCCGCCATGATGGCCAGGGTTTCCTGGGCGATGCGCGAGCGGATTTCTCGATTGATCATTGTGATGTTCCTTTCTTGTTATTGGTTTTCTCGATCAAGCAGGAACATCATAAGACACTTAGTGTGTTTTCGCAACTAAGTTATATTAAATTTTACACTAAGCGTTAGCGCAGCAGTTCGTATGGGCCCCCACGCTCCAGGGCGCGCTGGTAGGCTGGACGGGCGTGGATGCGCTGCAGGAACGCCAGCAGGCGCGGATGGCTGGCGCCCAGGCCACCACGCGCGGCAGCCGCCTCGAGCGGGAAGCTCATCTGGATATCGGCCGCACTGAACTCGTTGCCGGCGAACCAGTCGCGGTTGGCGAGTTCGGATTCAAGGTAAGCCAGGTGGCGGTCGATATTGGGCTGCACAAAGCTCGACATCACTTTCTGCACAATGGCGCTCTTGATCGGCTTGACGAAGAACGGCGCCGGCGACGATTCAACCTTGTCGAACACCAGCTTCATCAATAGAGGCGACATCAGCGAGCCTTCCGCGTAATGCAGGAAGTAGCGCCAGCGCAGCTTGTCGGGTGTGCCGGCCGGCGGCACCAGGCGGTCGTTGCCGTGCTTTTCCACCAGATACTCGATGATGGCGCCCGACTCGGCAACGATATTGCCCTCGTGTTCGATGACCGGCGATTTGCCCAGCGGGTGCACCTTGGTGAGCTCCGGCGGCGCCAGCATGGTTTTCGGATCGCGCTGGTAGTGCTTGATGTCATGCGCCAGCCCCAGTTCTTCCAGCAACCACAGCACACGCTGCGAACGGGAGTTATTGAGGTGGTGGACGATGATCATGGGCACGCTCCGGAAGGTTAAAATGGAGCCATGACTTTACCATTGACCCAGGAATCGATCGCAACCCTCGTCCATGAGTTCTATGACGGCGTGCGCGCCGATCCGGAACTGGGGCCGGTATTCAACGCTGCCATCGACGATTGGCAGCCGCACCTGGCGCGCATGGTGGAATTCTGGAGCACGACCATGCTCGGCACCAAAAGCTTCCAGGGCAATGTCTACGGCAAGCATATGGCGCTGCCGGGCGTGCAGCCGGAGCATTTCCAGCGCTGGCTGGCGTTGTTCCAAGCTACCGTCGACCGGCTGTTCGAGCCAGCTGTGGCCGAGGAGTTCCAGATCGTAGCCAGCCGCATTGCGCAAAGCCTGCAATACGGCTTCTTCGGCCAGGTGCATTTCAAATAAATGCGCCTGGCAGGCTGGCGCCAGAGTTCAGCTGGCCAACCCGCGTGCATTACCAGTCAAACTTTACCTCCGCGGAATACGAGCGTTGTGGGTACGGGTGGAAGTTCCAGTATTTGTAGTTGTTGGCGTTGTCGATGCCAAGCGCTGCACTCCAGTGCCTGTCGATGCGGTAGCGCAGGCGGGCGTCGACCGTGAAGTACTTGCTGGCGCCCTGGTAGGCGAAACCGTTGATGTCGGTGTTATCCAGCGTTGAGTACTGCTTCCCGCTGTAGCGCGCAGCCAGTGTGGCAGTCAGCTTGTCGTTCACGTGGTAGCTCGCCACAGCACTGGCGCGCCATTCCGGAATGCGTGGCTGCCATTTGCCTACGCTGGCCGGGAGATTGTCGTTGCGCTTGATCTTCGAGTCAGTCCAGGTCAGGCTGGCCTGCATGTCCATTCCATCGACCAGCACGTTCACGTTCGACCAGGCAGCCTCCAGCCCATGGGTGCGGATCAGGCCGACGTTCTGCACATTGGTCACGTTTGGCGACACCAGCACATTGGTTTGCGAGTACAGGGCGTCGCGATTTCGTTCGAAAAATGCGGTGAGGCGCAACGCGGAATTGCCAACCAGACGCTCAGCGCTCAGCTCCGTGGTCCAGGAGCGCTCTGCTTTCAGGTTCGGATCATTGTTTATCAGGATACCGGTGTTGTTGATGCCGCCCTGATACAGCTCGGACACGGTCGGCATGCGCACGGCCCGTCCGGTGGAAGCTTTCAGCGTCCACTCTTCGTCGGCCCGGAAGGCCAGCGCCGCCTTGGGCGAAACATAGTTGTCGCTGCGTTTGGCGTGCCGCACGATGGTGGTCGCGTTGGCGGTTTCGCCATCGCTACCTTCCCAGTGCTCGAAGCGCGCGCCCAGCACTGCCTTCCAGTCTTGCGACAGTTTCCAGGTGTCCTGCAGATATAGGCTGTCGATGCTGGTGCGGCCCGCGAAGGACTGGTTGCGCGCGCGCGCTTCGCCGTTCAGCCAGTCCGTCGTTGCGCGTTCGATGGTGGACAGCTTGTAGGCCGCGCGCTGATAGCCGAAGTCGAAGATATGCGTGCCGCGCATGCCATCCGGGCGATACACGCCCTTCAGGGACAGGGTATTCCAGCCGGTGCCGCCCTGGTCGACAATGCGGCCGGCACCGCCGCTTGCCGCTGCCGGGCGTGGGGTAGTCGGTGCGCGCAGGATGTCGCGGTTGTAGTCATACAGGCTGGCGGCGACCTCCCAATCGAATACGCCCCTGGTGTTGCTCTTCACGGTCACGCCATGCATCAGGTGGCGCAACTCTTCCTTGCTTGAATTGAAATCGGAGGCTGCCAGCGCGAAGCTGCGGCCATTGATTGAAACCGGCCCGCTGAACACCGGCTTGCCAGCCGCATCGCGCAGGTAGGTGTTGGGGGTGCCGCTTGAATCGTTCTGCCACCAGCCCAGCGAGTAGCTGGCGCGCACGGTTGGCGAAAAGTCGTACGCCACCTTGAACTTGGCGTGGTCCTGCACCGTGTTGTACTGGGTTGCCGTGCCGAGAATATAGATATCCCGGTTGGTGCGGTCCTTGTCGGCCGCTGCACCTGTGACAGGCACACCAGCGCCGCCAGCGGTGCCGCTGGCGACCGCGCGGTTGGTGAAAGTCTGCGGCTGGCCATTGCTGTCGGTGCGGTTCACGCTGATGAACCAGGACCAAGCGCCATTACGGTCGCCGAGCGACATGCTGGACTGGCGCGCGCTGAATGTCGTGTCGGTGTTGTACATCTCGAATGGCTGGCGCACGTAGGCTACGCGCGCATGCGCTTCGAATTGCTTCGGCATGCGTGTCACATAGTCGACCACTGCGCCGACCGAGTTGCCGCCATAGGCCGCCGAGAATGGGCCGTATAGTACGTCCACCCGTTCGATTTCTTCCGGGGCCACCATGCCCCAGCGTGGCGCGAAGGTCGCGCCATTACCGAGGTAGTTGGACAACAGCACGCCGTCCGCATACACCGCCGAACGCGCGCTGTTGCCGGTGCCGGAGGCACGGGTCGACAGCACGGCGTGGTTGTAGTCGCCGATGTAGCGCTTGCGTACCAGCAGGCTTGGCAGGTACTTCAGTGCATCTTCCGCGTCGCTGGCGTTGACCTGCTCTTCGATCTGCGCCCGGGTGATGCCTTCGATGGTGGTCGGGATCTGGGTCGGCAGCGAAGTGGGATGGCTGCCCGCGATGACGACAGTGCCAACCATCTTGAGCGGCGATACCCCTTCATGGTCGGCCAATGCCGGAGCCGAAAAAACGGCCAGCAGCGCGGCGGCCAGGGGAATGAGGCGGGTGTTCATGATGCTTCCTTTCTTGTTCTTGCGAGCGAGAGCCTTGCCACCGCGCCGCCAAAGGGCGCGTGCAATGCAAAGCCGGGAGGGACTGCTGCGAAGGATCAGGCGGAAGGTGGGGCGCGCGGCGGTGGCGCGAGGGATTCTTGCTCGGGCAGTACTGTGGGAGCCAGCAATGCCGGCTCGCTGCGCGAAGGCGCCATCAGCGCCAACGCAATGCCGGCTGGTGGCGGCGGCACGGCAGGCAGGTCGGCCTGTACCATGCAGTAGCCGCATTTCTGGACGGCGTGGTGGGCCTTCGGCTGCGCGTGGCAATGGGCAGTGTTGTTATCGCCGCAGGCCGCTGCCAACAGCGACGACAGCGTTGGCGCGGAGACGGCCATCAGCATCGCAAACAATGCGATCCTGACTACATTGGCAAGTTGTCTCCTGCTCCAGGCCACGATGGCTCCACAATGCGACTTCCGATAAGTAGCATTGTAGTTACACCTTTTTGACCTTCATATGTCCTGCGTCAAGTTTTCAGGGATCGACAGGACTAGCGCTGGACGTGCAGCGTGATGACGCGGCGGGTGGGCCCGCCGTTGGATGGTGGCGTGGGCGGTGCCGGCGAATCGCCGCAGCCGCCGCAGGAACCGCAACCGCTGCCGCAGCTCGATTCCGTGTTGAAGAAGCGCGCCAGCTTTTCCTGCGGCAGGCCGCGGCGCGACAGTGCGTAGACGATCTGCTGGCGCCATGCCGCAGGCAGGTATTTCCTCGCAGCGTGCAGCGCGGCGGCGGCCACGATGATGCCAACGACGATTTCCTGCCACATGGTTCAGCCTCCCAGCGCCAGGGCGACGCGATATGTGATGAAGGTCGCGGAATAGGCCAGCACGAACATATAGCCGGCCATCATCAGCGGGTATTTCATCGAGTTGGTTTCGCGGCGCACCACGGTCAGCGTGGACAGGCACTGCGGCGCGAACACGTACCAGGCCAGCAGCGCCAGCGCGGTCGGCAGCCCCCAGCTGGCCTGGATCACCGGCGCCAGCGAATTGGCCAGCTCGTCGCCGGTTTGGGACAGCGCATATACGGTGCCCAGCGCGCCAACCGCCACTTCGCGGGCCGCCATGCCCGGCACCAGCGCAATGCAGATCTGCCAGTTGAAGCCAATCGGCGCGAAGATGAATTCCAGCGCACGGCCAAGCATGCCGGCCACGCTGTAGTAAATCGGTGGATGGGTCGCGCCTTCCGGCGCCCCCGGGAAGCTCGACAGGGCCCACAGCAGCACCATCAGGGTCAGGATGGTGGTACCGACGCGAGTCAGGAAAATCTTGGCGCGTTCGTACAGGCCAATGGCCAGGTTGCGCATGTGCGGCCAGTGGTAGGCCGGCAGCTCCAGCATCAGCGGCTGGTTGCGCTTGGCGCGCATCGATCGCTTCATGACCCAGGCCACCACCATGGCGGAGATGATGCCGGCAAAGTAAAGGCAGAACAACACCAGCCCTTGCAAGTTGAACAGGCCCCACACTTCGCGGTCCGGGATAAAGGCGGCGATCACCAGCGCATACACCGGCAGGCGCGCCGAGCAGGTCATCAGGGGCGCGATCATGATGGTCACGATGCGGTCGCGCGGGTTCTGGATGGTACGCGCCGCCATGATGCCCGGAATGGCGCAGGCGAAGGACGACAGCAGCGGGATGAAAGCGCGGCCGGACAGGCCGACGCCGCCCATCAGGCGGTCCAGCAGGAAGGCCGCGCGCGGCAGGTAGCCGCAGTCTTCCAGCACCAGGATGAAGAAGAACAGGATCAGGATCTGCGGCAGGAACACCAGCACGGCGCCAACGCCGCCCAGCACGCCATCCACCAGCAGCGAGCGCAGCACGCCATCGGCCATGTGCTCCTTGACCAGCGCGCCGAGGTGCTCGACGCCGCCGCTGATCATGTCCATCGGCACTTCGGCCCAGCTGAACACGGCCTGGAACACGCAGAACATCAGCACGGCCAGGATGATCGGCCCCATGAACGGATGCAGCACGAAATGGTCGATCTTCTCGGAACGATTGCCGCGGTCGTCGCTGTCCTTTACCGCAACCGACAGGATGCGGCGCACTTCGCGCTGGGTTTCTTCAACGCTCACGGCATCGATGGCGGATAGCGGGTTGGCCACGCTTTCATGGAACGGCCACAGGCCGTCCAGTGCATCGACCAGGGCTTTTTCGCCACCGCTCTTCACTGCCACGGTTTCCACCACCGGCATGCCCAGTTCCTGCGACAGCCTGCCTGCGTCGACCACAATGCCGCGCTTTCTGGCCACGTCGACCATGTTCAGGCACAGCACCATCGGCAGGCCGAGGCGCTTGATTTCAAGGGCCAGGCGCAGGTTCAGGCGCAGGTTGGTGGCATCGACCACGCACACCACCACGTCGGGCGAGCGTTCGCCTTCGCGCAGGCCGGCCACCACGTCGCGCGTGATCATTTCATCGGGGGTATGGGCCGACAGGCTGTAGGCGCCCGGCAGGTCGAGCAGGCGGTACTGGTTGCCGGCACTGGAGGTGAACTGGCCTTCCTTGCGCTCGATGGTCACGCCGGCGTAGTTGGCGACCTTCTGGCGCGCGCCGGTCAAACGGTTGAACAGCGCGGTCTTGCCGCAATTCGGGTTGCCCAGCAGGGCGACCATTGGCTGCTGCGCAATGGCTTGCGCGGCCTTTTCTACTGCACCCATTACATTTATTCCGGTTGGATCGATATCAGCGCAGCTTCGAAGCGGCGCAAGGCAAACGTGGCGTTGCCTACTTTAATGGCGAGCGGTTCGCCGCCTGGCAGGCCGCGCTTGAGCATGCGGATGCGCTCACCGGGCACAAAGCCCAGTTCCATCAGGCGGCGCGCCAGGTCGGCGCCGTCCTCGGTGTCTTCAGGGTTGCCCGGGGCGATATGGATCACCGTTCCGCTCTGCCCCACCGGCAGGGAATCAAGCTTGATCAGGGTAGGAGCAAGGGTCATGGCGAACTTTCCAAGGCGAAATACAACCTCGCCATTATAAATGAGAATGGTTTTCAATTTCGCTTGCATTGTAGCCCTGTTCGGGTAGAATGGGAACCGTAATGATAATGATTCTCAATACCAGAATCGCAATCTTAGCCAGAAGGTAATCTCTGAAATGATCGTTTGTGTCTGCAACAACATCTCTGATCGAGAAATCCGTCAAGCCATAGATATGGGTATCAGCTCCATGGACGAGTTGCGCGAAGCGCTCGGCGTGGCCACCTGCTGCGGCAACTGCCTCAGCTATGCGGTGGAAGTGCTGGACGAACATATGGGCAGCGGAATACAGGAGACTGTGCTCAAGCGCCCGACACTCACCGTGTAAGGAGCGCTTTATGCAATCGATGGCTTTCCCGGCTGGCGGCGATTTCGGCGCCAGTGTTGGCAGCGACAAGCTGACCAAGATCGCAGTAGTCGTCGCTTTGCATGCAGCCCTTGGTTATGCCTTTATCAACGGCACGATGCATCGCCTCGTCGACCGTATCCCTGAAGTGGTCAACGTCACCTTGGTGGCGCCGCCGCCTCCTCCTCCGCCAGCATCCCAGCCGAAGACGGTAGAAATCGCGCAGAAAGCCCCTGCGATTACCCCGCCGCCGCTGCCGATGCTGCCGATCGTGATCGAGAACACGATCACCCCGCCGCCTTCGCAGGCGCGCGTGACCGAACCTGCGCCGGCAACGCCGGTAGTCGCGGCGCCGGTTGCTGCCGCGCCGGCAGCGCCTGCCGCTCCGGCTGGCCCGCGTGTGGTTTCCGCTGTTGAATATATTCGCGCACCGCAGCCGGTGTACCCGTCGGTGTCGCGCCGCATGGGTGAACAGGGTGTGGTGACTTTGCGCGTGCTGGTCAATGAGAAGGGTTATGCCGAGCAGGCATCGATCCAGAAGTCTTCCGGCTTCAACAACCTGGACGAAGCGGGACGCGCTGCGGTGATGCGCGCGCTGTTCAAGCCGTATGTGGAAGATGGCAAGGCGCAGCCGGTGTATGTTGTTGTGCCGATCAATTTCCAGATGTCCTGAAAACCGGTAACCCGGTGTCTGACCCACAGGGTCAGAC
>DASWTB010000303.1:0-6182 GCA_036402315.1 Pseudoduganella sp. | reverse complement strand
TTTTTATTCTTGGTGGCCCGGGGCGGAATCGAACCACCGACACAAGGATTTTCAGTCCTCTGCTCTACCAACTGAGCTACCAGGCCAAGGCGCGCAATTATAGCAGAGGGTTTTTCCTTTTGCCAAGTGCCTTGACGCTTCAGGTAGAAGTTGCCAATCCGTTCACTGGGCAATCTGGTACAGCGATACCTCACCGCTTTGATGTACCAGCGTGAAGAATTGCGCGAACCCTGGACGAGTATTGATGCCCGGCCAACGTGCGGTATGGATCAGCAGATTCGCATAGCCAGCCCGGCGCAACGCCACGGCCAGGTCGGCCGGGGCCAGGTTGGCAAAATCGCGATAGCGTCCCGGGCCAAAATGGTCGCCTCCTGTTCGGAGTGGCGCGTAATAGAGCGCATCTTCCAGACCAAACTGGTAGGTACGTCCCATTGGATGATCACGCAGGTAAGCCAGGACCGGGTAGCCAGTGATTTCGCGGCTGAGTATAGCGTCGCGTGCGCTTGCAGTCGGTGCGACCAGTTTCCAGCTCTTGTATTCGTTTTTCAGGGCAACCGGAAGTGCAAACAGCAGCGCCAGTGCAACGCAGGCCGTCGCGGTTTTGCTTTGCAGTCGGGATTCGCCCTGGCCG
Source organism: Pseudoduganella sp. (assembly GCA_036402315.1). Lineage (GTDB taxonomy): Bacteria > Pseudomonadota > Gammaproteobacteria > Burkholderiales > Burkholderiaceae_D > Rugamonas. Next base: position 5,551 of record DASWTB010000303.1, on the reverse strand, counting down.
GCAAACCGCCTGCATGCAGTCACGAATGCCCAGTGCAACACGGCTGCCGACAACAGGGCGAGAAGGGGATAAAACGGCATCAGATAGCGGGGGTAGCGCGAAGTCAGCAACCAGACTACCAGCGCGGCTGTACATATGATCAAGGCGCCGGGTGCACCCTGCAGTCGACGCACTCTGGGGATAAATGGCGCCAGCAATGCCGGCCAAACAACCCAGCTTGGCCAGCCTGCATTGCGTTTGATGTCCTCGATCTGGGCCTGATAATCTCCCAGGTTCCAATCACTGAATCCAAACAGCTTGCCGCCGAGAGGATTGAACGGGTCGCCAGTCAATAGATAGTTCCTTGCGTACCAATACGCGCAGGGTAGCAGCAAGCTGACTGTAGCGATGAGCCAATTGCGAGGCGAGCGCGTCCGTACCAGCAAGAAAATCGCCAGTACGGGCAGTACCTGCAGCGCCTGGTATTTGATGCCTGCGGCAACACCAATCAGGAAGGCCGCCGCGCCCAGCAAAGCGCGCCGCTCAGGCTGCTGATGCCATAGGTGGAAGACCACGCAGCCAGCGAAAATGAATAGCGTGACGCTGGTGTCGACCATCGCATTGTCAAATTCATTTCGTGTCAGCGACAGGAAAATGATGGCGGCGATAAAGCCAATGTTTCGGCCGGCATAGCGCTTGCCGGCCAAATAAACCAAATAGGCGGTGAGCCATGCAGCCAGTGCACTAAGCAGGTGCGGCATCACGTCGTCATACGCAAGCATCGCCGCGCTGAAGAGCAGGTCGGCATTGTAGGGGAACCAGGGGTAACGCAGCCATTCATTGACACTTAGCTGACCGTTCAGCGCCCACTGTTTGGCATGAGGCAGGTGGTACATCACTTCATCCCAGGCCAATGGCGGGCACAAGGGAGCGATGACCGTTGGCAGAACCACTAAGGCAATCAGCAGCAAGGTGCCTCTCTCTGCCCAGCTTGCCGAGCGCCAGTTCCGGGCCATCGACGGTCCGCCGCGCGCCGACAGTGCCCTCCATTCAAGGAGGCACAGGCCAAGGCCGAGCACTAGCCCAACTAGCAACGGTATCAAGCGCAGCTGCCCAGCGATGGCCAGCCATTGGATCAGGCAGATATACAGGCCCATGCCAAATGCTGCTGCGATGGCATGCCACAACGGCCTTTCCTGGGTATCGGGCGCGGCTATGCACGGTTCTAAGCGCCGCAACAGGGCACGGCCGGCGCCCCAACACGCGCACAGGAAAATTAGCAAGGCGAAGTAATGCGAAAGCGTGAAGACTATTTTGTCGAACATGGGGAAAGGGCTCGCGACACGGTGTGGCGGCTCTTGAAAAGTTGTTAACTGGAAATTATGGGCGCTTCCAACTTGGAGCGTCAAGAACGCCGGGCGATTCAGTATTCTACCAACTGAGCAACCACTCCAAGGCCCAGCCCTTGGAGTGTGCGTTAAAATGTTGTCATGAGTGCAGCAAACCTCGATCCCGGACAGATTGCGTTCATGCGTGGGGGTGTCTCGATCAGCGTGGCCAGTTGCGACCGCAACGGCATGCCCCAGCTTGTGCGCGCCATTGGCTGCCGCGTCAGAGACGACGGCCGCCGCGTCACGGTCTTTGTGCCGGATGCGAAGTCGCAGGCGGTACTGCGCGATATCGTTGCCAGCGGCGCCATTGCCGTCGCCTTCACCCAGCCTTCCACCCACCGCACCATGCAGCTGAAAAGCCGCGATGCGCGGGTGGCGACGCTGCAGCCGGACGACGTACAACTGGTCGAGGCCTACCGCGATGCCTTCGTAGCGGAAGTAGGGGCGATCGGCTTCCACGAAAAGATGGTGCGCACGCTGCTATCGTGTCCGCCCGCAGCGCTGGTGGCGCTGAGTTTTTGCCCCAGCGAGGCGTACAGCCAGACTCCCGGTCCCAATGCCGGCAAGAAGCTGGAGGCGGGTGAATGAGTGCCATCATGCTCGACACCATTCGCGAGTGCTTCGAGGGCGTGATCCCGGCGGTGCTGGGCACGGCCGGCCTGGACGGCATGCCGAACGCCTCCTATTTGTCGCAGGTGCAGTACATGGACCGCGAGCATGTGGCGCTGTCCTACCAGTTCTTTAACAAGACGCGCGCCAACATCCTGGCCAATCCGCATGCCCGGCTGACGGTGGTCAACCCCTATACAGGCGCCCAGTACTCGCTGGCGCTGCAGTACCTGCGCACCGAGACTTCCGGCCAGCTGTTCGAGAGCATGAAGGCCAAGCTGGCGGGGCTGGCATCGCATACTGGCATGACGGGTGTGTTCAAGCTGCTTGGCTCCGACGTGTTCCGCGTGACGGAGATCGTCTGCGTGGACCGCGACGTGGCGCCGCCGCCGCCCCCGCCACGCAACACGCTGGCGGCGCTGCGGCTGTGCTCCGAGCGCCTGTTGGCCTGCCGCGACCTGGCGCAACTGTTTGACGAAACCATGGCCTGCCTGGACGAGAAGATGGGCATCAGCCACGCCATGCTGTTGCTGCATGATCCGCAGGCCGCCTGCCTGTACACGGTGGCCAGTCATGGTTACCAGCAGTCGGGCGTGGGTTCGGAAATCCCGCTGGGACATGGCGTGATCGGTGTCGCCGCGCGTGAAGGTACGGCAATCCGCATCAGCCATATGACGGCGGAGTACAGCTACAGCCGCGCGATCCGGCAGCAGGCCGAGGGTACCGGGCTGGCGCATGCCCTGCAGACCGAGATCCCATATCCCGGCCTGGCCGAATCGCGCAGCCAGCTGGCGGTGCCGATCCAGGGCTGCGAGCGCCTGATCGGCGTGCTGTATGTGGAAAGCCCGCAGGACCTGCGTTTTACCTACGACGATGAGGATGCGCTGGTAACCCTGTGCGGCCAGCTTGCAATGGCAATGCACATCATGCAGAACGTCCCGGTTCCCGAGCCCGAACCGGAAGCCGAATCGGCGCCTGACGTGCAGGGGACGCCGCTGGTGGTGCGTCATTTTGCCGACAACGATTGCATCTTCTTCGGCAACGACTACATGATCAAGGGCGTGGCGGGCGCGGTGCTGTGGGCGCTGCTGCAGGACTATGTGGCCCATGGCAAGACGGCCTTCAGCAATCGTGAGCTGCGGCTGGACCAGCGCGTCCGGCTGCCGGACGTCAGCGACAACCTGGAAGCGCGCCTGGTGCTGCTGGCGCGGCGCCTGTGCGAACGCGAGGCGCCGGTGCGGATCGAAAAGACCGGGCGCGGACATTTCCGGCTTTGCGTCCAGCGCCCCTTGCAGTTGACGGAAGCCTGAACGCACACCGACTCAGGCGGCGATTGCCTGCGGCGCTCCCAGTGCTGCTTCCAGTTTCTGCATGTCGCGCGCGCTGACCAGGCTGCGCGTCAACGCCAGGATGCCTTCGAACACCGGCGGCGGCATGCCGGCGCGCATGCCCAGCAGCATGCCGGCACGCTCGGCTGGGCTCAAGGCCGGAATCATCCAGCGCATGGTCGCCTGCATTTCCTGTGGCGGAATGGCGGCCACGATGCGTGCATGGATTTGGTGCAGCTCCTCGTCGGAGTAGCAGGCCCACAGCACGGCATTGTGCTCGGTTTCCTCCAGGTTCATGTGCACCAGGTTTTCGCCGATGAAGACCGACAGTTGCAGGTGCAGGTGTTCCAGGTGCTGGAAGCGCGCGCTGCCGACGGCCGTGGCGCAGTGGTCGCACAGTGCCAGCAGCTTGTCGATGGCCCAGTCGTGGTGGTCATGGTCGCCCTCCGCCACTTGTGCGGAGCCGGGGCGGCGTGCGTTCATCGCGGGGTGCACGAAGTCGCGTTCATGCTGGAGGTGCTTGCGCATCATGGCCAGCAGCTCGCGCACCTGCGCCAAGGCGCCTTGCAGGTCTTCGTTATCGGCGGCATCGGTGCGGGACAGGCGGCCTTCGGTGTCGCTCATGAAGTTGCGCAGCGCCTTGTGGATGCCGGCGTACAGATTGATTCGTGGTTTGCTCATTTCATTGGTCCTCGGGTTGGCACGAAGAGAATGGTAGTCATTAAGACATCATCGCGTTCTTAAAAACTCCCTCAGCAAACCTTAAAAACTTCTTAATCACGGCGCGCGCTGGCGCGACTTCAGCGTGGCGCCGTCGGCGCCGAACAGCAGCACATGCTCGCCCATGCGCGGGCGGCCGTCGGGGCCGGGTTGCGCACGGCCCGGCGCTGCGGATTGGTACAGCCAGACTTCGCGTCCGCTGTCGAAGCGCCTGCTGAGCTGCGGCGGGCCGAACGCTGCCAGCGCCGCGGTGCGGTCGCGCGGTGCAGCCAGGCTGGCGGGTGGCGGGTCGTCCATGTATTCAAAGCCCAGCAGGGTATCGTCCGGCCAGCTGCGGTCCCATACCGGCGCCAAGTAGCTGCGCTCCAGCAGCACCTGGCAATCGCAGTAGGGCATTTCGGCGGCCGGCGGATTGCCGGCGTACAGCATGTGGAAGGGCAGGGTGGCGCGCCGCTCGCCCGCCTGCAGCGTGATGGCGAATAATGGCTTTTCAGCGAAGAAAAGGTAGTTGCCGTGCGGATCGCCGCATACCTTGTCGGGACTGCGCAGGAATTCATCGAGCCAGGCAAACAGATGGGCATTGTTCGACACCAGCCCGGCCTCCATGCCGACCAGGCATTCCAGCCGCAGGTCGCCCAGGCGCCGCATGCCTTCCGGTACACCAGGGCTGCGCACCTCGGCGCGCCATGTCATGGACAAGGTCTTGCGATTGGCCAGCACGGCGGCGTCTTCGCGCCACAGCAGCTCATTGTATTCCAGCGTGAAGTTGTTGTCGGCGCCGATCGGTACCGTCATGCTGGTGGTATCGCCCACCACCTTCAGCTTGATGCCTTGCATTTCGGTGCCCGGCTGGCGCGGCAGGAGGCGGAAGCGCAAGCTAGCCTGCGGCGCCAGCGCGTGCTCGCGCTTGAAGCGCTCCATGCCTTGCAGCATCTTGCGGTAGGATTTGTCCACCGGTGAACGGGTGCCGGGCACCTCCACCGTGGGCAGGGCCGTGGCTGAGGCCAGGGCCAGCAATATAGCCGTTTTCCACATAATTGCAGATTGTGGCATTCTGCTGAAATCCACGCACAACGAAAGCGCGCAGCAGTGCGCCCAGCTACCGATGATCAATGAAGCTCCAGCGATAGAGAGTCTGTCATCCAGGTATGAACTTCTGGTGGCCAGCATCAGCGACTACGCGATCTACATGATGGATGCCGAAGGCCGCATCAGCAGCTGGAATGCAGGCGCCCAGCGTTTCAACGGCTTCAGCGAGAAGGAGGTACTGGGCACGCACTTCTCGCGTTTCCATACCCCGGAAGACCAGCAGGCCGGCCTGGCCAGGCGTGCGCTGGCCGTGGCCTTGCATGAAGGCCGCTTTGAAAGCGAGGGTTGGCGGGTGCGCAAGGATGGTTCGCTGTTCTGGGCCAACGTGGTGATCGACCCGATCTATACGCCCGATGGCGAGCATGTCGGCTTCGCCAATGTGACACGCGATATCACGGAGCGCAAACGGGTCGTGGAAGCCCTGCGCGAGAGCGA
>DASWTB010000302.1:0-12236 GCA_036402315.1 Pseudoduganella sp. | reverse complement strand
GAAATCTGGCCGGCGTTGGCGAAGCTGGTTTCCAGGGCAGGGCCAGGCTGGCGGTCCAGCACGGTGACGTCGTGGCCGGCCTGGGCCAGGTAATAGGCACTGGTGACGCCGATAACGCCGCTGCCAAGGATAACTACGCGCATGAATTGCCTCCGAAATATTTGTGGCGGATTATTTTGCTATGATAAGTAAGTTTTCCTAGTAATTGTTACTATATGAAGTCGGTAAAACAGTAAAAAATCATGCGAATTCAAAAGGAATCGGCCCGCGGGCTGGACAAGATTGACCGGAAGATACTGCGCATCCTGCAGGACGATGCGCGGATTGCCATGAAGGACTTGAGCGAACAGGTGGGGCTGTCGATCACGCCGACCATCGAGCGGGTCAAGCGCATGGAGCGCGATGGGGTGATTGCCGGCTATCACGCGCGCCTCAATCCGCGCGCCCTGGGCGCCAGCTTGCTGGTGTTTGTGGAGATCACGCTGAACCAGAAATCGGCCAGCCATTTCGAGCAGTTCCGGCGCGAAGTGCTGCGCATTCCGGAGGTGCAGGAGTGCCACCTGGTGTCGGGCGATTTTGATTACCTGATCAAGGCGCGCATCCATGAGATGGCGGAGTACCGCAAGCTGCTTGGCGACATGCTGTTGAACCTTCCGGGGGCAGCGCAATCCAAGTCTTATGTGGTCATGGAGGAAATCAAGGAAACGTTGATTTTGCCCACGGAGCCGGCACCGTAGCGGCGCGACAATGTCATTTTGTGGCCAGGGAGCGTACCATGTCTTCGAACAAATCCGATCCGGTGGTGCACATGTCCGACCTCACCGAACTGAAGCAGGAACTATTGCTCGAGATTGCAAAAGTGCGTGTCGAAATCCTGCGCTGGATGCTGGCGCAGACGCTTACCCTGATCGGTGCCATGGCTGCGTTCAAACTGTTTGGGTGATGAGCTCACTTGGTCTAGAATGCCATTAGCCTGGACTGAGCGAACGGAGTATTTGTGCAAAGCACTTATGGAGCCGCGAGCGTCACCACATCAGCCGCCCCGGCGCCGGCTGCACCCGAGCACGCTGTCCTGTTGCGCGGCCTCGATGAACATCTTTCCTCCGATCAAAGCTTTACCTCCAACCTGGCCCGCACGGTCGGCGCCATTGCCAGTACCGACGGCACGCTGACCCTGGCGCAATTTGCCGCCGTAACCGACCTGGCCGGCGATGGCCGCGCCTCCGCCGTTTTCACCGCCATCATGCTGAACGCCATCGAATGCGGCATCACCGTCGACTGGGCGCTGCAAGCGCTGGCCCGTTCCAGCCCCACGGTCGCCGAGCAGGCGCGCCACAAGGCGTTCAACCTGATGAAGCCGCTGCTGGCGCTGCAAGGCACCGCCGCCCGGCCGCTGGCGCACAAGATCGCCAAAGCCCTGCACATCAAGCTGACGCCGGAACAGTTGTTCGGCCTGCCGCCGGAAGAGGAGCGCCGCTTGCTTAGCAACCTGGGCAACCAGGCTCGCAAGCTGGTCAAGGGCAGGGGACTGGCCGATGCCGTGGCCGATTTCGGCCGTGCGATGGGCCACGCCGAGCTCCTGAATCATGCGCGCGGTTACAACGGCGGCTTGATGAGCCAGCAAGAATTGCATGCCGCCGTCGAACGTGCAGTGTCGACCATCTGCCAGGGCATCGAGAGCTACCGCGAGCACGAGAATTCTCCGCTGGCCTGCGAAGCCAGTGCGGCCGGCCTGCTCGCCACAGCCGAGCAACTGCGGCAACAGGTGCAACAGCGCCTGGCGCTGGTCGATGCGCGCATCGCTTATGAACGCCGCATGCTCAACCAGGATATCGACGATGCCGTGCACGATGCCGGCAACGCGATCGAACTGGCGCTGGCTTGCCACCCGGAAGCCAATGAGCGCGCCAGCGGCGAGCAATTCGGCAAGGAAATGGAGTCCCGTCTCGACCGTGTCGTGCAACGCAAGGAGGAAGTGCTGGACTTGCTGCAGCACGACCTGTCGCTGTTCCAGTCGGATATCCGCCTGAGCCAGAGCACGGTGTTCGAACGCCAGCACCACGCCACGCTGGCGCGCCTGATGCCGCGCATGCGCGTTGGCACCCGTTTGGCGCAAACGGTCGATACCGCGGCCAATTTCACCTTGATGGGCAGCGCCGTTGCGGCAGCCGGGACCGGCACTGCGGCCTATCTGTTCGGGGTTGCCGTGGTGTTGCCCGTAGTGGCGCCGGCCGCGCCCTTCGTTGGCGGCGCCGTGCTGCTGGCAGGCGCCTTCAAATGGTTTGCCGATGCCGGCCGCCGCAAGCGTTCGGAAATCCTGGACCGCCGCCGCGCCTTCGAGGAAGAGCTGCGCAAGCGCCTGCAGGAAGTGCAGGCTGCCTTCGGCCGCCAGCTGGACCGCATCGCCGCCAGCTTCCATGAATCGGCAACCCAGTTGCTGACGCCGCTGATGCTGGAGGCGGAAGCCGCCGGCCGCGTGCAGGCTGTGCGCAAACGTATTGCCGACAAGGTAATTTTGCAGGCCCAGCAGGCCATTTCCCAGCTGCGGGCTGCGATGGCGGCCCATGCCTGAAGTGTTGCGTATCGGCAATGTATGTGCGTTACCGAACGTCGGTGACAGACTTGCTTTGATACAATAACCGGCGCGCAACGCACTTTTTCAACTACTTATATAATCACGACCATGAAGACCCAGCTTTTAGCCGCCGCCATGCTGGCGCTCAGCACTTCTGCTTTCGCCACCGATGTTGGCGTTTCCGTCACTGTCGGCCAGCCAGGCTTCTATGGCCGTATCGACCTCGGCAATATGGCGCCGCCACCAGTGCTGTATCCACAGCCAGTCATCATCGAGCGCCCGGCACGCATCATCGCCGAGCCACTCTACCTGCGCGTTCCGCCTGGCCATGCTAAAAATTGGGGCAAACACTGCGGCAAGTACAATGCTTGCGGCCGCAATGTCTACTTCGTGCGCGACGACTGGTACACCAACGAGTACGCGCCACGCTACCGCGAAGACCACCGTGGCGGTGGCCGCGACTACGACCGCGATGACCGCGGCGGCGATCGCGGCGATGACCACGGCCACGGCCATGGCAAAGGCCACGGCAAGGGTCACGGCAAGCACAAAGACTAACCCGGTGGCATAGCTGGGCTGGCAGCCCGCTTCCCCGCCGATATCAGGAGAACTGTTTGCAGAGCAAATATGTGATCGTAGGTGGAGGGGCGGGCGGCCTTGAGCTGGCCTGCAAACTGGGCCGCAAGCTTGGCCCGCAACAGGTGATGCTGGTCGATAGCCGGCTTTACCACATCTGGAAGCCTTCGCTGCACGAGGTGGCGGCCGGCACCCTGGATATCCACCAGGAGGGCCTGTCCTACCAGATGCTGGCGCACGATAACGGCTTTACCTATGTCTATGGCGCCATGATGGCGCTGGACAGCACCAGCAAGCACATCACCGTGGCCGCAATTACCAGCGAAGGCGGCGAGACCGTCCTGCCTGAGCGCAGCATCGGCTACCAGTCCCTGGTGCTGGCCGTTGGCAGCACCTCCAATTATTTCGGCGTGCCAGGCGCAGCCGAACACACCATTTCCCTTAACGCCACCGAAGATGCGGAACGTTTCCGCCTGACCCTGCTCAAGCTGCTGACGCGCGCCGCGCTGCAGAAAGGCGCGCAGCAGGGCGTGTCCGGTGTTGACGTCGTGATCATCGGCGCCGGCGCCACCGGCGTCGAGCTGGCGGCGGAACTGCGTGAAGCCAGCGGCGTGTATACCTCGTACGGCTTTGGCCACCTCGACCCGGTGCGCGATGTGCGTATCACGCTGCTGGAAGGCGCGCCGCGCATCCTGGCGCCACTGCCCGAACGCGTGTCGCATGCGGCGCTGAAGCTGCTCAATGAGCGCGGCATCAAGGTCGTGACCGATTGCCGCGTAACGGCGATTGCGGAAGACCATGTCGCCGTGGGCGAGCAGCGCTACGCGTCGGATATCGTGGTGTGGGCGGCCGGCATCAAGGCGCCGGCCTTCCTGGCTTCGCTCGGCTTGCCAACCGCCAAGGGCGGCCAGATCGAAGTCACTGGCGAACTGCAGGTCAAGGGCGTGCCCGGGGTGTATGCGCTGGGCGACTGCGCGCAATGCATGGGGGCCGATGGCAAGCCGGTGCCGCCGCGCGCCCAGGCAGCCCACCAGCAGGCCGACTACCTGCTCGAGACCTTCATGCGCCAGGCGAAGGGCAAGCCGCCGCAAGGCAAACCCTATGCATACCGCGATTATGGCTCGCTGGTCTCATTCGGACAGTCGACCTCGGTCGGCAGCCTGATGGGGTCACTGCGTGGCTTCAGCTGGTTCGTCGAAGGCTTCTTTGCGCGCATGATGTACGTCAGCCTGCACCTGCTGCATCACCAGGCCGTGCTGGGCACCATCCGCACCGGTGTGCTGGCGCTGGCGCGCTTCCTCGTCAAACGGGCCACGCCGCTGGTCAAGCTGCATTGAGGGCGCTGCTGGCCTGGGTAACAGTGGCCGCCGCGCTTGGCGGCTGCTACAACCGTGCCGCCGAGCTGGCCGAGCTGGAGCGCCATCATGCGACAACTGCAGGCCATGTCGTCGTCCTCGCGTGCCAAAACGATGGCCAGTGGTGGTATGAGTTCGAGCTCGATGGCAAGCGCCGGCGTGGTCCGGTGCAGGAACCAGCCGGCTGCGCGCGGCGCAAGCTTGGCGAACCGGTCACGGTGTATTACAACCCCGCGGCGCCTGAAATACATCGCGCCGTCGCGCCGGCCACGGCGTTCCAGCAGGAGCACGGCTTCCATGTGCCGCTCTGGCTGTGGTTCGGGATTGGTGCGCTGGCACTGCCGCTCTCGGCCTGGATGGCGCTGAAGCGCGGCAGCAAACGCTAAGCTTCAGCCGACCTGGGGCTTGGGCAGGGTCACGGTCAGGACAGCGCCTTGCTTGCCGTTGGCGGCCAGTGACAGCGAACCGCCAAGGAAGATGGCGCGCTCGCGTATCATGCGCAAGCCATGGTGCTGGTGCCAGTCGCCGTCGGCAACCGCGGCCTGGCCCAGGCCGACGCCGTCATCCTTCACGAGCAGCACGATGCGGTCATCCATATCATCGACCACCACCTCGACTTTGCTGGCGCGCGCATGGGTGGCGACGTTGCGCAGGCCTTCTTCCGCGGCGCGCAGCAGCACCACGCGGTGCGCACGCGGGCAGGCCGGCTCTTCTTCCGGCAGGCTGCATTGGGCCTTCATCAGGTGCTCGGCGCCGAACTGGGCCACCAGTTCTCCCAGCGCCACGCGCAAGCCGAGGAATTCCAGCTTGTCGTTCCAGAGCTTGTGCTGCATGCCGCGGTTGGTTTCGATGATGTTGTGCAGCAGGGTTTTCATCTGTGCCGCGCGATCGAGCAGGGCGGGTTCCTGCGGCAGCTTGGAGGTCAGCAAGCCCAGGTGCATGGTCAGGGCCGTCAGCGAGGAACCGAGGCTGTCGTGCATCTGGCGCGACAGGGCGCGCCGCTCGTCGTCCCAGCAATTGTTGACGTAACCCAGCAGCTCCCGCAGTTCGGCCGCGTCCGTGTTAGCAGACATATGTTTGGTGGTTCATGTTTATTGCCTTGATCATACATGAGGATGGTCGTGGGGTGGCGCACATACAGCCAGCAGTGCGCCTGTCAATCTGGCAGCTCACCAGAGGAGATTAAAATGAAAGACGCTATTGCTTTGCTGAAACAGGACCACGCCAATGTTAAAGCCATGTTCAAGGAATTCGAGGAACTGGGCGACCGCGCCTTTGCCAGCAAAAAAAGATTAGCCGACAAGATTTGCCTCGAACTGAGCAAGCATGCCACGGCGGAAGAAGAGATTTTCTACCCGGCGGTGCGTGCCGCCGCCAAGGAAGCGGAGGACCTGGTCGACGAGGCAACGGTGGAGCACTCCAGCGCCAAGGACCTGATCGCGCAGTTGGGCGAAATGGACCCGCATGACGAGCTGTTCGACGCCAAGGTCAAGGTGCTGGGCGAATACATCAACCACCACGTCAAGGAAGAAGAGGGCGAAATGTTCCCGCTGGCGAAGAAGAGCGGCCTCGACTTGCAAGCCATGGCGCGCGAGATCGAAGCGCGCAAGGATGAAATTGACTTCGTGCCGCCGCGCCTGCCGCAAGCGCGCGCCAGTCAGGCCGGCCGTGTGCGCGCCTGATCAGGTACGCGCGGTAGCCGGGCTGTGCGCCATGCATTCATCGATGGCGCGCAAGAGCTGATCGACGTCGACCGGCTTGACCAGGTGCATGTCGAAGCCGGCGTCCATTACGCGGCGCTGGTCGTCGGCCAGGCCGTAGCCGGTCAGGGCAATCAGCTTGATGTGGTGGGTCTCCGGGTTGGCGCGCATGCGGCGCGCCACTTCATAACCGTCGATGCCCGGCAGGCCAATGTCGACCAGTGCAATATCCGGCTTGTCGGCGCTCGCCTTGGCCAGGCCCTGGAAGCCATCGGCGGCATGCTGCACCGGGTAACCATAGCAGCCCAGCATCATGGCCATCATTTCGCGGCCATCGTCGTTATCCTCCACCAGCAGCACGGCTGGTTTCGGCTGTTCGCTTGTATCCATGGGAGTTGCCTTCGGTTCGGTCACGTGCTCGATACAGGGCAAGTGCAGGGTGAAGGTACTGCCTTCGCCCGGGCCATCGCTTTCAGCATAGACATTGCCGCCGTGGAGTTCCACCAGGCGCCGCACCAGCGACAGCCCGATGCCAAGGCCGCCTTGCGCGCGGTCCAGCGTGCTGGCGCCTTGGACGAAGACGTCGAACACCTGCGGCAGCAGTTCGGCCGAAATGCCAACGCCGCTGTCGTGCACGCTGATCGTCACTTCGCCCTCGTCGACATCGCTAAGCAGCTCGATGCGCCCGCCGGGAGGCGTGTATTTCAGCGCGTTATCCAGCAGGTTGCTGATCACCTGCTCCAGCCGTGTGGCATCGCCGCTGACCCAGCACGGCGCGATCTCGGCCACCACGTGGTAGTCCTCCAGGCGGCCGGTGGCACGGAAGGTGTCCAGCGTGGTCTTGAGCAGGGCCGACATGTCCAGCGGCAGGCGGTTCAGCAAGATCTTGCCCGACATGGCGCGACTCAGGTCAAGCAAGTCGTCCACGATACGGCCCAGGTGGCGGCTCTGGCGCTGGATGATTTTCTTGGCATGGCTGACGCTGTCGGCGTTCACGCCCGGCAAGCCGATCAGCGAAGCAGCGCTGCTGATGGCCGATAGCGGATTGCGCAGTTCGTGGCCCAGCATGGCCAGGAATTCATCCTTGGCGTGGCTGGCCCGTTCGGCGGTCTTGCGTTCTTCGATCTCGCGCAGCAGGCGCTGGTTGCTGGCGATCAGGTCGGTGGTGCGCTGGCTGAGCTGGCGCGCCTGGCGCCGCAACTCTTCGTTCTTGGTGGCGAGCGACACGAAGACGCTGATCTTGGCGTACAGCATCTGCGGAATCACCGGCGTGAACAGGAAATCGACCGCGCCTTTCTGGTACGCCTTGAGGCGGTCCAGTTCATCGGCGACAAAGGCCGTGATGAAGATGATGGGGATGTCCGATGAGCGTGGCCGCTGGTGGATCGCTTCGGCCGTTTCAAAGCCATCCATGCCCGGCATGTTCACATCGAGCAGGATCACCGCGAAGTCGTGCGTTAGCACTTCGCGCAAGGCTTCCTCGCCCGAGCGCGCGGCGACGACTTCATACTTTTCCTGCGCCGCCCACTGCTCGAGCAGGTTGGTCAGCGCAAAGAGGCTGTTGGCGTCGTCATTGACGACAAGGATCTTGGGCTTGTCCACCAGTCTGATCATAGCCGTGCCGATTTACCGTGTCAAAAGAACACATGCCAATTGAACACGCGCTGTGTACGCACGCGCACAGTCAGGCAAGAGCCCTGCTGCCATAGTGAAAACTCGTCCAATGGAGGAGTGACCATGAATATCGACACCATCGTTGACAAAGAGTATGTGGACAAGAGTTTCCGCGAGTTGGCCGACCTGCCAGTGAGCGCCCTGCGCGGCCTGAGCCTGAAAGATGCCAAGGCCCTGCAAGCCGCGTTTGGCGTGACCACCGTGCGCGAACTGGCGCAGCTCAATTTCGTGCGCTGGGCATGCGCCATTTCCATCCTGGCCGACGAAGAACAGCTGGCGCCGGCCGAAAAAGCCAAGGAAGAATTGCTGGACGATGCCGTCGAAATGACGTTCCCGGCCAGCGATCCGATCTCGGTCGATGCCGGCATCACGCGCATTGAAGTTGCGCCGGAAAAAGTCGACGCCCAACAAGACCACCAGCATGCCGGCAAGGTCGAAGAATCGACCGAAATCGGACGCGAGGCTGAAACCACGACGTGACCGGCATGGCGGCCTGGCAGCGTCAGGCTGCCGTCACCTGGACTTGCGGCGCATGGGCCGGGTCGGTATGCGCGGCGGCGCAATAGCGGTTCTTGCCGGTACGCTTGGCTTCGTACAGCGCCGCATCGGCCACATGCATCAGATTGTCGACCGTGCTGGCATCGTCAGGGTAGAGCGCGATGCCGAGGCTGGTCGACAACTGCAGCGTCAAACCGTTCACCTGGTAGGGCTGGGCCACCACTTCGACCAGCTTGCTGGCCGGTTCCTGCGCATCGGCCAGCGTGCCGACATCGCCCAGCACGATGACGAATTCATCGCCGCCGATGCGCGCCACGGTATCTTCCTTGCGTGCGGAATTGACCAGGCGCTGCGCGACCTGCTTGAGGATTTCGTCGCCATACGCATGGCCGTGGGTATCGTTGACGGCCTTGAAGCCATCGAGGTCGAGGTACATCACGGCGGCGCGGCGCTGCTGGCGCGCGGCGTGCTGCAGGGCGGTGGCGATGCGGTCTTCCAGCAGGCGGCGGTTGGGCAGGCCCGTCAGCGGGTCGTGCAAGGCCAGTTCCTGCTGCTGCTTGCTGTAGGAGGCCAGCTCCTTGTACAGCAGGCGCACTTCCAGCATATTGTGGATGCGCTTGTGCACTTCGAGCAGGTCGAACGGCTTGCTGATGAAGTCGCGCGCGCCGGCCTCCAGCGCGGCGATCTTGAAGCTGGGCTGGGCAGTCAGGGCCAGCACCGGCAGATAGCCTTCCTGCTCGATTTCCTTCAAGCCCTTCATGACCTGGAAGCCGTTCAGTTCCGGCATTTGCAGGTCGAGCAAGATCAGATCGTAGCGATGCTGGCGGTGCAGGGGGCAAACCTGCTCCGGCAGCATGGTGGCCGTCACATTGGTGTAACCGGCATCGCGCAGAATCTCCAACATCAGGTCGATGTTGTCTGCGCAATCGTCAACTACCAAGATCTTGGCATTCAGGATCTCATCAGGGCTTGGCATGGCGGTCTCGGGAACTGGACTCTCAGTGTAGCTTGCGACAGTTTGCCGCGGCGCACGTGTCATTAACCAGTCTAGCAAAGATTTCGGCAGTTTCTTGTAGGACATTTTCCCGTGCTCGGGTAGTCCTCAACCACTCCTGCTGGCGACGCAAACGCGCTCGATTGTGGCTACCAATTCAGAAGGTTCAATGGGTTTTGGCACGTGGTCGAGGAAGCCCGATTCGAGCGCGTGCAGGCGGTCTTCCGGGCGGGCAAAGGCGGTCAAGGCGATGGCGGGCAGGGCGCCGCCGCGTGCCGGTCCCAGCGCCCGGATGCGTGACAACAATTCAAATCCGTCAACATCGGGCATGCCGATATCGGTAAGCAGCAGGTCGTAGCGGCCGGCGCGCGCCAGCGCGATGGCTTCGGCAGCATTGGCGGCAGGCTGGACTTCGCAGTGGCAGTCACGCAAGATCCGGCTGATCAATTCACGGGCATCGGCCTCGTCGTCGACCAGCAACACTTTCAGTCCACCCAGGTCGCGCAAGCCCATCTCGGGCAAGGGCGCGCTTTCGCTGCGCGGCGGGCTGTGCATGCGCGCAGCGCGGATTTCGCCGCTGGCCAGCGGCAGCCGCACCGAAAAACTGGAGCCCATGCCTTCGCCTTCGCTGGCGGCCGAGACGGTGCCGCCGTGCTGCTCCACCAGGTGCTTGACGATGGACAGGCCCAGGCCGAGGCCGCCGTGCCGGCGCGTGGTGGAAGCGTCGGCCTGGCGGAAGCGTTCGAAAACATAGGGCAGGAATTCATGGCGGATGCCAAGGCCGTTGTCGGTCACCGTGATATCGACGTGGCCTTCATGCGCCCAGACCGCAGCGCGCACGGTGCCGCCGCGCGGCGTGAACTTGAGCGCGTTGGTCAGCAGGTTCCACACCACTTGCTGCAGGCGGTTGGCGTCGCCCGCCACGTGGCCGGTGGGCGAGAAGTCGCGCTGCAGCCGGATCCCCTTGGCTTCAGCTGCCGGGCGCACGGCTTCCAGCGCCGCATCGACCACCACGGAAGGCATCAGCAGCTTCATGTCCAGCAACACCTTGCCGGAGGTGATGCGGCCCATGTCCAGCAGGTCTTCGATCAGCTGCGCCTGGGCGCGTGCATTGCGCTCGATGGTTTCCAGGCCGCGCAACTGTTCTTCCGGCGTGCGGTTGCCGCGCCTTAGCACTTGCGCCCAGCCCAGGATGGCCGTCAGCGGCGTGCGCAATTCGTGCGACAGCGTAGCCAGGAATTCGTCCTTCATCTGGCTGCTGCGTTCGGCTTCGGCGCGCGCATTGCGTTCGCGGTCCAGCAGCACCTTGCGTTCTTCGGCAGCGCGCTGGGCGGCATCGACCATGCGTGCGTTGTCGATCGCAATGCCGGCCTGGGCCGCCACGCCGCTGACGATGCGCTCGGTGCGCTCGTTGAACATATTCGGCTCGGGATGGCCGAAAAACAGCGTGCCCACCACTTCGCCGGCACGTGCCAGTACCGGCACCGCCAGTCCGCTGCGCACTTGCGGATGCGGCAAGCCCTGAAAATCGTCAGGCGGCGAACCGGACAGCGTGTGCATGGCCTGCTTGCCGCCGTCGCCGTCGGCGCCGTGATAGAAGAAGGCGCCAAAGCGTGCGCCGGAAATGCTGGTGGCAGCATCGGTGACGTCCTGCAGCAGCGAATGCAGGTCGCGGTTCTGCACCAGTGCCGTACCGGTACTGTTCAGCAGTTCCAGGATATTGGTTTCATCGCGCAGCTGTTCCTGCACGCGCTTGACCTGGTCGACGTCGGTACTGGTGCCGAACCAGCGCAGGATGCGGCCGCTGGCATCGCGCATGGCGTTGGCGCGCGTCAGGAACCAGCGGTACTGGCCGTCGCGCGCGCGGATCGGGAATTCCATTTCGAAAGGGCGCCCGGTTTCCACCGAGAGCCGCCAGTGCGCCAGCATGGCGGGGATGGCTTCCGGCGCATACACTTGCCGCCAGCCTTCGCCCAGCATGTGCTGGTCATCCATGCCGGTGTACTCCTGCCAGCGCTCGTTGTACCACAGCATGGCGCCGTCGCTGCTGGCGATCCAGGCCAGCTGCGGCATGCTGCTGGCCAGCGCGCGCAGTTCTTCTTCGCTGTTGCGCAGGGCGTCTTCGGTGGCTTTGCGCGCCGTGATGTCCTGCATCATGCCGATCACGCCGCGCAGCTGGCCGTCGTCGCTGAAGTCGCCGTGGCCGACCACCGATAGCCAGCAGGTGTCGCCGTTGCGGTGCTTGATGCGGCATTCGACGTTGAAATCGCGCCGCGCCTGGACGGCATCGGCGAAGGCTTGTTCGACCACATGGAAGTCTTCCGGCGCAATACGGTCACGCAGCACCGGCCAGGTGATCGGGATCTCGGCCGGCAATTCGAAGATTTCCGCGGCGCGGCGGCCCAGGCGCACCTGGTTGCTGTCGGCATTCCATTCCCAGTCGCCGAGCCGGCCGGCAGCCAGCGCCACCTGCAGGCGGTTGGTGCTCTCGCGCAGGCGGCGCTCGAGCAGCTTGCGCTGGTGGATGTCGAGCAGCAGGCAAGTCATGCCCAGCGGCGATGGCCAGGCGCGCACCTCCAGCCAGCGCTGGCTGGGCTGGTAGAACAGCTCGCAGGCGGCCGGCAAACCTTGCTCCAGGGTGCGCCGCAGCGGTGCTTCGAGGGCGCCGCCGGCCAGGGCGGGAAAGGCTTGCCACAAGAGCTGGCCGCGCGCATCGTGCAGGATCGGAACCGGTGGCAACAACAATTCCGCCGCCTTCGGGTTCAGGTATTGGACGGTCCAGTCCCTGGCAATGACGGCAAAGCCGTCACCCATGCTATCCAGTACGTTGTGCGTGCGGGGATCGGGACTCATAACGTTCGATT
>DASWTB010000301.1:0-12098 GCA_036402315.1 Pseudoduganella sp. | reverse complement strand
TTTCCTCCCAGTTCACCAGTACCGAACGCAAGTCCTGCGGGTCGAAGGCGTGGCGCAGCATGTTGCGGTGCGGGCTGTCGCGGCCGCCCAGCAGCCAGCGGTTCATGCGGATGGCGGCATCGTTGGCCATCACGATATCCCAGTGGCGGTTCATCAGGAACGCGGGATAGGGCTCCTGCTGCTTCAGCATGGCTTCGATTGCGCGCCGCATCGGCGCCAGTTCCGGATTGGCCAGCGCGGATTCCGTGTAGCGCGGCGCGTAGCCGGCTGCCACCAGCAGCGCATTGCGGTCACGCAGCGTCATTTCCAGTGTGTCGGCCAGGCGCGCCAGGATGTCGCGGCTGGGCTGGGCCTTGCCGGTTTCAATGCAGCTCAGGTGGCGCGTGGAGAGGCCGGCGTCGAGCGCCAGGTCCATCTGGCTCAGGCGGCGGGCGGAGCGCCACTCGCGCAGCAGGGCGCCGACGTGCGCGATCGGGGTCGGGTTTGCGTTCATGTGGTGATAGTAGCAAGATTTGGCGCTGCGCTTCCATGACCTCGGAGGTCATTGCTTCACGTCGGACCCGGACCGATCATGCAGTCCATCGAAAACCTGTCTTCAAGGAGATGAGCATGATTCGCCGGGACTTTCTGAAATGGGGATTTGCAGCAACCGCCCTCACCATAGGGGCTGGCGCGGCGCGCCTTGCCGGGTCCGCGCAAGGTGCACCGGCCGCTGCCGCGCCGGGCGGCGCTGGCCGTGGTTTGACAGCGGCTGATACGGCGCTGCGGGCCGAGGCTGCGCGCGATGCGCGGGCCTGGCATGCGGCGCGCCGCTTTGTTGTGACCAGCGTTGGCCGCGTGGCGGTGGTGGAGCGTGGCCGCGGCCCGCGGGCTGCCCTGTTCCTGCACGGCCTGCCGCTGAACAGCTTCCAGTGGCGCGGCGCAGTGGCACGCCTTGCGCCGCATCGCCGCTGCATCGCGCCTGACTTTCTTGGCCTGGGCCACAGCGAGCCGGCGCCGGAAGCGAAACTCGATCCCGAAGGCCAGGTCGCCATGCTGGCCGAATTGCTCGACAAGCTTGGCGTCGACAAGGTCGACGTGGTGGCGAGCGACAGCGGCGGCGCCGTTGCGCAGTTGTTGCTGGTGCTGCATCCCGAGCGCGTGCGCAGCCTGCTGCTCGCCAACTGCGACACCGAGATCGATTGCCCTCCGCCTGCCATGCTGCCGGTGATCGAGCTGGCCAAGCAGGGCAAGTTCGCACAGGAATGGCTGGCGCCCTGGCTGGCCGACAAGGAAAAGGCCCGTTCGCCCGAAGGCTTGGGCGGCATCTGCTACGCCCGTCCGGCCGCATTGGCGGACGAGGTCTTCGAGACCTACCTGCGCCCCCTGGTCGACAACCCGCAGCGCCTGCACGGCTACATCACCGCACTGGAACGCAACGCCCTGCACGGCATCAAGCCGGCGCTGAAAGCCAGCAAGGCGCCGGTGCGCGTATTGTGGGGCATGGCGGACGACATCTTCCTGCCGCGCGGCGCCGACTACCTGGAGCAGGCATTCGGCAACAGCAAGGGCGTGCGCCGCATTGAGGGCAGCAAACTGTTCTGGCCGGAAGAGCGTCCGGACCTGGTGGCGCAGGAGGCCCTGGCGCTGTGGCAAAGCGCCTAGCGCTTGCGGTAGATGCAGACCATGATATCGCTGGGGAATAGCCGCATCAGCGGCAGCAGTATCCAGCGCATGCCCAGGTAGCGCAGCGGCGCCTTGAACGGATGTACCTGGCCAAATATGGTCATCCAGCGCCACATGCCTTCCTTCTTCACGGCAGCCAGTTCGGTGCTGTGGCGCAGCGCAAAGCCTTCACGTTCCACCAGCCTGGTGAGGTTGGTGGGATTAAAGTAATGCACATGCGGCGACGGCATGCCTTTCTGCCACAGCCGGTCAAATGGACCGTGCAGCCCGAAGCGGGCGAACAGCTTGGACAAGCGGTAGCACAGCCCGCGGCTGCTCGGCAGGTTGAGCACCAGGGTGCCGTCGGGCGCCAGGCGCTGGTGGCAGTCGCGCAGGGCAGCGCGGATGTCGGGAATATGTTCGATCACTTCGTTCAGCACGATGATGTCGAACTGCTCTCCATCGGCCAGCGCCTGCGGGAAGTAGCCGATGCGCACCGGCAGCCCGCGCGCGGCGGCCTGCCTTGCCAGCATTTCATCGGGTTCGACGCCCAGCACGTCGAAGGCGCGCGAAGCCGCTTCCAGGAACCAGCCGTGGGCGCTGCCCACGTCGAGCAGGGTGTTGGCGCGCGGCGCCGCGAACTGGCGGGTGAGGGCGACGATGGTGCAGCAATTCTCCTGCCGCAGCGCATTGAGGGTGGCTTCGCGCAGGTCTTCGTCAACGCTGGCGTGTGCGGCGGCATGGGCCGCGCCTTCGTAGGCGCAGCCAGGGCAGGTACGGTGCCAGCCTGACAGGCCGGTCTTCAATGGGGCGTAGCAAATAATACAAGTCATGCGCGCCACGATAGCATGCTTACATTGTTGCGATATTCACAAATACTCACTTTGCAGACTGCGGTAGAATCGCAGGTTTGGATCTTTCCGAGGTTTCGCAATGAAATGGGCTGTTGTCGGTTTTTACATCCTGTCCGTCCTGCATATCCACTTCCGTGGCAAGGTACGCCTGCCGATCGGCCGTCAACTGTTCGACCACTCGTCGTTCATGGCTCCGATCAATATCTTCATGCACTGGTTTTCGCGCGTGCCGTCCACGCCTTACCTGCCGGTTGACACCTTCAAGGAACTCAAGCCGCTGGAAGACAACTGGCAAGTCATCCGCGCCGAAGCGGAAAACCTGCTGCGCCTGCAGAAGATCAAGGCATCGGAAAAGAACGACGACGCCGGCTTCAATTCCTTTTTCAAGAATGGCTGGAAGCGTTTTTACCTGAAGTGGTACAACGCCAGCCACCCGTCGGCGCAGGAACTGTGCCCGCAGACTTATGCGCTGCTGGCCGCCATCCCTTCGGTGAAGGCCGCCATGTTTGCCGAGCTGCCGCCAGGCGGCAAGCTCAATCCGCACCGCGACCCGTTCGCCGGTTCGCTGCGCTACCACCTGGGCCTGGCCACGCCGAACGATGACCGCTGCTTCATCGACGTCGACGGCGAGCGCCATAGCTGGCGCGATGGCCAGGGCGTGATCTTCGACGAGACTTATATTCACTGGGCCATCAACGGTTCCGAGAGCGACCGCATCATCCTGTTCTGCGACGTCGAACGCCCGATGCGCTATCGCTGGGCGCAGGCGATCAATCGCTTCCTGGGCCGCACCATGATGACCGCCGCCGCTTCGCCGAACGAGCAGGGCGACCAGGTCGGCCTGGTGTCGAAGCTGTTCCGCGTTTCTTTCTATGCCGGCAAATACCGCCGCGCCTTCAAGGCCTGGAACAAGAACGTCTACAAGATTACCAAGTTTGGCCTTATCATCGGCCTCGCAGCAGCAATCTACTACATCTGAGGCAGCCCGCGCTGCCTCGCTAAAAGGAGGCAGCATGCGGCACCGATTCCTTGCCGGCGCCCTGGCCATCGTGCTGGGCGCCACCGCCCTCGCAGTCAACGCCGGTCCCTTGCGCGACCGCTTGCTGGAACGCCAGGCGGCTCGCAGCGCGCGGGAAGCCGTTCCCGGCAAAGCCCTGCGCGACATCCCCTACGGCAGCGATCCCCGCCAGCGTTTCGACGTCTACCTGCCCACGCAGCCGGTGGCCAATGCGCCGGTGATTTTCATGGTGCATGGCGGTGGCTGGCGTACCGGCGGCAAGGCTGAAACAGCCGTGGTGGAAAACAAGGCGCCTTATTTCACGGGGCGCGGCTATCTGCTGATCTCGATCAATTACCGCATGCTGCCCGATGCCGACCCGCTGGTGCAGGCGCAGGACGTGGCGCTGGCCCTGGCTGCCGCGCAAGCCAAGGCCGCGAGCTGGGGCGGCGACCCGCAGCGCTTCATCCTGATGGGCCATTCGGCCGGCGCCCACCTGGTCGCGCTGCTGTCGGCCCAGCCCTCGCTGGCTGCCGGCAGCCGCTGGCTCGGCACCGTCGCCCTCGACAGCGGTGCACTGGACGTGCCGGAAATCATGGGACAGCGCCACATGCGCCTGTACGACGAAGCGTTCGGCAGCGATCCCGCCTTCTGGCGCAAGGTTTCGCCGGCCCACGCGCTGCAAACGGGCACGCAGCCGATGCTGCTGGTGTGCTCCAGCCAGCGTGACAGTTCCTGCCGCCAGGCCCACGATTTTGCGCAACGCCTGCGCGCCGCCGGCAGCCGTGCCGAAGTGCTGGAGCAGGCCAGGAGCCACCGCGAAATCAACCTGCAACTTGGCGCGAACAACGACTACACCGGCGCTGTGCAAGCGTTCATTGATAGCCTGCTCAAGGTGTAAAACTGTCGGATTTCTTTACAGCTGAATAATCGTCGCATTTAAAATCAGCAACTTATATTGCTTGGTGCGATTATTGCTTACCGTTTGGTTAAGAAAAATTAACCGAAGGGAACATATGTCGAAGCTGGGGCTGGGCGCTTGCGCCTTGCTGCTGTCAGTGAGCCAGGGGGCGGGCGCGGCACTGCTGTCGAGCTCCGAGTCGTTGGGCGCAGGCATTGGCAGCCCGGCAGGCAGTTCCGACTTGTTAGAAATCAGCGCCAACGACGATGACCCTCCAGCATTTGAGGATCGGCTGGCGGAGTTGCCGGAATTCCCATTCAGCCCACCAGGTAGCGTGAACGGCCAGGCCAGCCTGGGCAGCATGATGCTGGACGTCGATCCGGCCCTGGCCAACAACGTCCTGTCGGGCAGCAAATACGAAACAGTGGACGATTCCGCGAACAAGCCTTCCCTGCAAGCCTTGTCCGGTATGAGCCTGGTGCTGTTGCTTGCCTTCCGCGGGTCGCTGCGTTTCAGCGGCAAGCGGCGGCGTCGGCGACGGTGAAGTGGTAGCGCAGCGCGATGCGGCGCCATGCGCGATCGCAAGGCATGGCGGCCGCGATCTTGTCCAGTTCCACGGCCAGTGCGCCGGCGTCGCGCCCCAGCACGAAATGGCGGCCAAACTGGCTGAAGGGCTTGTCGCCCACATGCAGCTGCCCGACAGGCAGCTTTTCCCTGTCCATCTGGCGCCGCAGGTAGCGGAATGAGCTGATCGGCATCACCGTGAAATCCGCCTGTCCCGCCACCAGCTTGCGCAGGTTGCTCATCGCATCGGGCGCATTGTTGCGCGTCAGGCTTTTGCCCACGTATTCGTCGATGCCGGGATAGCGGTTGCCGTAGATGCCGGCAAAGCGCAGGCCTACCAGCGACGCCGGGCCATCGTAGCGCACCGGGTTATCGATGCGCGACACGATGGCGTTGCTGTCGTCGAGGAAGGCCGGGCTCCAGTGAAAGCGCTTGCGCGGCATGTCGCCAATGAAGGCCGGCGACAGGAACAGCGCCACGCCGTCAAAGCCGGTGGGTGATTCCATCAACTGGTTAAGCTGGCGGCGCTGCAAGTTCACCAGCTGCAGGGTGTAGCGGCCTTCCAGCTTGTGGTTCAGATAGCGCACCAGTTCAGGCGCCAGGCCGCTTTTGCCTTCGACGTAGGGCGGCCCGCGATAACTGTTGTAGGCTTTGACGATGGTGTCGGCGCCGGCCGGCGCCGCCGCCGCAAGCAGCAGGGCAGAGGCAAGGCAGCACCGCAGCATTGTTCAGCGCTTGTTGGCTGCCGGCAGGCGCGCTTCTTCCGGCGTCAGAATCCAGACACGGTCGATATTGCCGTTCATGTCTTCCGTGTAGTTGACGATGAAAACCGCTTCGGCCAGCATGTTTGGCACCACGGTCAGGTTTTCATCGCTGAAGATGCGTGCCGCCGGCGAGAGCTGGCGCGGCTTGCCGTCGATCGCGATGTCCGGCGCATAACCGAAGCTGATCTTGCCGCGCTTGGCGTTGGCAGGGAAAGGGCGAGGCTCGGCGGCCAGCGCCGGCAGGGCAGGGAGGGCGGTTGCGGCCGCAAGGGCCAGCAGGAAGTGTCGTTTGTCCATGCGCGTTAGCTTACCATGCTGGCGAACATCGCCAAAACGGCCAGGGCCATGACTGTTGTACAGGACCAGCCCAGCACGCGCAGCCGGCGCGACAGCAGGACCTCGCCCATCACCCCGCGGCGGGTCGACAGCAGCATGGTCACCACCATTACCGGCACCGCCACCACGCCGTTGATCACCGCGCTCCAGAACAGCGCCCGCATCGGATCCAGCGGCAGGAAGCCCATGCCGACGCCGGCCAGCGTGGCGGCGATGATGATGGCGTAGAACTTGCGCGCGGCCAGCGGTTCCAGTTCCAGGCTGCTGCGCCAGTTGAAGGCGCCCGCCATGGCATAGGCCGCCGACCCGGCCAGTACCGGAATCGCCAGCAGGCCGGTGCCGATGATGCCCAGGCCGAACAGCGCAAACGCCAGTTCGCCCGCAATCGGCCGCAATGCCGCCGCGGCTTGCGCCGAGGAGCCGATATGGAAAATGCCATGCGCATGCAGCGTGACCGCGGTGGTCAGCATGATGGCCCACGCCACCAGGTTCGAGAAACCCATGCCGATGGCGGTGTCGAGCTTGATGCGGCGCAGTTGCGGGCGCACCTGGCGCGGCGCGTGCTTGAGCGGCTCGGCCTGCGGGTCGGCCCGCAGCTCTTCCACCTCCTGCGCGGCCTGCCAGAAGAACAGGTAGGGGCTGATGGTGGTGCCGAACACCGCCACCATGGTGGTCAGGTATTCCTTGTTCCACTGGATGTGCGGCGAGAAGGTACGCCTGGCCACTTCGCGCCAGGGCACGTCGATCACCAGCACCGTGGCCACATAGGCCAGCAGCGCCAGCGTCAGCCACTTCAGCAGGCGCGCATAGCGCTGGTAGGGAATGAAGACTTGCAGCAGCAGCGACAGCAGGCCGAAGGCCAGTGCATGCCACTGCGCCTTGCCGCCAGCCACCAGGTGCAGTGCATCGCCCATGGCGGCCAGGTCGGCGGCGATATTGACGGTGTTGGCAAACAGCAGCAGGCTGACCATGGCGTACAGCAGCCAGGCCGGGTAACAGCGCTTCATATTGGCTGCCAGCCCGCGCCCGCTGGTGCGGCCGATGCGGGCGCTGGTTTCCTGGATGCCGACCATCAGCGGATAGGTGAACAGCCCAAGCCACAGCATGCCGAAGCCGAACTGGGCCCCGGCCTGGGAGTAGGTGGCGATGCCGCTGGGATCATCGTCGGCGGCCCCCGAGATCAGGCCGGGGCCGAGCTTGTCCAGCCAGGATTGGCTCTGCTGTTCCATGGCACCGATACTAGCGGCGCCGAGGTTTCCCTTCTGTTCGCGCACTCACATGGCGTTTTTCCCAGGCGGCAAGGGCGGTGCGGTAGCGCTCCAGGTCTTCATAGTAGAGGTCGAGCACGCACCAGGTGCAGCCGCTGTGGCAGCAGTCGTCCGGGCCGGGTTCGGCCGGCGGCTGCGGCTTGGGGTCGTCTTGCGGGTCCGCCTGCATCATTCTTCCATTGCCAGCAAGGCCTGGTTGCGGCCGCGCTGCTTGGCGCGGTACAGCGCTTGGTCGGCCAGGCGCACCAGCTGCTCAGGGCTGCTGTGCTCAGTTGGCACCAGCACCGCCACGCCAATACTGATGGTCACATGGCCCAGCGGCGAGGCGTCGTGCGGCATCTGCAGCCGCGCCAGCTCGGTGCAGATGGTCCGCGCCACGCCAATCGCGTCGGCGCCCGGCGTGGCCACCGACAGCAGCGCAAATTCTTCGCCGCCGTAGCGCGCCACCAGGTCCGAACTGCGCCGGCCGTGTTCGGTGATCAGGCGCGCCACCGTGCGCAGCGTGGCGTCGCCGGCCAGGTGGCCATAACGGTCATTGTATTTCTTGAAGTAGTCGACATCCAGCATCGACAGCGCCAGCGGCTGGCCGGTGCGCTGGGCGCGCCGCCATTCCGCTTCCAGCGCCAGGTCGAAGCCGCGCCGGTTGCTGACGCCGGTCAGGCCGTCGGTCTGGCTCAGCGCTTCGAGCTTGCGGTTGGAGTCTTCCAGTTCGACGGTGCGGGCGGCGACCTGCTGCTCGAGCACGGCCTGCAGCCGGGTCAGGCGCCGGATGCGCCAGTGGTACAGGCTCCACAGCCCGCCCAGGATCAGCGCAGCGGCGCTGACGCGGAACCAGACGGTTTGCCAGAACGGCGGCGTGATCGTCACGTCCAGCGTGGCGGCATGCTCGCTCCAGCTGCCGTGGTGGTTGGCGGCGCGCACGCGGAACACATAGCGGCCCGGGTCGAGGTTGGTGTAGGTCGCCACGCGGCGCTCGGCGTCGGTTTCCTGCCAGTCAGGGTCGAAGCCTTCCAGCTGGTAGGTATAGCGGTTCTGCGACGGTTCGGTGAAGTGCAGGGCGGCGAACTCGATGGTAAAGGCGGTCGCCTGCGACGACAGCACCAGGCCGGTGGGCGCCGTCAGCGGGCCTTCCAGCCAGGCCTGGTCGCGGAAACGGCCTTCGCTCAGCGAGTGGCTGAACAGCTTGATGTCGGTGATCGCCACCTGCGGCGGCACCGAGTCGCTGCGCACCAGCTCCGGCGCAACGGCGGTCATGCCATGCACGCCGCCGAAGAACAGCTTGCCGTCCGCGCCGGGCGCCGAGGCATTGGTCGTGAAGCCATCGGTCATGCCATCGGCCACAGTGTAGAGCTGGGCCGAGCCGTTGCCGGGATTCAGGCGGAACAGGCCGGCCAGCGTGCTGACCCAGATCTTGCCCTTGGCGTCGGACTGGATGGACAGCGTCTTCAAATGCTGCACGGCAGCGGCATGCGAGCGCAGCCGCAAGCCGCCGCGCCCCGTCTGTTCCAGCTGCAGCAGGCCGCGCGAGGTGCCGATCCACAGCCGGCCTTCGGCGTCCTCATGCAGCGCGGTGACGTTATCGTCGATCATGCCTTCCGGGCCGCCGGCGCGCAGGTGGCGGAACTTGCCGGTGGCCGGGTCCAGCAGGTCGAGCCCGCCGCCGTTGAATTCCGAACCCATCCACACACGGCCCTGGCGGTCTTCCAGTACCACGCTGGTGCCGCCCACGCTGCGGCTGTCCGGGTTCTGCGGATCGTGGTGGAACAGCAGGGAGCGGTCGCGCACGGTGTCGTAGCGCACCAGGCTGTTGCCGGTGCCCAGCCACAGCACGCCATCCTTGCCGGGCGCGATGGAGTTGATGAAGTCGCTGGCGGTGTTGCCAAAGCGGATCAGCCGGAACTTGCCGTCCGGCGTATCGAGGCGGTTCAGGCCATTGGCCGTGCCCACCCACAGCGGACCGCCGGGCTGCTGGTACAGGCTGTACACGATATTGCTGATCATCGAACCGGGGCGGCCGTCGGCCTGGTAGCGCCGCAGCACTTCGCCCCTGGCCGGGTCGAACAGGCCCATGCCGAGGTTGCCGCCCAGCCAGACCGTGCCCTTCGGGCCGTTTGCCAGGCTCAGCAGGGCGTTGCTGGCGCGGCCGTGGCGCCCGTCCAGGCGGTAGGGCAGGTGGCGCGTGAAGCCGCCGCTGCTCAGGTTGACCAGGGCAATGCCATCGGTGAAGGAGGCGATCCACAGCATGCCGCCGCGGTCCTGCAGCATGGCGCGCAGGTTATCGCCCGGCAGCGAATACGGGTCGTCGCTGTTGTGGCTGTACTGGTCGAAGCGCCGTGCCGCGCCATCCCAGCGCAGCAGGCCAGCCGACAGGGTGGTGGCCCACAGCGTGCCTTCGCGGTCGAAATAGAAGCTGGTGACGCGGCTGTCCGGCACGTCCACGCTTTCGCGGGTATCCCAGGGCTTGCTGCTGTCCCAGCGCCAGACACCGCCTTCGGTACCGATCCACAGCACGCCATTGCGGTCGAATTGCAGGGCGCGCACGATGTTGGCGCGTGCGTTCGGGTCCCGGCCCTTGTCCACCCGGCGGTGTTCGAAATCGCTGGCGCCGGCCGGAAGATAGTCCAGGCCGCCTGGCCAGGTGGCGGCCCACACACCGCCCTTGGTGTCGACCGCCAGCGCGTTCAGGTCATTGCCGCCCAGGCTGCCCGGACGGGCGGCATCGTGCACATGGAGGGTGAATTTGCCGGTGGCCGGGTCAAAGTGCTGCAGCCCGCCCCAAGTTGCCAGCCACATGCCGTTCTTTCCATCCGACACGATGGCGCGGATGATGCGGCCGTTGTTCGGCGCATTGTTTGGCACGAAGGGCGTGAAATCGTTGCTCTCGGGGTTGAAGCGCGCCAGGCCGTTCTGGGTGCCGGCCCATAGCCGGCCCTGGCCATCTTCAAACAGCGCCGCGACGCGGTCATGCGGCAGCTTGCGTGCGTCGCCGGCCTTGCTGCTATATTTGGTGACGCGGTAGCCGTCGTAACGGTAGAGGCCGTTCGATTGCGTGCCGATCCACATGAAGCCGCGCTGATCTTGTAGCAGCGACAACATTGACGGCTCGTCATTGCCGAGCGGCCCGAGCTTACGGAAGCGCAGTGACGGCGCGGCAGCCTGGGCGACAGTGTTGAACAGGCTGCCTGCCAGGACGATCAGCAAAATAAAGCGGCGCAGGTGCCCGCCGCGGGCGTAGGTAGCATTCATTTAGTGACATTATAGCTTTCAACTCATCAATAATTTCCGCTCCGAAGCCCCATTCCATGCGCTTTGCCACAGTTCTCGGGTATCATGCGGGGTTGGCCGCTGTTAATTAAAGAATTGTATGTCTGACATTGAGAACACCCCTGAGCAAGTAAAGTTCGCCGATTTCGGCCTGGCGCCGGAAATCCTGCGCGCGCTGACCGACCAGGGTTACGTGCACCCGACGCCGATCCAGGCGAAAGCGATCCCGGTCCTGCTGCAAGGCCGCGACGTGATGGGCGCCGCCCAGACCGGTACCGGCAAGACGGCCAGTTTTTCCCTGCCGATCATCCAGCTGCTGCTGGCCCATGCGAATACGTCGATGAGCCCGGCGCGCCACCCGGTGCGCGCCCTGGTGCTGGCGCCGACCCGCGAACTGGCGGTGCAGGTGGCGGAAAACGTGGCTGCGTACTGCAAGCACACCCCGCTGCGTTCCACCGTGGTCTTCGGCGGCATGGACATGAAGCCGCAGACTGAAAAGCTGCGCAGCGGCGTGGAAATCGTGATCGCCACCCCGGGCCGCCTGCTGGACCACGTCGAGCAAAAGAATATTTCGCTGGGCCAGGTGCAGATGCTGGTCATGGACGAAGCCGACCGCATGCTGGACATGGGCTTCCTGCCGGACCTGCAGCGCATCATCAACCTGCTGCCGAAGAAGCGCCAGAACCTGATGTTCTCGGCCACCTTCTCGCCGGAGATCAAGAAGCTGGCTTCCAGCTTCCTGACCGACCCGATCACGATCGAAGTGGCGCGTTCCAACGCCACCGCCGAGAAAGTGACCCAGGTGGTCTACAAGGTCAACGAAGACCACAAGCGCGATGCCGTCGCCCATATCCTGCGCCAGCGCGAGCTGAAGCAGGTGATCGTGTTCTCCAACACCAAGATCGGCGCTTCGCGCCTGGCGCGCGGCCTGGCGGCGGAAGGCATGAAGGCTGCCGCCATCCACGGCGACAAGACGCAGCAGGAGCGCATGCAGGCGCTGGACGCCTTCAAGAAAGGCGAGATCGATGTGCTGGTGGCCACCGACGTGGCGGCGCGCGGCCTGGATATTTCGGACCTGCCGTGCGTGATCAACTTCGACCTGCCATACAACGCGGAAGACTATGTGCACCGCATCGGCCGTACCGGCCGCGCCGGCGCATCGGGCGACGCGATCTCGATTTATTCGGACAAGGATGAACGCCTGCTGGCCGATATTGAAAAGCTGATCAAGCAGACCGTCCCGCGGGGCACGTTGGAAGGCTTCGTGCCGGGCGGCTTCCGCAGCGACGAGCGCCACGGCGACCGCCGCCGCGACCGCACCCAGAGCGACCGTGCACCGCGCAGCGGCGAACGCCGCGAAGGCGCTCCGCCGCCACGCCGCGAGAAGGTCGATCCATGGTTCCTGAAACCGTACGAGCCGACCCGCAGCAATGGCGCGCCGGTAGCTGCCGCTCCGGCCGCGCCGGCCAAGCCGAAGCAGAAGATTGCCGCCTTGCTGGGCGGCCT
>DASWTB010000300.1:0-2774 GCA_036402315.1 Pseudoduganella sp. | reverse complement strand
CGCCGGGCGCCTTTGCAATTTCGTTCAAGACCCCGCCAGCGGCCTGCCCTTAGCCTGCAGCTTTCCTCATCGGGAGTCTGCAAATGGTGGGATATCTGTATTGTGCGCTGGCGATGGTGACCGTCGGCAGCACGGTGGTGGCCAGCAAGGTGATCGCATCCGGCTTGCCGCCATTTTCTGCGACCGCTTTACGTTTTGCGATTGCGCTGCCGGTCTTTATCGCCTTGTGCTGGCTGCTGCGGGCGCGCCTGCCGCGCATCGGACGGCGCGACGCAATGTTGCTCGTGCTGCAGGCGTGCGCGGGCAGTGTCGGATATACGGTGCTGCTCATCTCCGGGACAGCGCTCACTTCCGCCGCGACGGCGGGCGTGCTGGTCGGCACCTTGCCGATCGTGTCGGCAGGGTTTGCGGTGCTGGCGTTGGGTGAGCGCCCCACGTTGCGCCTGCTGACGGCCATCACGCTCGCGGCGGCCGGCGTCCTGGCCGCGAGCGGCATCGCATCGCCCATCGCCACGGCGGAGCACGGGGCTGCGAATGGTGCACAACATCTGCTGGGTGTCGCACTGGTGCTGGCGGCAGTGGGCTGCGAGGCGCTGTTCATCTTGCTGAATAAGCGCTTGCGGGCGCCGATCGAAGCCTTGCCTCTGTCGGCGCTGATGTGCGGCCTGGGCTTCCTGTTCGCGTCGGCCGCAGCGGTGGGCTTCGAGCGGCCCTGGCACCTCAGTGTGGATGCGCGCGCGCTGCAGGCCGTGCTGTATTACGCGCTGGTGCCGACAGTGATTGGTTTCGTGCTGTGGTATGCCGGCGCGGCGCGGGTCAGCGGGATGGAGGCATCCTTGTTCACCGCCCTGGCGCCCGTATCCGCCACGCTGTTGGCGGGCACCATCCTGCAGGAGACGGTCACGCCGCAACAACTGGCCGGCATGGCGTGTGTGCTGGCGGCCGTGGCCAGCCTCGCCTGGAGTGCGCCGCCCCGAGCAGGTACTGCCTAAATAAGGGTGCGGCGGCGCGGATTGCGGGCCTGGGCTGCTGAGTTAAGGACTTCCAGCTGGCCGGATTTGAAGGTTTGCTGGTGCTCGCCGTCGCTGTCGCGCCAGCGGCACAACACGTCTTCGTCATCGTTGCGGCCAGTACTGCCCGGTGTGGTGCGGATCACCAGCATCTTGTGGTGCCAGCCGATCGGCCGCACCGCATCGCCTGCCTTTGCCCGTTCGCGTTCCATGGTTGCCTCCTGCACGCTGCTGCTGCCATGATACGCCTGCCGGGCAAGGCAGGGCGCATGCGTGGTTCAGCTGCCGACCAGCTGGACGGCGTCGACGGCAAGGCGGTCGGTCGTGACGTTATTGGATTTGGTGATGCGCGCGGCCTTGGCCTTGTAACTGGTCTTTTCGATCGGCTGCACGTACCAGGTGCGGGCGCCGCGCTTGTCAACCTTTACCGTGTTGACGCCGCTCCAGACGGTGTTCCACTTGCCGTCGGTGTCCTGCAGTTCCAGCTTGGTGATGCCGTCCATGCCGTCGCCGTCGCTGATGGCGACGCGCAGTTGCGTGGCGTTGACCGGTTTTTCGAAACTGACTTCCAGCGAATCGAAGCCGACGTCGCTGCCCTTGGTCGAAAAATACTTGCCATCGACCTTGCCGGTCGCCTGCGACGGCTCATAGCTGTAGCCATAGCTCGACGTTGCGGTCGCGGCGCTGGCCCACTGCGCATTGGCGTCGGTGATATACCCCTCTTCCATGTTGGAGTAATCGAGTTTGGCTTGGCGCTTGGCCATTTCCTTTTGCTCTTCGCTCATGTTTTCGACGTTGAGCTGAGGCGTCTGCAGCGGGCCGTTGGCGGCGATGGCCGTGGCGGTGCCGGTGGCCGGTGCGGCCGGGGTTGGCGTTGCCGGGGCTGGAGGCGCTGGCACAGCGGCAGGCGCTGGCGCGGCAGCTCCCGGTTCTGGCGCGGGCACCGGTTCCTTCTTGGCACATGCGGCCAGCAGCAGGGCAGGTAACAGCAAGGCGTACTTGGTCTTCATCGTGGCTCCCTGTTTGGTTATCAAAACAACAAGTGTCCGATGATGGCACAAAGCTGTCCCACGCTCAATCGTGCGCGGTGTCTGGTAAGTTACTCGTTGTTATTTATGCCACATTAATATCGAGCATCACGGCGTACGACAGGCGTTTGTCTTCGTACAACTGCCCGCCGCGGATCACGGCGTCGGTGGAGGTGAGCTGGCCGCCGATCTCCTGGCGGGCCAGCATGGTGCGGAAAGCTTGCGCATCCTTGGGGGCCAGGTAGCCGACCATTTCGTTGCTGAGGAAGACGGCCACCGCCTTGTCTTCGTAAGGATTGTTATCGTCCGGCAGCAGCAACGCCTTGTAGCGGGCGTCTGCCGGGGCGTCGCCGTGCTGGCCGGCCAGCTTGCGGATGGTGTCGGAATAGCGGGACTCACACAGTACTTCCAGCTGGAAGCGGTCGCCATCGGTCCAGTGGTGCACCGGTTCGCCCTGCGGCAGCGGCGTGTAGGAACCGCCCATCGGCTTGCCCGCCGGCGCCGGCGCGTGTTTCGGGCCGCCTTTCAGCAGGAAATACAGCGTTACCAGTGCCAGGATGATGATGACGATATTCAGTGCGAGGGCCATAAAAAGGGGGCTTCCAGGATTGCGTGACCCGCTATTATCGCAGGCCGGCCGCAAAAACCGGAATGGTATAATCGTCCCTTTTCCTTGCACGTTTAGCCATGTCTTCCGAATCCACGCCAAAGGGCAAAATGCTCTATGACCCGACCG
>DASWTB010000299.1:0-5510 GCA_036402315.1 Pseudoduganella sp. | reverse complement strand
GGTGAAAGCGGACGCCTTCCCGATCCTGAATGCGCTGAAGGAAGTGCACCTGATCCTGTCGCAGGGCGCGCACAACCAGTTTGGCGACCTGCCGTCGACGGCGCGCATCGAAATGCTGATGCAGCAATGGATACTGGCGCGTCCGGAATTCCGCGAATTCCTGCCAACGCGGCTGATGGTGGCGCACCCCGAACCGTGGATGGACCGGGTGGATGCGATGAAGAAGGTGCAGGGCTGGAGCGATACCAGCATTGCCCACTTCCGCGACCTGTCCATGTTCGGGGAGCAGTTGTTGCTGTCGATCCGCTACAGCCACTGGAGCGACGTGTACGACCCGACCGAAGCGTTTGCCTGGGCGCGTTTCTGGCGTCCGCAGGCGCAAGGCTATATGCACGCCTACCGCGCTGTCACCGGTGTCGACCTGACGTCGGAAACGCCGAACGCGAAGCTGGAGGCCACCATGCCGTCGGTGCTGCTGCGCCAGCGCCTGGAGGCGATGCCCCGTACCGCGTGAGGCAGCGGTGCGCGCCGACTTCACCAACGCGCTATACCTTGGCATGCGCCACGCCGCGCGCTCGCTGCCCGCCTGGGATGAGCTCACATTGGGCAAGCCGGCGGCGCTGGAGCCGGTGCCCGGCGAACCCGAACTGGGCGCCGCGCTGGCACGGCTGATGGATTGCGAGGCGGCGTGCCTGCTGCCGTCGAGCCTGCATCTGTTCTGGGATTTGTTTGGCTGGATGGCGGCCGCGCCCGTGGTGCTGCTGGTTGACGACGCGGCTTATCCGGTGGCGCGCTGGGGGGCGGAACGGGCCGCGGCGCAAGGCTTGCCCTTGCAGTATTTTGGCCACCGCAACGGCAGCCAGGCGGCAGCGCTGGCGCGGCGCTGGCGTAGCGCAGGCCGCCGGCCGCTGATCCTGGCCGACGGCTACACGCCTGGCGAGGATACGGCGCCCCCGTTGGCCGCCTACGCCGAGATCGCCGATCGCCACGGCGGCGCATTGCTGCTGGACGATACCCAGGCCCTTGGCATCGCGGGCGCGGACGGTGGAGGCTCGGTGGCAGCACATGGGCTGGCTGGCGCACCGGTGCTTGCCGGCGCTTCGCTGGCGAAAGGATTCGGGGCACCGCTGGCCGTGTTGGCGGGACCGCGCAAGCTGCTGCGCCGGTTCATGGCGGCCAGCGCCACGCGGATCCATTGCAGTCCGCCATCGGTGGCAGCCATTGCGGCGGGCCGCTGCGCTCTGGAAGCGAACCGCAGGATGGGCAGGCCGCTGCGCGCGAGGCTGCGCGAACGCATCGCACAGTTGCGCAGTGCTCTGGCGGCGCAAGGTATCGCCTGCACGGGCGGCGAGTTTCCCGTCCAGCGCATCGTGCTGCCGCCATCGTGCGACGGCCCGGCATTGCAGCGCGACCTGTCGCTGGCAGGGGTGGAAGTGCTGTTGCAGGGGACACGGTCCAGGCAGGTGCTGACTTTGCTGCTGCGGGCTGACCATGGCGCGCAGCAGGTCGCCCTTGCCGCCCGCGTGATCGGACAACTCATGGAGGTGCTACATGTTTGAGACGATGGAATTCGAATGGCGCCCCAGGGGCGGGCGCCCGATGGGCCGGCAGTTGGGGCGTCCCGCGCGCTCCATGCGTGCCACGCGCAAGCCACGGCGCGGGCCGGCTTTTGGCGTGTGGCCGTACCGGGTGCCCGTGTTCGAGCCGCTGCCTTTGCTCGAACCGCTGCGCGCCACCCCAGAACCCTTGCCGGACGCGGAGCCCTTTCCCGACGAGGAACCCTTCCTCAACGGGGAGCCCGCCACTGGGGAGCTGCCTCCCACCATCGCGGCGGCAGTGGCAATGATGCCACATGCGCTCCAGCCGGCCTACGCGCGGATCGTTGCGCTCGACAAGGCGCCCGGTGATGCGCGCACCCATGGTCCGGGCCTGTATTACCTCGAGTTCACCGTCAACGGGAAGCGCCGGGGCTATAGCGGCCAGGCCCGTCACATGGGGCAGCGCCTGGCGCAGCACCGCACGTGCGCCGCCATGATGGGCATCCACCCGGCCGCCGTCAGCGTCTACATAGCGCCCAACCTGCCAGACGAAGCCGACCGGCGCAAGCGCGAATGGACTTTGCACGACAAGATGTTCAGCAACCACAAGGGCGTGCTGACCAACCAGCGTCGTGAGCTGGAACTTGCGCTGCTGGGGCAGGAGCATGAATTGTCCTGTTCCTGCCAACGCTGCCGCAAGGCGCCATTCAGCGAGCAGCAGGAACTGGCGCTGGCGATGGAACTGATGGCGGTGCAAAGTGAAGCCGAGCTCGAGCAATTCCTGGGCAAGATGTTCAAGGGCGTCTGGAGGGGCATCAAGAAAGTGGCCAAACCGCTGGGCGGCATACTGAAAGGGATCGCCAAGAAGGCGCTGCCATTCGTGGGCGGCGCGCTGGGCTCCTTCATTCCGATCCCCGGCGTCGGTACGGCGCTGGGCAGGGCCCTGGGTGGTGCCTTGAGCAAGGCGCTGGAGATGGAAATGGCGGCGATGCCGGGCGTTGACCGCGAACTGGAGGCGGCAAGGCGCTTCGTGCGCATTGCCGGCAGTGCAGCGCAGGCGGCCGGGCAGGGCGACGGCAGTGCGCAAGCCGTGCGCCGGGCCGTGCTGCAAGCGCTACGCACCCACGCTCCGCGCTTCGGCCAGCCATGATCGTCGACTGCCATTGCCACGCCGGCCCTGGCGACGGGCTGACCGGTCCCTGGGACAGCGACGCCGCCTTGGGGACTTATGCGCGGCGGGCGCGTGCGGCCGGCATCGACCGCAGCGTGCTGCTGGCCGCGTTCCACTCCGATTACGGGGCCGCCAATGCCGGTGTGGCGCGGCTGGTGGCCGCGGAGCCGGAGCGCTATTACGGCTTTGCCTTCGTCCACGCGCGCCGCGATGCCGGGCGGATCGGCGCCCTGGTGCGGAGGGCGGTGGAGCAGTACGGCTTCGTCGGCATCAAGCTGCACCGGCACGATGCCCCGATCACCGCGGAAGTGTGCGA
This sequence comes from Pseudoduganella sp., assembly GCA_036402315.1. Classification (GTDB taxonomy): domain Bacteria; phylum Pseudomonadota; class Gammaproteobacteria; order Burkholderiales; family Burkholderiaceae_D; genus Rugamonas. Next base: position 2,485 of record DASWTB010000299.1, on the reverse strand, counting down.
AGTGGCGCGGCACTTCGGCCTGCCGGTGCTGTACGACCCGGTCGGTGTGGTGTCGGTGGCGGAATTGCTGGCTACCCAATACCCGGACGTCAATTTCATCCTGCCTCACCTGGGCAGCTTTGCCGACGACTGGGCGGCGCAACTGGCCCTGATCGACCACCTGGCGCGCCACCGCAATATCTACACCGACAGCGCCGGCGTTCGCCGTTTCGATCTGCTGGAACAGGCGGTGCGGCGGGCCGGAGCACACAAGGTGCTGTTTGGCTCGGACGGCCCTTGGCTGCATCCTGGCGTGGAGTTGGAGAAGATCCGCTTGATGCGCCTGGGGGCCGGGGACGAAGCCCAGGTCCTGGGCGGCAACCTGCTGCGCTTGATCGGCCGCGCATAAGGGCGTCTAAGCCGCCGCGTTGCGCGCCTTGCGCCGCAGCTGCAAGGTGCGGTCGGTCACGCCGAGGCGCAGTGCCGCGCGCTGGTTGTTGTCGCCTTCCTGCTGCAGCACCAGCTGGATGGCGGTGTCGGTGGCAGCCTGTCCGATGCGGGCCAGGCCGATTCCCAGGTCAACGGCCCGCCCGATGGCATTGGCGAAGGCCTCGTCCGGCCAGCACGTCACGCCAGGCGGGCGCTCGTCGGGCGGCACGTCGCCAATCGTGAGCGGCCCGGGGCCGCTGTGGCGGTGCCAGATGCGCGCCACCGTCTGGCGCAGGTCGCGCACATTGCCGGGGTAGCTGCGTGTCAGCAGGTATTGGCGCACTGCCGGGTCGAGCTGGCAATCCTGGCCGGCGAACTGGCGCAGGAAGTGCTGCACCAGGGGCAGGATGTCGGGTTGCCGTTCGCGCAGCGGCGGCGTGCGGCAGCGCCAAGCGGCGATGCGGTAATACAGGTCGGCGCGGAAGGTGCCGCGCTGGACCTCCGCCTCCAGGTCCCGGTTGGTGGCGCACACCAGCCGGAAGCGTGTTGGATGCCAGTCATTGCTGCCGATGCGGCGATACTGCTGTTCCTGGATCACGCGCAGCAATTGCGCCTGAAGCGGCGGTGGCAGTTCGCCCACTTCGTCCAGGAACAGCACGCCGCCGTCGGCGGCGGCAAAAGCGCCTTCGCGCGAACTGTAGGCGCCGGTGAAGGCGCCGCGCTCATGGCCGAACAGTTCGCTGCCGGCCAGTTCCGGCGACAGGGTGGTGCAATCGACCACGGTCAGTTCGCCCCTGCCGCCGTGCAGGCGATGGACCGCCTGGGCCAGCAAGTCCTTGCCGGTGCCGGTTTCGCCGGTGATCAGGACGGGCGATTGGGTGAAGGCTGCCACTTCCACCAGGCTGCGCAGCGTGCGCAGCCATGCGGCGCTGTGTCCGACCAGGCAGGAGCGGATCCGGTCGGAGGCCATGAGCCGAGCCACTTCCTGCCAACGCTCGAGGCGCGCCAGCACCTGGGCCAGGACATCCTCGCCATGGTGCCACAGCAGCAGGTCGGAAGCACCGGACGCCAATACTTCCCACATGGCGTCGGCAGGCAGGGCGGCGGGGTCGCAACAGATGGCCAGCACCTGTTGCGTGCCGGCCGCAGTCCAGAGGGATGCCAGCTCGTTGTGCCAGCTGGAGAACAGGAAGATGCAGGCATCCCCGTCCTGCGGCACGTCGGCAATCGTCACGCCGGCGCCGCACAGAGCGAGCCTTAGTCCGTCGCTGGCGCTTGCCGGCGCATGCTGCGCCGCCAGGATGCTAGCTGAAAGCGCCATCTGGTCGTCCCTCCGAATGGAACCGGAAGTCAACTATAAGGCGAATCGGCGCCTTCTTGCTTTGAGCTTACTCAATCGTGCGCCGCGGACCGGCGCACCAGGCGGTGTTATTGCTTGACGCAATCGACGAAATAGTCGCGCTTGCCGTTCACCTCGCGCTTGACCAGGCCGTGCACGTCGGTCTCGAAGCCCGGGAAGTGCTCGTTGAAGTCGCGCGCAAAGCGCAGGTAGTCGACGATGGTCTTGTTGAAGCGCTCGCCCGGGATCAGCAGCGGGATGCCCGGCGGGTAAGGGGTCAGCAGGATGGCGGTGATGCGGCCTTCCAGTTCGTCCAGCTGCACGCGCTCGATCTCGCGGTGGGCCATCTTGGCGAAGGCGTCCGACGGCTTCATGGCGGGCACCATGTCCGACAGGTACATTTCGGTGGTCAGGCGCGCCACGTCGTAAGCCTTGTAGAAGTCGTGGATCTGCTGGCACAGGTCGCGCAAGCCCATTTGCTCGTAGCGCGGGTTGGCGGCCGAGAATTCCGGCAGGATGCGCCACATCGGGGCATTCTTGTCGTAGTCGTCCTTGAACTGCTGCAGCGCGGTCAGCAGGGTGTTCCAGCGGCCCTTGGTGATGCCGATGGTGAACATGATGAAGAAGGAATACAGGCCGCATTTCTCGACGATCACGCCATGCTCGGCCAGGTATTTCGTCACGATGGAGGCCGGGATGCCGGTCTCGCCGAACTGGCCGTCCAGCGACAGGCCCGGG
>DASWTB010000298.1:0-4550 GCA_036402315.1 Pseudoduganella sp. | reverse complement strand
AGCTGACCCCGACTTTTAATTTAGCGGCGACGTTGTGGCGGCCTTGGGCCAGACGAGCCGCGCTGTTCGATGTGGCGGAACACGATGCGGCCTTTGTTCAGGTCATATGGGGAGAGTTCCAGCGTTACCTTGTCGCCGGCGATGATGCGGATGAAGTTTTTCTTCATGCGGCCACCGGTGTAGGCAATCAGCTTGTGGCCGTTGTCCAGGTCGACGCGGAAGCGTTGCTCCGGCAGGATTTCGGTGACGACGCCGTACATTTCGATGAGTTCTTCTTTAGCCATGCTGCTTTCCTTTGCGATTGCGGGGGGCGAGGGGCGAAAAAAAAGCCCGCGTTGTTGCGGGCTTCGTTTCAATGTAATGCCAATGTTTCAATCGCTGCTACAGCCCGTGCTATCTGCACGGTGCGAAGCGGTCAGCCAATGCTATCTGCAAGGTGCCGGCCTGTGACCAATGTTTGGTGCTACAGGGTGAAGTTCTCGAGTACTTCACCGCGGAACGCAGTGTAACACAGTTTTTGTGCGGTGCACAAATTATTTTATCGGTAGCTGGCTGGGTCGAACGGGTAGCTGTAGATATTCTCGATGAAGCGCTCACCCTCCTTGGCTTGGCGCGCCAGGTAGAGGCGGTTGCCGTGCACGAAGGGCGTGAACTCGGCTTGCGCGGTGTTGAACGGGGCGCCGATGTTCTTTGGCGTGCTCCAGCCATGCTTGCCGTTGAAGCTGATGTACAGGTCCATGTCGCCGGCGCCGCCGGGCACGTCGGAGAAGTACAGCAGGTAGCTCTGGTCGGCGGCGATGTAGGGATTCGATTCGCGCCATGGGCCGGTGTTGACTGGCTCCGGCACACGCTCCGGTGCGACGTATTTGCCGTCCACACGGCGCGAGCGCCACAGGTCGGACTTGCCTTCGGCGCCGTTCTTCATGAAATAGATGGTGCCGTCGGCGGCTATCGAGCCGGAGGATTCGGATTCGTCGCTGTTGATGTCGTGGCCGAGGTGCACCAGCGGTCCCCAGCGGCCATCCTGCAGCGCCACCGAATAGATGTCGAAGCCTTTGCGCCCAGGCTTGTCCGGTACCGGGCGGTTGGACTGGAAGATGATCGACTTGCCGTCCGGCGCGAAGGCCGGGTCGATGTCGCGCGAGCCATCCGTGGCGGAGAACGGCACCGGCGCTGGCTTTTGCCACTTGCCGTCCACTTTATGCGATTCGACGATGACCAGCCTGGTGCGGGCACCGCCTGATTGCACCCACAGCGCATGGTGGCCATCGGGCGACAGCGTGAAGCCGAACACGCCGTTGTCGGACACCAGGCCCGGTTCGAACATGCCGTCACCGGGTGTTGCGGTGGACAAGGCGGCAGCCAGCAAGAGTGCGGAAGTAATCATCATGGCCCTTGGGTAGTTTGAATGTCCCGCATTGTGCCGCAGTGGTCGGTGGCCGGGCGGCGTCCTGCGACAAAGCGCAGGATTGACGGTACAGGGCGCAAAAATACGGGATCCAGGGTCGGGGAGCGTTGCGTCCGCGTGCGGTTTCTCCAGCGGCGGCTACTTCAGCAGTCGAAAAACATGGCGGAACCTGGAGCGGGCCCGCCATGCTGCCACTGGTTCATGCCGCCTTCAGTTTTGCGAAGTGGGCTTCGATTTCTTCCAGCGTCTTGCCCTTCGTCTCCGGTAGCAGGAAAGCGGCGGCCAGGAAGTAGACCACGGTGCATCCGGCCCAGAAGAAGAACATGGCGGCGTAACCGTACTGGCCGACGGTAGGCAGGAACACCGCCGCGATAGTGGTGGAGATGAACTGGTTGACCAGCAGCGCAATGCTCATGCCGTTGGAGCGGATGCGGGTCGGCATCAGCTCCGACAGCGCGAGCCAGACACAGACGCCGGGGCCGACCGCGAAGCTGGCCACGAACAGGCAGATCGCCAGCGTCACTTGCCAGCCATGCGCCACAGACGGCAAGGCGCCGATTCTCGCCTGCTCGATTTTCAGCGGGGCGTTGCGGCCTTCCGACGGGTCGGCGAATGGGTTCAGGTGCAGGCGGCGGAAGAAGGCGCCGATCACGCTGTCCGGCTGCACGGTGTCGTCGCGCGACAGCACCATGGGCGGCAGCGCGGGGTCGTCGCTGCGACGAACCTGCACATTGGTGAAGGGGCCATAGGAGTAGGACACCGTCAGCAGCTGCGGCGTCGCTTCGTTCCCGGCTTGCGCGCCCAGTGCTTTCAGGGTTTTTGCATCGAGGCGCAGCGACAGGGTGCCGCCCTTGGCTTGCGCCGCCACGATGGCGCTCACGTCGCGCTGCTCGCTTTCGACACTGCGGAACAGCAGGCCAGCGGCCAGCAGTGCGATCACAATGCCGCCGCTGCCCAGCATCAGCAGGAACTTGCGGCCTTTGCGGTCGACCAGCAGCACGGCCACCACGGTCATGATGGCGTTCAGCAGCTTGAGGCCAACGTCGGCCATGTTGGCGGTGGCGCCGGGCAGGCCGGCCTGGTTCAGGATGTTGACCACGTAGGCCAGCACGGAGTTGATGCCGGTCGCCTGCGTGCAGGCCAGTATCAGGCAGGCCAGCAGGAAAGGCAGCACGTAGCGGCGGCTGAGCAGGCGGTCGTCTGCTGCGACGGCGGCGGCAGCGGCGCTTGCCGCGACGCGGGCTGCTGGCGCGCCGCCACGGCCGGCAACGACGCCGCGCGCTGCGGCGATGTCGCCTTCGGAAGGCTCGCTGGCACCGGCGTCCGCGCCGGCAGCGCCGCCACGCATGGCCAGGCCAGCGGCGGCTTGCATATCGCGCAGTTCACGTTCAGCCTCGGCGGCGGCACGGGTGCGCAGCAGGGCGGCGCGCGCCTGTTCGATGCGGCCGCGCTGCACCAGCCAGCGCGGCGATTCAGCCAGCAGTGCGCTGCCGAAGGTGAATACCAGGCCCGGGGTAAGGCACATCCAGAAGATGCTGCGCCAGGCGTGGTCCTTGGCGTCGAAGACAGCGGCGGCGCGCGCTACTTCCGGCAAGGCTTGCGCGGCTTGCGTTGCGCCCTCGACGTTCTGCGCCTGCAGCAGGCCGATCACGGCGGCCGCCACCAGGCCGATGGTGAGCAGGAGCTGGAACAGGGCGGCGCCGCGGCCGCGCTGCTCGGCGCGCAGGCACTCAGCCAAATAGAGCGGCACCACTACGCCGATCAGGCCGCCGCTGATGCCTTGCAGCAGGCGGCCCAGCAACAGCGGGGTGTAGCCGTCCGACAGCGCGATCAGGGGAATGCTGATGGTGAACAGGGCGCCGGCCAGTACCATCGCCCAGCGGCGGCCGATGGCGTCGGCAATGGCGCCGGCAAACAGCGAAGACAGCACGGAGCCAAGCAGTACCGCGGCAACGATGAAGCTCAGTTGCTGCGCGCTCAGCTTCCACGCGACGGAAGCGGTGGACTCAAGGTAAGGCAGGGCGCCGGCAATGATGCCGACATCGATCCCGTAAAGCAGGCCGCCCATCCCGGCGATAAACAGTAAGTAGCGCATGGATAAGGCCTGCATCGGATCTCCTAGTATTTTTATGTGAGTGGAATGGCCTCGCCTTCGACGAAGACGGCCACGGGGTGTAAAGACTGGTCCAGCACGACGATGTCGGCCCAAGCCCCGGGCGCCAGGCGGCCGCGCTGCGACTCGCCAAGGTAGTCGGCAGGGAACTGCGACAGGCGCTGCGAAGCTTCCGCCACTTCCATGCCCAGGCTGACAAAGTTGCGCAGCGCCTGGTCCATGGTCAGCACCGAGCCGGCCAGCGAACCGGTGGCCAGGCGCACGCAGCCCATGCACTTGAACACGCGCTGGGTGCCCAGCGCATATTCGCCGTCCGGCATGCCGGTGGCGGAAGTGGCGTCGGTCACGCCGTACAGGCGCGGGATGGCGCGCAGCGCGGCGCGCATGGCGCCCGGGTGCACGTGCAGCAGGTCGGGGATGATTTCAGCGTATTCGGCGTGCGCCATGGCCACGTCCACCATGCCCGGCTCCTTGTGGCTCATGCCGGTCATGCCGTTGAACAGGTGGGTGAAGCCGGCGGCGCCGGCGCGCATGGCGGCCACGCCGTCGTCGTAGCTGCCGGCGCTGTGGCCGATCTGGACGCGGATGCCCATGTCCTTCAGGTGCGGGATCAGCTGCAGGTGGCCGGTCACTTCCGGCGCCAGGGTCAGCACGCGGATGGGCGCGATGGCGTTGAAGCTTTCCACCAGCGCGCGGCTGCCTGCCACCACGTCGGGCGGCTGGGCGCCCAGGCGGCGGCGGTTCAGGAACGGGCCTTCCAGGTGCACGCCCAGCATGCGCGCGCCGTGCTGCGGGCGCTGCGCGATGACGCCGGCCAGGCCTTGCAGGGCGTGGCGGATCGAGTCTTCCTTGGCCGTCAGCGTGGTGCCGAGCAGTGCGGTGGTACCGTGGCGGGCATGGCTGCGCGCCACCACGGCGCCGGCATCGCCGCCTTCCATGATGTCCACGCCGCTCGCGCCGTGCACGTGCAGGTCGACGAAGCCGGGCAGGATGGTCAGGCCTTCGCCTGCCGGACCTTCGGTGATGCGG
>DASWTB010000297.1:0-3329 GCA_036402315.1 Pseudoduganella sp. | reverse complement strand
CATTCTGAGTCGGCACAAAGAAATGCATGCACTGATCCAGCAACTCGAGGCTGAATCGCAACGCTGAGCGGTGAACATCCTGCCCTACGGTCCCGGCCGCTGGCACCGGTTGATGGATTTCGTGAATTCATGACCCTGCCCCGAGTTCCGAATTACGAAAACAATCAATGCCGGAACAATTTTCCCCAACCGCAGTGCACACCGTCTCCGGTCCGATTCAGCGGTGATAACATCCGCGAAATTCAGCCGGCCAACAGGGCCGATGGCATGGCGCGACTGCCGCCGTTTGACCAACACGGGAAAAAACCATGAAACATCCATACGAGCACCGGACCGCTATGGCGGTGGCCGTGGCCACGACGCTGTATGTCCTGTCAGCGCATGCCGCCGGTGCCAATGCCGCCAATCCGGCCCAGCGCGCCATGGACTTGGTGGCGCGCATGACGTTGGAGGAAAAGGCCGGCCAACTGCAATACGACTCGCCCGCCATCGCCCGCCTGGCCATTCCCCGCTACAACTGGTGGAATGAAGGCTTGCACGGCGTCGCCCGCGCCGGCAACGCCACGGTCTTCCCACAGGCCATCGGGCTGGCAGCCACTTGGAACAGTCCGCTGGTAAGGCGGGTGGGTGACGCGGTCGCCACTGAATTCCGCGCCAAGTACCTCGAAACGGTCGGCGCCGATGGCGGCACCCAGCTTTATCAAGGACTGACGGTCTGGTCACCCAACGTCAACATTTTCCGCGATCCACGCTGGGGCCGCGGCCAGGAGACGTATGGCGAAGACCCTTACCTGACATCGCGTACGGCAGTGGCATATGTGCGCGGCTTGCAGGGGGAGGACCCGCTGGCACCCAAGGTGTCAGCCGCTGTCAAGCACCTGGCCGTACACAGCGGCCCCGAATCGGACCGGCACCGTGAAGACGTGCACCCTGCGCGGCGCGACCTGGTCGAGACATACCTGCCCGCTTTCCACGCCACCGTCACGCAAGGCAAAGCCTTGTCCGTCATGTGCGCATATAACGCCGTGGACGGCGTGCCGGCTTGCGCGAACTCTTCGCTGCTGAAGGATTACCTGCGCGGAGCCTGGAAATTCCAGGGGCATATCGTATCCGACTGCGGTGCCGTGGCCGACATCCATTCGGATGGCGCACACCGTTATGTCAAGACGCCGGAAGAGGCGGTTGCTGCGGCCGTCAAGGCCGGCACCGACCTGCTCTGTGAATTCAGCGGCTCACCGACCGCAGCCCCCGCCACCACGGTGCGCGCCGTAGAGCAAGGCTTGCTGGCCGAAGCAGACCTCGACCGCGCCGTGCAGCGGCTACTGGCGGCGCGCATTCGCCTGGGACTGCTCGACGCTGCGGATAAACGCCCATTCAGGGAGATCACAGCCAAGGACTACGACACGCCCGCCCACCGCCGCCTGAATCTGGAAGCAGCGCGCCAATCGCTGGTGCTGCTGAAAAACGACGGCCTGCTGCCGCTGAAGCAAGCGCCGCGGCACATCGCCGTGATCGGGCCGAACGCGGACAGTGTCGATGCGTTGGTTGGCAACTACAATGGCCCCCCTTCCAAGCCCGTCACCGTGCTGGAAGGTATCCGCGCCCGCTTCCCGGCCGCTAAGGTGACATACGTGGAAGGCACGGGATGGGTCGCTCCGCCCCTACAGGACATGCCGCCCGAAAACCTGTGCGTGGACAGCACCTGTACCCAGGCTGGCGTGAGGCTGGAGCGCTTCGATAACCTCAACCTGGAAGGCGCGCCAAGCGCCACCGAAATCCTGACAAAAGCCGAATTCAAATGGGGCTGGCCCAACGCCTACGACCGCAAGACGTCGACGCGCTGGACCGGTTATCTGCGTGCCACCGAGAGCGGAATGCACAATTTCCGCCTGAAGAGCAACCACGGCTACCGCATCCGCGTTGACGGCAAGATGGTGGCGGACTTGTGGGACATCGCGTGGCCGACGTCGAAAACCGAAATCAGCCTGCAAGCGGGCAAGGTGTACCGCATCGACGTCGAAGCACAGCAGATGGGCTGGGATGGCGACCAGCGCCTGCAATGGACCAAACCCAGCTTCGATGACACCGCGGCGCTGGAAGCGGCCGGCAAGGCCGACCTTGTGGTCTACGTCAGCGGCTTGAACTGGCAGCTGGAAGGTGAGGAAATGTCGGTACATGCGCCCGGCTTTGCTGGCGGCGACCGCACCAGCATCGACCTGCCCGCCCCGCAGGAAGTGCTGCTGGAGCGGCTGCGCGCGCTGGGCCGGCCGATGGTGCTGGTCAACATGAGCGGCAGCGCTATGGCGCTGAACTGGGCCGATAGAAGAGTGCCGGCCATCATCCAGGCTTGGTATCCGGGCGGCGAAGGGGGGCAGGCCGTGGCCGAACTCATCGCCGGCGACTTCAGTCCCGCAGGCCGCCTCCCCGTCACGTTCTACAAGTCCGCTGCTGACCTTCCGCCGTTCAAGGATTACGGTATGCAGGGCCGCACCTACAAATACTTCAAGGGCGAGCCGTTGTACCCGTTCGGCCACGGCCTGAGCTATACGCACTTCAGCTATACAGCGAGCGCGCCGATGCCGAAAACCGCGTGCGCTGGCTGCAGGATCAAGTTCGCAGTGGGCGTGAAGAACGACGGCCAGCGCGCCGGTGACGAAGTGGTGCAGGTGTACGTCAGCCGTCCCGGCGACGCCGCGCCGAACAGCACGCTGGTCGGTTTCACCCGCGTCAGACTGAAGCCAGGCGAGCAGCGCAGGATCACGTTCGAACTCGAAGGCAAGGCATTGAGCACCGTGGACGCGAACGGCAACCGTATCGTGGAACCCGGGCCCGCCACCATCTGGGTCGGCGGCGGCCAGCCAGCCGGGCCGACGGTGACTCGCCAGTCGTCCGGCGTGAAACTGCAGGTGACGGTCAAGGGACGCCGCAGCTTGCCGCAGTTCTGATTCAGCAGGGGGCGGCGCAACGTGTCATCCGCTCTGCCCGATTGCACGATCAGCGTGCGAGCCTCTGGTGAAGCTCTCTTAAAGAGCAACGCCACTTGCGGAGATAGGGTTCACTGATTTCCGGGTGAATTGGTTATCAGTTCCCGACTACCTTACTGCCTGCCGCAACGCACTTTGTCGGGGCTGACAAAGCGGAAACCCAAAATCTTCAATTCTTGACTTTGGCACGCCGGAATGTGCAGATTCGGAAGTGGGATTCGAACTCGGTGCGTGGAGGGGAAGAAGCGGGACGAGAACTCACTGCGAGAAAAAGAAAAAGCCCCGATTTTCATCGGGGCTTTTTCAGTGTTCTGGCGGAGAGGGTGGGATTCGAACCCACGGTAG
>DASWTB010000296.1:0-8705 GCA_036402315.1 Pseudoduganella sp. | reverse complement strand
AAAGTTGGCGGCATTCGGGTGGGCGGCGCGGCAGCTTCGTCCTGCTGCATTATATGAAATATAGGCGGGGGCTGTGTTGTCGGTGAACCTGGCCCTTACCAGCAAGCGCTCGGGCGCGGCTTTGTGGCGGGACAGGATTGCCTCGCCTGCGTCGGGGCTGCGGTTGGCGTTGGCGTCGATAATAATCAGCCAACCTTGCTGCCAGTTGCCGTTTTCGGCCAGCAGGGTTACCACCCGGCGTCGCGCGATGGCCTGGGCGCGGGTGTCGTTGATGGCCGCCAGCAGGTCGGCTGAGGCCGAGCGCAACTGGCGGCCAGCCAGCATATTGCTCAGGTTTGGCAGCGCGGAGGCGAACAGGATGGAGAGAATGGCGAGGACGATCATCAGCTCCAGCAGCGTGAAGCCCGGGCCCGTTCCGGCTGGCCCGCGGCCTTCGCGCTTCAGCGCCAGCAGCTGCGGGAGGGGCCGGTGGCGAGGTGCAGCCCGCTGCTCGTGAGGATGAGGCGTTCGCATTGCGGATCCCTGAAGCGGCTGTCGACATTAGGCGTGCCGGGCGTCGCGACCAGTTGGATGCAGTCGCGGATTTGCTGGCCATCGCAGGCTTTGCCTTCCAGCTCGTAGGCACTGGACCTGGCGGTGCGGCCAGACCACCAGCGGTATTCACCGCCGGTATTCGCCGAAAAAGCGGCGTAGCTGTTGAAGCGGGTGAAATGGCGCTCCTGCTGCTGCATCAGCTCCTGCAATGCAGCCTGGGCTTCACTGCGGCGCATGCGGATCACGGCTTCACTCCAGACAGGAACCGCCACGGCGGAGAGAATGCCGATGATGACGAGGGTGGACATCATGCCGAGCAAGGTGCCGCCCGTGGACGCGCGCGCAATCATGGCCCGCCCTCGCCGCTCGCGGCATCGTGCAGGGCCCGCCAATCCATGATTTCGCGCCAGCTATGGCGTTGCACGGGTGCCGGGGGCGTGTAGCTGGCCTGCAAGACAGTCTCTGCGCCGTGGCGCGGCCCAAAGCCGACCACCGTGACGCGGTAATAGTAGGCCGGTGGCGCGCCGGCTGGCGTGTACGCAATGCGTTCAACAAGATAGCGCGGGCGGCGGAAAGGCAGCACGCCCTGCCCGGTTTCCATCGAAGCCCCCGTCAGCGCACCGTACTCGGTGCCGCCATTGCCCGCCAGGTCGACAACTTGCCAGGCTGGCGCCGCCTGAGGATCCGGCGCTGCATCGACCGGCTGGCCCAAACCGGCATTGATATCGTGTTCAGCATCCATCAGTGCATCCTCCGCGGACTGGAAGGCGATCAGTCGGTCACGCTCAGCGCGGGCGGCCTTCTCGCCCAGCATCGCCATTTGTGCTGCCGACGCACCAATGGTCAGCGCGGCGAGCAGCAACAGCATCGTGATGGGAAGAGTGACGCCGCGCTGGTAGAAGTGCATGGCGGCCCTCCCTTACAGGTTACGCAGCGCAACAGTCGCTGCGAACAGGCGGCGTGCCCGGTACCGCATCGGCTCTGGCATGCTGGCTTCGTCGATGCGCGCATCCGGATCGGCGCCGGGCAGCAGCTGGTAGCTGCCTGGCAGGTCGCGCACACGCGAGCCGCGTTCGCCGTGCAGCAGCAACGCGATGCGGACGCTGGTCACGCGGCGCCAATGGGGCCGCATCGCCCGCTCGGCTGCGGGAAGCGTGGCATCGAGTGCGTCGATGCCGCTGGCGGTCAGATAAAGGTTGGGGATGTTGTCACGCGTGCTGTCCGTGTCGAGACCGTACAGAACGTGGAACGCATCCACGCCGCGCACCACGGCATCCGAGCCCCAACCGATCTCCCCTTTGTATTTGCAGCGAAGTTCAGCAACACCGTCGCCCGCACGGGCGAGGTAGAAAATGCTCCAGGCCCACTCGCCGGGATCGGCCGGGAAGCCGGCGCAATTGAGCATGGCGCCGCCAGCCGCTGCGCCGGCAATCGCTGCTGGCGCATAGCGAATCGCGAGTGCATCGCTGCCATTGATGGCGGGCAGCGCATCGCCCAGGCCTTCCGCATTAGTCGCCACGCCGGCTGCATCGCGTCCTTCGATGGCCAGAGGTGGCATCGGCGGCGCGGCAGCCGCAGCGCCCGGCTCGCCGCGATATCCGGCCTGCCGCAAGGATTGGCCGAGGATCGCCAGCGCGAAGCGGCCATGATCGTCAATGCGGGTATTGGCGCCGTTACGCAGGAAGTCGCCACTTGATGCGTGCAGCAGCGAGGCGGCCGTCAGCGCTACCAGCAGGCTAAGCCCCATGGCTATCAGCACTTCGGCCACAGCCAGGCCGTGCTGGTGCATCCTCATGGCGCACCTCCAGGGCCAGCCGAGGCAATTGGCAAAGGTTCAGGCGGTTCGGCGGGATCGTCCGGCCCGGCCGGTGCGGCTGGCGGAGCTGGTGTCGGTGCGGATGGCGGACCGGCCAATGCGACGGGCAGCGCGACGCCTGGCGCGTCGGCAAAGCTGGCGCTGGCGCCATCGGGCCGGCGGCTGCGCCAGCCTATCTTGATGACGAGCGGCGCATCGGCGTCGCCGGAACAAGGCCATTGCAAGCGCCCATCCGGTGCCGCGCCCGCGTCCCGGCAAATCACGGCGCGGGCAAGCGGCAGCACAGCAAGATGCTGCCGGAACTCGTCGAGCTCAAGCCTTGCGATAGCCGCTGGATCGCAGGGAGCGCCCGCACAGGCTGGCGGCACGTCGGGCGTGCCGCTGGCGGCAGCGGCATCGAACTCAAACCCCAGGTAGGCGGAGGACTGCGCGGCGTTGGCGCGGATGCGGTCAGCAAGCGTGGCGGCAGCCTGCAGGGCTTCGGTCTGCAGGGCCGATTCCTGCCGCGTTCGCATGGCATGCGACTGCATCGCCAGCGCACCGACCAGGCCAACCGCCAGCAGCAGCACGGCAACCAGCACTTCCACCATCGTGAACCCAGCAATTGGACGACGCATGGCGCAGCCCTCCCCTGCTGATCAAATTAGTCAGCAGAGGGCTCGCGGGTTTGATAAATATCAAGCCTTGGGAGAGAACTCTTGACCGTCACCAACTTCTTCGATCGCGTCCTGGAATTCGGCCAGGTCTTCGAAGTTCTTGTAGACGGAAGCGAAGCGGATATACGCCACTTTGTCGAGGCGCTTGAGTTCAGCCATGACCAGTTCGCCAACGAAGACGGAATCGACTTCGCGCTGGCCGCTGGTCAGCAGCTTTTCTTCGATGGAGGACACCGCCTTGTCGACGGACTCAGCAGCAACAGGCCGCTTGCGCAAGGCCAGCATCAGGCTGGCGCGCAGCTTGTCGGCGGAATATTCGGTACGGCTGCCGTTTTTCTTGACCACGTAAGGCATGGTCAGTTCGATCCGCTCCCACGTGGTGAAGCGCTTATCGCAGTTCACGCAGCGCCGGCGCCGCTTGATGGCGTCCCCTTCCTCCGACACGCGGGTGTCGAGGACCTGGATATCATCGTGCTGGCAGAACGGGCATTTCATGGATGTGGCGTCTCTTATTATTGAATGAAAAAGCGCCGGATCTGACGATCCGGCGCCTCGATAGTACCAACCGCTTGCTTAGGCGTAAACAGGGAATTTATCAGCCAGCACCTTCACAGCGGCTTTCACGCGCTCGATGGTTGCTGCGTCGTGCGGGTTATCCAGCACGTCGGCGATCAGGTTACCCACTTCTTCCGCTTCGGCTTCCTTGAAACCGCGGGTGGTGAAGGCTGGCGAACCCAGACGAATGCCCGAAGTCACGAATGGCTTCTGTGGGTCGTTAGGGATGCCGTTCTTGTTGCAGGTCATGTGCGCCTGGCCCAGGATCGCTTCCGCTTCCTTGCCGGTCAGGTTCTTGGCGCGCAGGTCGACCAGGAACACGTGCGACTCGGTGCCGCCGGAAACGATGCGCAGGCCGCGCTTGATCAGGGTCTTGGCCAGCACGTCGGCGTTCTTCACCACTTGCTGCTGGTAGGCCTTGAATTCCGGCGACAGGGCTTCCTTGAAAGCGACTGCCTTGCCGGCGATAACGTGCATCAGCGGGCCGCCCTGGATGCCAGGGAAGATCGCGGAGTTGATGATCTTTTCGTGTTCGGCCTTCATCAGGATGATGCCGCCACGTGGGCCGCGCAGGGACTTGTGGGTGGTGGAGGTCACGAAGTCAGCGTGCGGCACCGGGTTCGGATACAGGCCAGCGGCGATCAGGCCGGCGTAGTGGGCCATGTCGACCATGAAGTAGGCGCCGACAGCCTTGGCGACTTTAGCGAAACGCTCGAAGTCGATCTTCTTGGAGAAGGCCGATGCGCCGGCGATGATCAGCTTTGGCTTGTGTTCCTTGGCCAGGGCTTCCATTGCTTCGTAGTCGATGTCTTCTTCCGCGGTCAGGCCGTAGGAAACAACGTTGAACCATTTGCCGGACATGTTCAGCGCCATGCCGTGGGTCAGGTGGCCGCCCTCTGCCAGCGACATGCCCATGATGGTGTCGCCTGGTTTCAGCACAGCGAAGAACACGCCCTGGTTGGCCTGGGAGCCGGAATTAGGCTGCACGTTGGCGGCTTCGGCGCCGAACAGCTGCTTGACGCGGTCGATTGCCAGTTGTTCGACGACGTCCACGTACTCGCAGCCACCGTAGTAGCGCTTGCCTGGATAGCCTTCGGCGTACTTGTTGGTCAGCTGGGAGCCCTGGGCTTCCATTACTGCTGGCGAAGTGTAGTTCTCAGATGCGATCAGCTCGATGTGGTCGTGCTGGCGCTTGTTCTCGTTCTGGATGGCGGCAAACAGCTCCGCGTCGACGTTGGCGAGGGTGTGATCTTTTGCGAACATGAAATTACTCCAGTTTTTAAGGCAGATTGGATCGAATCGGGAGCCAAAAGTGACAGGGCAGCCGAAACGCACGTTTCCATCGTGGCTGCCCAGGCGAACGGCTGTTTGAGATCTCACGTTCCCCGGTGGTTGCCCACCTCTCACCAGCAGCGCAAGCGCCAGCTGGTTTTTCGCCAGTTACGTGAGACAGTAATGGAGCCAAGATTGTAATTTAAGTGGATTAATCCGGCAATCATTTGGCCGGATTCGGCTGATTTCGCGGCTTATTCGGCTTAAAACCGGTAAACCAGGGTCTGACCCGCAGGGTCAGTCCCTGTCTGATCATCTGCCGCTGGTGTTGGGTTAAGGCTTTTGGCTTTCCAAAAACATCCAAAGCCTTGAACCCACCCCGCTGCAGCGCCGCAGACAGTGTCTGACCCTGTGGGTCAGACACTGATTTACCGGTTTTGGGTTTAGAATCCCCAAAGTTAACATTGGGAGTTCGACCATGATCGTGTTAGTTACCGGTGCAACCGCTGGTTTTGGCGCCGCGATGGCGCGTGTTTTCGTCAAGAACGGCCATAAGGTGATCGCCGCCGGCCGCCGTGCGGAGCGCCTGGAAGCCCTGGCCAGCGAACTGGGCCCTGACTTGCTGCCGGTAAAACTGGACGTCACCGACAAGGGCGCCATCAACGCCGCCCTGGCCTCCCTGCCCGCCGACTGGAATGAAATCGACGTTCTTATTAATAACGCCGGCCTGGCACTCGGCATCAAAGGCGCCCACGAAGCCGAGCTCGAAGACTGGGAAACCATGATCGCCACCAACTGCACCGGCCTGGTCACCATCACGCGCGCCCTGCTCCCTGGCATGGTCGAGCGTGGCCGCGGCACCATCATCAACCTCGGCTCGGTGGCCGGCGCCTACCCTTACCCCGGCGGCAACGTGTATGGCGCCACCAAGGCCTTCGTCGAACAATTCACCCTTAATCTGCGTGCCGACCTGATCGGCACCGGTGTGCGCGCTACCAATATTGCGCCAGGCCTGTGCGGCGGCACCGAATTCTCCAACGTCCGACTGAAAGATGACGCAGCCGCGGCCAAAGTTTATGAAGGCACCACCCCGCTGACCGCCGACGATATCGCCAACACTGCTTTCTGGATTGCAACATTGCCGCAACACATTAATGTAAATTCCATCGAATTGATGCCAACCTGCCAAGGATTCTCGCCATTCGCGATCAAACGCAGCTAAAATGCCGCCCCATATAAGGGAAAACCGTAAGCAATTGTTACGAGATTGTGCAAAATACCTTGTCGCTGATTCATTTGGCGTAAAATGTTGCCGATTCTCACTTAGTAGCTCTTCTATCTATGTCGTCTGAGTTCACCTGGGAGGTTCGCGTCTATTACGAAGACACGGACGCCGGCGGAATTGTTTATTACGCGAACTACTTGAAGTTCTTCGAGCGCGCGCGCACGGAATGGTTGCGCTCCCTCGGCGTTAACCAGGACATCCTCCTGCAAGAACACGACGCCATGTTTGTTGTCAAAAATGTCAGCGCGGACTACCACGCGCCGGCGCGACTAGACGATGTAATAAAATTGACGCTTCGTATTGATAAACTGGGCCGCGCTTCGATCCAGTTTGTACAGGAGGCGTGGTGCGGCGACCGCCTCTTAAATACTGCCCACGTTAAAGTTGGCTGCGTCGACTCGGCCCTGCGCCCCCGCGCCGTGCCCGATGCCGTTGCGGCCCGCATGCGCGCATAATAATTAGATTGAGAAACAATGAACGTCACCCAAGACCTTTCTTTCATCGCCCTCATCACCAACGCACACCTGATCGTTCAGTTGATCATGGCGCTGCTGCTTGCGGTTTCCGTTATCAGCTGGACCTATATCTTCAAGAAGCTGTTTGACGTGCGTGGCGCGCGCAAGCAGACCGTCGAATTCGAAAAGACCTTCTGGGCCGGCGGCAACCTGCACGCCCTGCACGCCAGCGCGGGCAGCAACCGCGCCAACAGCGGCGCCCTGGCCCGCATCTTCGAAGCCGGCATGGGTGAGTTCATCAAAGGCAAGCAAGCTGCTGCCAGCAGCCGCGACATGAATATGGGTGACGTGCTGGACGGCGCCCGCCGCGCCATGCGCGCTGCCTTCCAGCGCGAAATGGATGCCCTGGAAGCGCACCTGGCCTTCCTGGCGTCGGTCGGTTCCGTCTCTCCTTACATCGGCCTGCTCGGTACGGTGTGGGGCATCATGAACGCCTTCCGCGGCCTGGCCAATGTGCAGCAGGCAACGCTGTCGGCTGTGGCGCCCGGCATTGCCGAAGCGCTGATCGCGACTGCTATCGGCCTGTTCGCAGCTATTCCGGCCGTGGTGGCGTACAACCGCTTCTCGCATGACATTGACCGCCTGGCGATCCGCTTCGAGAGCTTCGTTGAAGAATTCTCGAACATCCTGCAGCGCCAGTCCCGTTAAAAGGCGAAACTGAAGATGGCTTCTTCCTTCTCCAGCAGCATGCGCGGCGGCCGTGGCGGCCGCAAGCTGAAGTCCGAGATCAACGTCGTGCCTTATATCGACGTGATGCTCTGCCTGCTGATCATCTTCATGGTGATGCCGACCTCGAACAACCCGCAGTCGATCGACCTGCCGCACGCTGAGAAAGCGTCGCGCCCGCCGGATACCTATATCCAGGTGCAGGTGAAACCGAATGGCTCGCTGATGATCGGCGTTGCCGGCAAATCGGCCGAGGCGCCGGAAACCGAACCGAATCGCGATGCACTGGTGCGCAAGCTGCGCACCTTGCACGAAAAATATCCTGAGTATCCGGTGCTGATCGCCGGCGACAAGGAAAGCAAGTACGACGATGTGATCCAGCTGATTTCCGAAGCGAAGAAGATGGGGATTAACCGCGTTGGCTTGGCAACGAAGTAAGGCATGGCAATGACGATGGCAAATGCAGGCGGACCGTACCGTGTGCCGAAGCGGCACGGCGGCACGCGCGCGTTTGCGCTCGCCCTGGCGATGCATTGCGTGCTGTTTGTGTTCCTGTGGGTTGGCATTCGATGGAATAACGATCCGGTCGGCGTCGATGCCGAGATCTGGGACATGACCACGCAGATGGCCGCGCCGCAAGTGCCGCAACCGGAGCCGCAGCCAGAGCCAGAACCAGAACCGCCTGCGCGCGCGCCAGAGCCGCCTCCTCCACCGGAAGTGGTGAAGCCGATTCAGCCGAATCCGGACATCGCGCTGCAGAAGAAGAAAGAAAAAGAAAAGAAAGAGCTCGAGCAGAAAATCGCCGAGCAGAAGAAAAAGCTCGAAGAAGCAAAACGCCAAGCCGAGCTCGATAAGCAAGACAAGCTGAAAAAGCTGGAAGACGATAAAGCCAAAAAACAGGCGGAGCTGAAAGAGAAGCAGAAACGGGACGCTGCACGTGCCGCAGAGATGCAACGCATCTCCGGCCAGGCAGCTGCAGGCTCCACCGGTACGGCGGCACGTTCGACCGCGCCTAACCTGGACAAGGGCTATGTCGCAAAGCTGCGCACCAAGATCATGGGCCGCATCGATTATCCTGGCGCCAAGCAGGATATCGAAGCCCGCTTCATGGTCAGCCAGCTTCCTAGCGGCGAGGTCATGTCGGTTAAGAAAACAAAGAGCAGCGGCGTAGCAGCATATGACACCGCGGTGGAGAATGCGATTTATAAGGCCTCGCCCCTGCCGAAGCGTGACGATGGCACGGTGGCGCGCGAGCTTGAACTCGTGTTCAATTTGAAGGACGTACCTTGATGAACAAAGCTAAATTTATCTTCTTAGCGGCCGGCGCGGCGTTTGCGCTGTCGGCACAGGCGCAGCTGCGCGTCGAAATTTCCGGCGTCGGCAGCAACCAGATCCCGGTTGCCATC
>DASWTB010000295.1:0-2356 GCA_036402315.1 Pseudoduganella sp. | reverse complement strand
AAAACCGGCTGGGTGGCGCGCCAGGCTGACGAGCGCGATGCGCGCGTTGGCTATGCCGTCATCACTGCCGCGGGCCACGCGCTGCTCGATAACGCCCAACGCACCGCCACCGAATACGCGGCGGACCTGCTGCGGCACTCTAACGACGAAGAACTGGCGCCGCTGAACGCCGTTCTCGCCAACCTGATCGGACCACAATAATGACTCCCAAGCCAAGCCTGAAAACCAATGCCAACTTCCGCTGGTTGCTCAGCGGCGGCATTCTTTCCATGCTGGGCGACCAATTCACCCTGATCGCCCTGCCCTGGCTGGTGCTGAAGCTGACCGGCGACCCGCTGTCACTCGGCCTGGTACTCGCCCTGTTGGGCGCACCGCGCGCGGTCTTCATCCTGATCGGCGGCGCCGTGGTGGACCGCCATTCGCCCAAGCGCGTGTTCATGCTGACCAAGCATGCCAGCGCTTTGCTGGTGGGCGCACTGGCCGTACTGACGCTGGCCGGCGCAGCCACGCTGCCGCTGGTCTATGCGCTGTCGCTTGGTATCGGCCTGGCGCAAGCCTTTGCCTACCCATCCGGCATGTCGATCATGCCGCACGCAATTCCGCCCGAGCTGCTGCAGGCGGCGAACGGCGCCATCATGGGCGTGCGCCAGGTTGGCTTGCTGGTGGGACCTTTGCTGGCCGCGCTGCTGCTGGCAATCGGCGATGCCGGCGATGCAAACGGCGGCATGCGCGCGCTCGGACTGGCCTTTGCATTCGACAGCCTGAGTTTCGTGGTCTCCGCTTGGACATTGTCCCGCGTAGTACCACTTGCAGGCGCTTCGTCGCCGGTGCCGCAAAACGTGCTGCATGCTGTCGGCGAAGGCTTGATGGCAGTGTGGCGCGATGTAGAGATGCGCACCTGCTTTGCCTATTGGGGCCTGGTGTCCGTGCTGATCGGCGGCACCATGCAGGTGGCCCTGCCTGTACTGGCCAAGGAACGCCTGCATGATGGCGCCGCCTTCGGTTTGCTGATGGCTGCCCACGGCGCGGGCATGCTGGCGGGGATGGCCTTCTCCAGCATGACCGCCAAATACAATGCCGGCAAGCCTGTTCGCATTGGCCTGCTTGCGCTGTCGGTCGATGCGATGGCTGGCCTGTTGATCATGCCGCTCGGCCTGATCACGGCGGCATGGCAAGGTGGCTTGCTGCTGCTCTCGCTCGGCGCGCTGGTCGGCCTGGTGCAGGTGGCTGTCTTTACCTGGATCCAGAAGCGCGTGCAGCCGCAGATGATGGGACGCATCATGAGCATCTTCATGTTTATCATGTTCGGCCTGGCGCCACTGTCGTCGGCGGCAACCGGATGGATCATGCAGAGCGCGACCTTGCAGCAAATGTTCTTCGGCGGTGGCGTAATCCTGGTGGTTTGCGCTACGCTTGCGTTGCTGCTCACGCCAATGCGCCGCATCGCAACCGCTGCTTAGGATCACGTACATGGAAACAAAATGGCTGGAAGACTTCATCTCGCTGGTTGAAACAAATAGCTTCAGCCGCTCCGCGCAGTTGCGCCACGTAACGCAGCCAGCGTTCTCGCGGCGCATCCAGTCGCTGGAAAACTGGCTGGGCATGGACTTGATCGACCGAACTTCCTATCCGACGCGCGTTACGCCGGCGGGACTGGTGTTCTACGAGCAGGCGCTGGAGATGCTCAGCCAGATCAACGGCGTGCGCGAACTGTTGCGGGGCAAGCGGGCGGCGGCGCAGAACAGTATCGACCTTGCGGTACCGCATACGCTGTCGCTGACCTTCATACCGAAGTGGATTACGCAGCTCGAAGAGGAATTCGCGCCGATCAATTCGCGCCTGATGGCACTGAACGTGCACGATGCGGTGCTGCAGCTGGTGGAAGGCGGCTGCGACCTGCTGCTTTGCTATCACCATCCGCGCCAGCCGGTGCAGCTTGATCCGGGGCGCTACGACATGCTGGTGCTGGGGCGTGAGGCTTTGCGCGCTTACGCGCGCTGCGACAAGGCGAAGCAGCCGGAGTTTGTGCTGCCGGGGCGGAAGACTTCACCGCTGCCTTTCCTTTCCTACACTACCAATGCCTATTTGGGCCGCATGGTTGACCTGATCATGTCGGATGCGAAGCAGGCTTTGCATCTTGAGACGCACTACGAAACCGATATGGCGGAGGGGTTGAAGATGATGGCGCTGGAGGGGCGCGGGATTGCGTTCCTGCCTGAATCGGCGGTGACGCGGGAGGTGAAACAGAAGCTGCTGGCGCGCGCCGATGGCGGGCGGGCGGAGTGGGAGATTGAGATGGAGATTCGGCTTTATCGCGAACGGCCTAGTGCCACGCGGCCCGGAAAGGCGATTGTGG
>DASWTB010000294.1:0-21193 GCA_036402315.1 Pseudoduganella sp. | reverse complement strand
GGCAGCGTAGGTCACGCCATTAGCGATGGTGGAGGCGTAGGCATAGCACAGGCCGTCGGCCGCGTTCTTGTAAGCGATACGCAACGGCATGATTTTCGATTGGCCCGACACGCCGGCGACGCCGAGCGCATTGTTGCCGGCCGCAGCGGCCGAGCCGGCGACGGCAGTGCCGTGGCCGCACAAGTCGGAAGAATCGGCAGTGTTGCCGTACATATCCCAGCCAGGAACCATGCGGCTTGCCAGGTCCGGGTGGTTGCTGTCGACACCGGTATCCAGGATGGCGACGGTGACGTTGCTGCCTTGGGCGGTATCCCAGGCGGTGTTGGCGGCGATTTTGCCGATGTGCCATTCGCTGCCCAGGTAAGGGTCGTTCAGGGTGGCTGCAACCAGAACGCGCACGTCCAGTTCGGCAAATTTGAAGTGCGGGTTGTTCTTCAGCTTGGCGACCACCGACTTTTCCGAGCCGCGCGCCACGTCAATCACGTGGATGTTGCTCTGGCCCAGCTTGCGGGCATTGCCGGCGCCATTGGCTTTCAGCAGCTTGCCGAATTCAGCCACGGTCAGGCCAGCTTTCGGTTCCACGATGATGCGGCCCTGGGCGAAGTCTTCCGCTTGTGCGGCGAAGGCTGGCGCAGCCAGGGTAGCGATGGCGGTAGCGATGGCTGCGGAGAAGGTGGTGATGGTTTTCATGGTGCGAGTCCCTGTTTTCAAAAAATAAAAAAACGAGGACTGCCCGCCGGTCTATATGCCGGTAGAAGACTGCATCACAACCCGCACCGGCGCATTGACGCCCGTGCATGGGGGATACTTTTGTCTGGCAGTCCTGCCGTCATGGAGCCGAAGCTCTTTAGACCGATGACTTTGCGTCCCACCGTTTCCAGTGGTTTGCCTTTTTCAGATCTTGCTGTACGGAACTATAGTCAGCTAATTGCCGTGTGGCAAGCGGAATTCAAAAAACTTTTTTGAATGTCGCAATTAAGTCTGGAATTATAGAAACGTTTGTTAATTCAACGACTTGGAGTATTTCCAATAGTTACTATCTATTTCGTAGTTGCAATAATTCTCTGGAGTAAAAGGCCCGGCGCAGGCCGGGCTGTAAAAGATGCGAAATGAATAGCCGATTTACTTCACTGCGCTATTGGCCACGTTAACCTGTACGGTATTGGAATTGCCCGCGTTGCCGGCGGCATCATAAGCAACGGCGAGCAGGTTGTTGATGCCGTTCACCACGCCGCTGGAATTCCAGCTGAAGGCATATGGCATGGAGGTGTCCGAAGCGACTACCGCCCCATTCACTAGCAGGTCCACCCGCACCACACCCTTGTTGTCGGTCGCGTTGACGTCAATCGCAACCAGACCCGAAACGGTACTGCTGCCTGCCGGGAGTGAAATGGAGGCGCTTGGGGCAACAGTGTCCGGGACGGGCACTGCCAGCGCTGCCGCAACGGCAGCGGCAGCATTGACGCGGCCATAGCCGAAATAGATGTCGCGCCCGGCAGTGCCGAGGTCGACGGCGGTGCTGAACAGGATGTTTTGCACCTGGTCGGGAGTTAATGACGCATTGGCCGACATTACAAGCGCTCCGACCGCAGCGGTGATCGGGCTGGCAAAGGAGGTACCGCTTACGCTGCCGTAGCCGCTGCCCTTGACGGTGGTATAAATGCCGGCGCCCGGCGCCGACATGGCCACGAACGCACCGTAGCTCGAGAAACTGGCGCGTGTGTCATTCGAGGCGGTGGCCGACACTGGGATCATGGCGGTGGTCGGGGTAAAGCCCTCGTCACGATTGTAGTTGCCGGCAGAAACGAATAGCAGTCCGCCCTTGCTGCGCAGGTAATTGGCTGCACTCTGGACTGCAGAACTGGTCGGCACGCTGGCATAACTGATATTGGCGATTCGGGCGCCGTGCTCGGCAGCCCAGGTCAGGCCGCTCGCCATGGTCGAAAAATACGCGTAGCAGGAACCGCCACTGGCGAAGGCAATCCGGATCGGCATGATTTTGGCGCGCCCGGCTACGCCAGCCACGCCGAGCGCATTATTGGTGACGGCAGCCGCCGAACCGGCGACTTTGGTGCCGTGGCCGCACACATCGGCCGTATTGGTATTGTTGTCGTAGCTGTTGTAACCCGCGACGAGACTGGGCGCCAGGTCGGCGTGGGCGGAGTCGACACCGGAATCGAGGATCGCAATGGTCACGCCATTGCCCTGGCTGGTATCCCAGGCGATATTGGCGCCGATCTTGTTGATGTGCCATTCGCTGCCGAGGTAAGGATCATTGGGCGTGGCAGCGACTGGCACCAACTGGTCGAGTTCGGCAAATTTGAAGTGCGGGTTGTTCTTGAGTTTATGGACCATGGCGCGCTCGGAGCCTTCGGGTAGTTCCAGCACGTGGATATTGCTCTGACCGAGCCTGCGGACCTGATGGCCGCCGTTTTGCTTGAGTAATGTCGATATTTTGTCGGGCGCCAGGCCGGCGCGCGGCTCGACAAGGATGCGGCCCGCGGCATACGCGTCTGGCGGCGCGGCCCAGACGCTAGCGCTCAAGGTTGAAAATGCCGTGGCGATCAGGAAGGAATGCGCGATGATAGATTTCATATTGCGAGCCCCCTTTTTGCGATTGGTAAAAAATATTATGTTGCCGATTAATTGCTGGCAAGCGTATTTTTATTCAGTGGATTGCGCAGTTGAAATAGGTTCAATATTTAATTCACGAAAGGCTGATTATTTGCAAGAAAGTTTTATATAATTTGCGCCAATCAACCGGCGACGAAACGTACGATCGTTCGATTCTGGGTTATAGTAACTGCCCGGCACCACAACACACCAAGAAAGAAGAGACAAACCATGAGCGCAGATTACGCAGTCCAAGGTTCCATCGCTGTCATTTCGCTGAACAATCCTCCGGTCAATGGCCTCGGCCTGGCGACGCGGACGGCCGCCATCGAAGGCATCCGGCGCGCCCAGGAAGACCGTGCTGTCAAGGCCGTGGTGCTGACCGGCGCCGGCAAGGCATTTTCCGGCGGCGCCGATATCAAGGAATTCAATTCGCCCAAAGCGCTGACCGAACCGACACTGCACAGCCTGATCCGCGCCGTGGAGAGCTGCAGCAAGCCTGTGGTGGCGGCGATCCACTCGGTCGCGATGGGGGGCGGCCTGGAACTGGCGCTCGGTTGCCATTACCGCGTGGCGTTGCCGGGCGCCCAGATCGCCTTGCCGGAAGTGAAACTTGGCTTGTTGCCTGGGGCGGGAGGAACCCAGCGCCTGCCTCGCGTGCTGGGCCTGGAGCTGGCATTGAACATGATCGTGTCCGGCACGCCTGTGCTGTCGGAAAAGCTGGCCGGTACGGCATTGTTCGACAAATTGCTGCCGGCCGGCGCCGACCTTCTGGCCGAGGCAAAAGCTTTCGCCGAGAGCATCGCTGAAGTGCGTCCGCTGCCGAAAGTGCGCGATCGGAAAGTCGATTATCCGAATCACGAAGCTTTCCTGCAATTCAGCCGCAATACGGTCAAAGCTGTTTCGGGTCCGTTCCCGGCGCCGCTGGAATGCCTGGAAACGGTGGCGGCTTCGGTCACCTTGGAGTTCGAGGCTGGCCTGAAATTCGAACGCGAGCGCTTCCTGCACCTGATGCAGACCACCGAATGCAAATCGCTGCGCCATGCGTTTATCGCCGAACGTGCGGCGAGCAAGATTCCCGACGTGGCGCCTGACACGCCAATTCGCGACATCCGCAAGGCAGCGGTCATCGGCGCCGGCACCATGGGCGGCGGGATCGCGATGAACTTTGCCAACGCCGGCATTCCGGTCACGCTGCTGGAAACCAGGCAGGACGCGCTGGACAAGGGCTTGGCCACGATGCGCAGGAACTATGAAAACACCCTGAAGAAGGGCAAGCTGACCCAGGAAAAATTCGAGCAGCGCATGGCCCTGGTGAGCGGCACCCTCGATTACGCCGCCATCGCAGACGCCGACATCGTCATCGAGGCTGTGTTCGAGGACATGGGCGTCAAGGAAGCCGTATTCCGCAAGCTGGACGAAGTAATGAAGCCCGGCGCGATCCTGGCCTCCAATACTTCCACGCTGGACCTGGACAAGATTGCGGCGTTCACCGGGCGTCCGCAAGACGTGGTCGGCACCCATTTCTTCAGCCCTGCCAATGTCATGAAGCTGCTGGAAGTGGTGCGCGGCAAGGCGACCGGCAAGGACGTGCTGGCCACCACCATGGCCTTGTCGAAGAAGCTGAAAAAGACCGGCGTCGTCTCCGGCGTCTGCGATGGCTTCATCGGCAACCGCATGATCGAACAGTACTTCCGCCAAGCCGGTTTCCTGCTGGAGGAGGGCGCCACGCCGGAGCAGGTGGACAAGGCGATCGAGAAATTCGGGTTCCCGATGGGGCCATTCCGCATGAGCGACCTGGCCGGCAACGATATCGGCTGGTACATCCGCAAGCGCCGCTACATCGAGAAGCCGGAAGTGGTGTACTCGAAGACTGCCGACCTGCTGTGCGAGATGGGCCGCTTTGGCCAGAAGACCGGCGCCGGCTGGTATGACTACAAGGAAGGGGACCGCAAGGCCTATCCAAGCGCAGTCGTCAACGAGATGATCGTCAGGCACTCGGCCGATCTTGGCGTGGAACGCCGCCAGGTCAGCGAGCAGGAGATCGTCGAGCGCCTGCTCTATGCACTGGTGAACGAGGGAGCCCTGATCCTGGAAGAGGGCATCGCTCTGCGCGCCTCCGACATCGATATGGTCTACCTGACCGGCTACGGCTTCCCGCTGCATCGCGGCGGCCCGATGTTCTACGCTGACACGGTTGGCCTGGGCAATGTGCTGGACGCGATCGGGAAATTCGCCCGCGGCCGCCACGGGGAGGCGTGGAAGCCCGCTCCGCTGTTGGCCAGGCTGGCCGCCGAAGGCAAAGGTTTCAATAGCAATTAAGCAATGCGTTTGCGCATGCGCGACAACGGCACGGAGACGTCGCCGGGCAGCGCAAGCGCAAAATCCTCGACTGCTTCAAAGCCGCAGGCAGCGTAGAGCGGCACGCCCGGCATGGTGGCGGCAAGTTCCATGGCCAGGAAGCCTGCGGCGGCCGCCTCGCGCTCGCAATGCTCCATCAGCATCCGTCCGAAGCCCTGGCGCGGCACGGCGGGATCGACGAAGAATGCGCGGATGCGGGCAGGCTGGGTGGCCGGATCGAGCAAGGGGTCCGGCCCCGATTTATGCCGGTCGCCGCCAAACAGCGTGGCGCGCTTGCTCCAGCCGCCGCAGGCGCGCAGTTCGCCATCGCGTTCGATGACAAAATAGGTTCCGTCGGCGACCAGTTGCGTATCGACGCCAAATACATGGCGCGTCACCGCTGCGGCCTGTTGATCGCTGTAGAAACCTTTGCTGAGCTGGATGCCTGAACGCCGGATCAGGGCTTCCATGGCCGGGATATCGGCGGTCGTGGCAATGCGCAGTGTGGCTGGATTTGTCATGCGGGAATGCTATCATAGGGTAGGACCCAGGGAGATTCCATGCGCAAATTCGCTGCTGCTATCCTCGCCTTGCTCTGCTGCATGCCGGCGGCTGCCCGCGACTTGCTGGTAATTGGTACCCACTTCGAACGCGTGTACGAACGCGGCCAGGAAGGCGAGATTGTCGGCTTCGGGCCGGAAGTCGTGCGGCTTATCGCGCAGCGACTGGGCCATCGGGCCATTTTCGAACTGTATCCCTGGGCCCGGGCCCAGGCCCTGGTGGCACAGGGCAAGGCCGACATCCTGGTCGGCCCCTACAAGACTTTCGAGCGCCAGCAGCTGATGTCGTTTTCAAAACTGCCGTTCTACCAGGACCAGATGGTGTTCTACGTCCGCAAGGGAACGATGCAGGATTGGAGCGGCGATTACACTTCCTTGTCCGAGCAGCGGATTGCCATCGTCAATGGCTGGTCGTATGGCATGGCTTTCGACAAGGCCAGGCCGCAATTGCGGCTGGATGTCGTGAACAGCGTCGATAGCGGCCTGAAAATGCTGGCGGCGCAACATGCGCAGATGTTTGCCAGTAACCGGCGCAATACCGAACCGGTGCTGGGCCGGCTGGGCTTGTCGGGACAACTGGCCATGCTGCCGCGCGTGATTGAAGTCCAGGACGGGTATTTCGCCTTCCCGAAGCGCCCCGCTTCCGACGCGCTGCGCAAGGAATTCGATGCGGAATTCCAGCGCCTGGTCGATAGCGGGGAGTTGAAGCGCCTCGGCTTGAGGCACGAGGTGAATGTGCCTTAACGGCGCTCCGGTGTGAGAACCGTCGGCAGCGCTTTGGGCAGCGTGGCCGGATAATCGCGGCTGAAGTGCAGGCCGCGGCTTTCGCGCCTTTGAAGGGCGCTGTTGACGATCAGCGAGGCCACTTCCACCAGGTTGCGCAGCTCCAGCAGGTCGCTGGTGATTCGGAAGTGGCGGTAGTATTCGTCGATTTCCTCTTTCAGCAGGGCGATGCGGTGCTGGGCGCGTTCCAGGCGCTTGGTCGTGCGCACGATGCCGACGTAATTCCACATGAAGCGGCGCAGTTCGTCCCAGTTGTGGGAAATCACCACTTCTTCGTCGGCGTCGGTTACGCGGCTTTCATCCCAATCCGGCAGGTAGGGCGTGCTTTCCTTATCCTGGGCCAGGATGTCCTGGGCGCAGGCGCGGCCGATTACCACGCATTCGAGCAGGGAATTACTGGCCAGGCGATTGGCGCCGTGCAGCCCGGTGCACGCGGTCTCGCCGACAGCGTACAGGCCTGGCAGGTCGGTCCGCCCAAACAGGTCGGTCACCACGCCGCCGCAGGTGTAGTGCGCTGCCGGCACAATCGGGATCGGCTGCCTGGTGATATCGATGCCCAGCTCCAGGCAACGCGCGTAAATGGTTGGGAAGTGTTCGATCAGGAATTCGGCCGGCTTGTGGCTGATATCCAGGTGCACATAATCCAGGCCGCGCTTCTTGATCTCGAAGTCGATGGCGCGGGCGACAACATCGCGCGGCGCCAGTTCGGCACGTTCGTCATGGGCCAGCATGAAGCGCTGGCCGGCAGCGGCGCCCGCTTCGGGCGGCAGCTTGAGCAGGCCGCCTTCGCCGCGAATCGCTTCGGTGATCAGGAAAGACTTGGCGTAAGGGTGGTACAGGCAAGTCGGGTGGAACTGGATGAATTCCATGTTCGATACGCGGCAACCTGCACGCCACGCCATCGCGATGCCGTCGCCGCTGGCGGTGTCGGGATTGGTGGTGTACAGGTAAACCTTGCCGGCGCCGCCGGTGGCCATCACGGTGTGTTCGGCGGTGACCGTGTGCACCTGGCCGGTCGTCACATCCTGCACATACAGGCCGTGGCAGCGGGGTTGCGAGTTTGCCGGGCGCGGGCCCAGCTTGTCCGTGGTGATGAGGTCGATCGCACAATGGTGCTCGAACAGGCTGATATTCGGGTGCGCACGCACTTTTTCTTCCAGCGTGACCTGCACGGCGTGTCCTGTAGCATCGGCTGCATGGATGATGCGGCGCTGGCTATGGCCGCCTTCGCGCGTCAAATGGAAGCCAAGCTCGGCATTTGCGTCGCGCGTGAAGGGGACGCCGAGACCGATCAGCCACTCGATCGCTTCGCGTCCATGCTCGACGATGAAGCGGGTGGCGCCTTCATCGCATAAGCCGCCGCCTGCCACCAGCGTGTCGGCAATATGCTGTGCATGGCTGTCGCCGGAGTCGAGCACCGCGGCAATGCCGCCCTGGGCCCAGTTGCTGGCGCCATCGAGCAGGGCGCGTTTGGAGATGATGGCTACTTTGCGGCTTTCCGCCAGGTGGAGTGCAACAGAGAGGCCGGCCAGGCCGCTACCGACAATCACAACATCGAATTTCATGGAGTTTCGGGCTGATTTTTTCGCGTAATAAGCAACAATATAAACCATTTGCCGTTGCGCTGCCTCAAAAGCCTCACTGGCGCCCTGCTGCATCATGGGCCCATGACCAGGAAAAAGCTGCTCGTGGTGGAAGACGACCTGGGCCTGCAGAAGCAGTTGCGCTGGGCCCTGGACGCGTATGAGGTGGTGTTTGCGGGCAACCGCGATGCCGCCCTCGGGCAGTTGCGCCGGCACCAGCCGGCCGTGGTCACGATGGACCTCGGCTTGCCGCCGGAGCCCGACAGCGCGAGCGAAGGCCTGCTTTTGCTGCAGCAGATGCTGGCGATTGCCGCCGATACCAAGGTGATCGTCCTGTCCGGCAACCAGGACCGCGAAAATGTGCTGAAAGCGATGGCGCTGGGCGCCTACGACTTCCACCAGAAGCCCCTGGATGGCGACATGCTGCGCCTGATGGCCGAGCGCGCATTCTTCCTGCACGCGGTGCAGCAGGAAAACCGGCGCATGCTGCAGACCGAGGCCGACTCGCCGCTGGCTGGCCTGGTGACGCGCGACCCTGGCATGCTGCGCGTGTGCCGCAGCATCGAGAAAGTCGCGCCCAGCTCTGCGACCGTGATGCTGATGGGCGCCTCCGGTTGCGGCAAGGAAGTTCTGGCGCGCGGCTTGCACCAACTCAGTTCGCGGCGCAACCGGCGCATGGTCGCGATCAATTGCGCTGCAATCCCGGAACATCTGCTGGAGAGCGAGCTGTTTGGCTACGAGAAAGGGGCATTTACCGGCGCCGAGCGGCAGACGCCGGGCAAGATTGAACTGGCGGCCGGCGGCACCTTCTTCCTCGACGAAATCGGTGACATGGCATTGCCGCTGCAGGCAAAAATGCTGCGCTTCCTGCAGGAGCGCGTAATCGAGCGTTTGGGCGGCCGCAGCGAGATCGCGGTGGACGTGCGCATCGTCTGCGCCACCCACCGCAACCTGAAGGCCATGGTGGACGAGGGCCGCTTCCGCGAAGACCTGTTCTACCGCCTGAGCGAAATCGTGCTGGTGGTGCCGCCGCTGCGCGAGCGCATGGGCGACGCGGTCCTGCTGGCACAGCATTTCCGGCGCCGCTACCTGCAGGCGGAAGGGCGGCCACCCCTGCCATTCCATCCCGACGCGCTGGCCGCCATCGAGGCCTATGGCTGGCCCGGCAATGTGCGCGAGATCGAGAACTGCGTCAGGCGGGCTGCCATCATGTGTGAGGGGCCGCACATCACGCTGGAGGACCTGGGCTTGCCGCCCGGTGCGCCGCAGGCCGAAAGCATCGACCTGCGCGGCGCGCGCAATGCCGCCGAATACAGGGTGATGGTGAAGGCGCTGGCGCGAACCGGCGGCAATATCGCCCGGGCTTCCGAATTGCTTGGCGTGAGCCGGCCCACGCTGTATGACTTAATGAGCCACCACGGGATCAAGTGATCCGGGATCGCGCCATGCGCGCGCGGCCTTCAGTTTCTGCCGTAGTCCGGGGAGCGGGAAACCGAGCCCATACGCCTTGTGCGCAGCGTCCAGCGCTGCCGGCCAGTCCTTCCGGCGCACCTGGGCCAGCCCGAGGTTGTACCAGGCGCTGGCGTTGCCAGGCTGTATTTCGAGCGCCGCCTGCAACTGCGCGATGGCGTCGGCGTCGCGGCGCAGCGACAGCAGGTAGGCGCCGAACAGGGCGCGCGTAACGCCATCGGCCGGGACAAAGGCAATCGCCCGTTCGAAGTAGCACTCCACCGTGTGCATGGCGCCGGGTGGGCGGTTTTTGCCGGTGCGCAGGGCAAGCCGCGCCATGGCCGACAAGGCGCGCGGATGATTGGGGAAGTGCGCCAGCGTGTAGCCGATGTCGCCGCCCAGTGCACCCGACATGCCGCGCTGTAGCGTCTCCACCTGCGGTCCGAAATGGAAAGTCTCTACGACGGACAGGCCTTTGGCGTCCTGCGCATTGTAATAATCGCCGCCGGTGGCGCCTTTGCTGTAGGGCGGGCAATCGGCGGCGAGCGCGGCGAGCAGGATCAGATAATGTGGCATGCTTGCTCTCAATGTTCGAGCGGGCGGGTGTCGAAGACCAGTTGCGGCCGAGAACCGGGTCCCGCTGAGATGTGGAAATAGGGCGGCCGGCTGGCGAACATCAGTTGCCAGCGTCCCAGGGCGACGAAGGTGGCGCAGCCAAGGACGACCGCGCCGATGCGCACGTGGGCACGCAGCGAAGCGGGGTTGAAGGCGGAAATCCGGCTGCAGGTCCATTGGATGCCGCGCGCATGCATGCGGCTGTGCGCCTCGTCCCACAGGCGGCAAAAGGCTGTGCCCAAGCGCAGCTGCGGCTGTACGAAGACATCATAGTCCCAGCACGAACGCGGCGATGGCAGGCAGTAGCGTACGCGCACCTCATCCTCCTCGTACGCGCCGAGCTGGTACCACAGGATTGCGGCCAGTTCGCTGCCTTTCCACGCCGCGATGCTGTAGCCGCCCTGGCGGAAGCGCGCTGCCACGACTTCGCGGGGCCGCGGATATTGCGGCGGCATGTCCTCCAGGCTTGCCATGGGACGAATCACAAGCTTGCCGGGCTGGCTTCGCATTGCGGCGCCGGCCACGCGCTGCGCCACAAAATGATAGCGCCACATGCGAAAGCCGAGGTAGCGCGACGCGCGCGCAGCGGCGTACCAGGCTGCATTCACTGGGCCAAGTTCCGCGATGGTGTGCAGGAAGCGCATGGTCATAAATCCATTACAGCAAAGCTTCGCGCCGGCTCTTTGAGCTAGCGCAAGCAGCTGCACTGGCGCCTTGCTTAGACTGGGACCTCCAAGGAGGAGACATCATGCTGACTGTGCTGATGGCCACGTTCAATGGTGTGCGTACCTTGCCGCGCGTGCTCGACGCCTACACGCAGCTGCATAGCCCCGAAGAAGGCTGGCGCCTGCTGGTGGTGGACAACGGCAGCGACGATGGCACGCGCGAACTGCTGATCTCCTATACCAGCCGGCTGCCCCTCCACTATGCCTACGAACCCCGGCGCGGCAAGAATGCGGCGCTGAACCATGGCCTGGCGCTGGCCATGAAGGGGCCCGAGACGCGCCTGTTCGTCTTCACGGACGATGACGCAACGCCCGAGCGGGACTGGCTGCTCCGCTACGCCGATGCGGCCACCGAGCGGCAGGATTTCGCCATCTTCGGCGGCAGCATCGTTCCGGACTGGAGCGAGCCGCCGCCGGAGTGGGTGCTGCAGCTTGTTCCTTGCGGCCTGACCTACGGCCTGACCGACCCGATGCTGCCGGAAGGCCCGGTCTATCCGGGGCTTGTATGGGGCGCGAACATGGCTGTACGGGGCGAGGTTTTCCGCCACGGTTACCGCTTCGACGAATCGATCGGGCCCGCGGCTGGCGAATATGCGATGGGCGGCGAAGTCAGTTTCACCCGCTTGCTGGAAGGCGCTGGGTTCCAGTCCTGGTTTTGCCCGGCGGCCCGGGTCGCCCACCATATCCGGCCGGTGCAGTTGACCAGCGATTGGGTCATTGCACGGGCCCGGCGCTATGGACGCGGCGCCTGCCGCCTGGCCAGTCCTGGCCAGTGGCCCGAGCTGTGTGGGGCGCCGCGCTGGATGTTGCGCAAGTACGTGGAAGAGTTGTGCGGCCTGGCTGCGGCCATGGCGCTGCGCCAGCCGGAACGGGTCTTCCAGCGCCGCTGGGAGCTGGCTTACCTTGGCGGCTATATCCGGGAAGCGGCTGCCGCTGTGAAACGTCCGGCCAGCCGGCGCATCGTGATCACCAGTTTTTCCGGCGAGCTCGGCGGCATGGAGCTGCGCATGCTCGACGAAGCGCGCTTTCTGAAGGGGGTGGGCTACGACTGCGTGCTGGCACCGCCGCGTTTCGCTGGCGACGACCGCTGGCGCCAGTCCGCGCAGGATGAATGCGTCGAGATCGCAGAGCTGAACCTGCCGCCCATGCTGGAAGAGTGGCCGTGGCGGCGCCTCAACCGCCTGCGCGCCATGGCGTTCTCCGCTCCGGCACTGCGCAGGCTGCGGCCGGACCTGGTGCATGTGGCGTTCTGTTGGACGACCTACGGCGCCAGCGCCTTATGGCTTGCCCAGCATTGCGGCGTGCCCGCCGTGATCAGCGTGCATAACGCGTTTCCACGGACCGAGTTCAACGCGTGGCAGCGCGTCCTGCTGCAACGGGCAATGTCGGGGGTGAAGGGAGTGTACGCGGTTTCGCCTTCGGCGATGGAGCACTTCCTGGCGCTGTACCGCCAATGGCTGCCAGCCGAGGCGCGGCTGGCAGTGATCCCGAACTGTGTCGATGTGCGGCGCTTCCAGCCGTCACCCCGGCGCCGTGCTGCCGCGCGGCGGCAGTGGGGAATCGCCGACAATGACGAGGTGATCGGCAGTGTGGGGCGCCTGTCGGCGCAAAAGCGCCCGGAGGAGCTGCTGGCCATCTTTGCCCACCTGGCCACATCGCGCCCCCGCCTGAAGCTGCTCCTGGTGGGGGGCGGTCCCCTGGAATCATCGCTGCGGGACCTGGTGCGTCGCCAGCGCCTGACGCGGCGCGTGATCTTCACCGGCTTCCAGGCGCAGGTCGAATCGATCATTCCTGCAATGGACCTGCACCTGCTGGTGAGCCGCCGCGAAGGTTTCGGCATCGCGACCATCGAAGCGATGGCTTGCGGCGTGCCGGCGCTGGCGACCCGGGTGCCCGGCAGTGCGGACATCCTGGAAGGCAGCGCTGGCGGCATGCTGCTGGAAGCAGGCGATATCGAGCATGCGGCCAGGGTGATTGCTGGCTTGCTTGATGATCCTGCACGTTGCGCCGAAATGGGCCGCCACGGCAGGGCCGAAGTGGAAGTTCGTTATGCGGTACCGGTAATCAGCGCCCAAGTGGAAGCTTTTTACGCTGGGCTGGCCTGAGATGCGCGGGGTCGCGCGCAACCTGGCGTTCGGTTTCGCCGAGAAGTACCTGCAAGCTGCGCTGGCACTGGCTGCTTCGATCATCCTGGCGCGGATGCTGTCCCCGGCGGAGCTGGGGGTCTATTCCATCGCGGCGGTGCTGACCGGGCTGGCGCAGGTATTTCGCGACCTTGGGACTGGCCAACTGCTTGTTGCCCGGCGCGACTTGTCGACCGAGGAACAGCGCGCCCTGCTGTCGATCGCGATCGGAATGGGATGGAGCCTGGCTTTGCTGCTGGCCGGATTGGCCGAGCCGCTGGCCGCCTTTTATCAGCAGGCACAGTTAGCCAGGGTGCTGCGGATACTGGCGTTGAACTTCGTGCTGGTTCCGTTCTCCTCGCAGGTGACCGCAATGCTTCGCCGTGAGATGCGCGCCGGCGCGCTGCTGCGCGTAACCGCTTGCTACAGCGCGACCCAGTTCGGTGCGACCATCGCGCTCGCCGCCTATGGCCTGGGACCGTGTGCGCTGGCCTGGGGCAGTTTCGCAGCAACGTGCGCCGGCCTGATGGCGGCCCTCACCCAGCAGCCAGGCGGCATGGCGTGGCGCCCCGGGCTGCGCGGCATTGCAGCCCTGCTGCAGCCAGGCGGGCTGGCAGTCACAGCCACGGCGATCGATGAAGTGGGTGTGGTGGCGCCCGACCTGATCGCAGGAAAGCTGCTCGGGCCGGCGGAAGTGGCATTGCTGGGGAAGGCGCAGTCGGTGCTTGCGCTTTTCAACCAGGCGGTCACCAGTGCTGTTTCGCCGGTGATTTTTCCTTTGTTCGCGCGGCAAGCCCGGGAAGGCGGCGATCCGGTACAGGCCTACGTCTCGGCGGCCGCCTGCATGACGGCCTTGTCCTGGCCATTTTTCCTGTTTGCCGGCCTGTTTGCAGGGCCGCTGGTCTCGCTTTTATACGGCCAGCAGTGGCAAGATTGCGTACCTTTGATACGGATCATGTGCGGGGCGGCAGCGCTGTATAGCATGTTCAATATGGGGCGCTACCTGCTGGTCGCGACCGGTCATATTGCGGAGCAGGCGAGGATCGACGCGCTCGCCGTGCTGGGCCGGCTGGCGATGCTGGTTCCGGCTGGCCTGGCGGGGCTGGAGTGGCTGGCGGCGGCCGTTGCCCTTAGCCTGGTCTGGCGCAGTTTGCTGGTTTTGCGATACCTGCATAGCCTGTTCGGGCTGGAGCTGGCAGACCTGTTGCATGCCTTGCGCAAGAGCGCGCTGGCAACCTGCGCTGCGCTTGCGCCAGGGCTGCTGGTGCTTGCAGCTGCGGGTGATGAGGTTCCGGGCGTCTTGCATTTGCTGGCGGGTGCCGGTGCGGGAGCGCTTGGCTGGGGCATTGCGATCGCGCTTCAGCAGCATCCTCTGGCCAGCCTGCTGCGCCGGACTGGATGGCAGCAATAAGTGGAGGGTGCTATGCGCATCGGAATCCTGTCTTATCCCATGTTGTTCCAACGCGAAGGCGGCCTGCAGATACAGGTGCGCGAAACCGTATCGGCGCTCAATCATCTTGATGCTTCGATGTCGGCCGAACTGGTCGACCCGGCGCGCCAGAAGCTGACTGAGTATGACTTGATTCACGTCTTCTCCGCGTTCAACGGCAACTTCCGCGTGGTCGAATCGGCGGTTGAACTGGGCCTGCCGGTCGTGCTTTCTCCCCTGGTTTCGCCCGCTTGGAACCGCAATGCCGGCTTTCGGGCCAGGGTGGCTGATCGCCTGGCTGGGCGCATCTGCTCATACAACCTGCAAACCAGCTACGCGCAGACCAAACGCGCGCTGCAGCTCGCAGATCTCGTGATTGCACTTGGCGAAGCAGAACGCGAGGCGATCGTCAGCGGTTTCCTGACCGACCGCTCCAAGATTCGGGTCTTTCCGAATGGGATCAGCCGCCAGTTCTTTTGCGCCAAAGGGGAGCTGTTCCGCCACCGGACCGGGATCGTCGGTCCGTTCGTGTTGACGGTGGGAGCCGTTTCTTCATACAAGAACCAGCTTGGCCTGGCGCGTGCGCTGGCGGGGAGCGAGCTGCCGCTGGTGATGATCGGCCCCGTCGCGCGGCAGGAACACGACTACCTGCAAGACGTGCTGAGGTCGCCGTGGGCGCGCTGGCTTGGCGCGCTGGACCACGAGGATCCGCTGCTGGCCAGTGCGTACGCCGCTGCCTCAGTGGTGGCGCTTCCGAGCCAGGGCGAGATCTTCCCGCTTTCGGTGCTCGAGGCGCTGGCTGCCGGCACGCCGGTTGTCATGACACAGGACAGTGCGCTGCAGCTTGAGGGATCGGATGCCATGCTGCGCAAAGTCGCCTGGGATGACCTGGCTGGCCAGCGCGAAGCCATCGTCAGCCTGGCATCGCGGCCGCCGGAGCGCAGCAGCGTGCAGTCGATGGTGGAACAATTCACGTGGCAGCGCGTGGCGACCCAGGTCGCTGCCTGCTATCGTGAACTGGTTCCCGCCAACGCCGGGTGACAGCTACACCTTGGGCCTGTAGCGCAGCATCGCGGCGCCTTTCTCGCACGGCAGCGCAGTGATTTCGAGCTCGGGAAATTCAGCCGCCCAGCGTTGCAAGGCTGTCCTTTCGCCGGGCCGCATGGCATCATCGAGAAAGATCGCTGCGCCAGGCGCCATGCGCGGAAAGAGAACCGGGCCGGCCGGGTAGCGAGCGGCATCGCTGGTTGCCTGCGGTGGGCCGTCGATGACGACCATTTCAATTGCCTGCCCGGGCGCCAGGCCGCTACAGTCGTACCAGGGTTGCTGGCGGTCACCGAACGATTGCGTCAGCAGGGGGGCGTCGATCACGGTCGCCCAGTCGGCAAGGCCATGCAGCTCGAGCTGGCGGCGCGTGCGGCGGGCGTAGGCGGGATCGTGTTCCAGGCTGTACACCTTGCCGGCGCCGTTGATCTGCATGCAGCGCGCCAGCACCAGGGTCGAGGTGCCGCTGCTGCATTCAACCACGCACGCCGGCTTCTCATCAAGCGCGTAGGCCGCCAGTTCCTGCAGGAAGTCCGGCGACGCAGCCCAGCCACGCGTCAGAGGCAGGGCGCGCTGCAGGCCGAGGCTGATATACAGCCCTTGCAGGGCTTCCAGCTGCCGGAACAGCGCGGCATGTTCTTGTCGCGAATCATCTCTCATCGCATGCACCAGCAGGTGCATGTTGCGCACCTTGTGCAAGATATAGGCACACAACACCAACACGCCAATGGCTGCGGCATCGATCATTCGTAGTATCCGTAATATTGGGCGCTCGGGAAGGCGCGCGACTTGTTGTAGACCAGGTTCACGTGGCGGCAGTGTTCGATGCGCTGCAGCGCAGCCTGCACGGCGGACTGGGTCGTCGTTTCTGCCTCCACCACCATGACGATCTGTCCCATTTGCGAAACCAGCACGCTGGCTTCCGTGGTCAACAGCAAGGGCGGCGAGTCGAACACGATGATGCGATCGGGATATCGGCTGGCGAGTTCATCCAGCAGGCGGCTCATGTTGCGACTGGCAAGCAGTTCGGTCGCATGCCGGCTGGCCGGTCCCGATGGCAGCAAGCTCAGGGAGGGAACATTGGTGCGCATGATGACGTCCGATAGTTCGATCCCGCCATCGAGCAGCACATTCATCAGCCCCCGCTCGGCCTGCAGCCCAAGCACTTTCAGCACCGAAGGCCGCGCCACGTCGGCATCCACCAGCAGTGCGCGGGCGTCCTTCTCCATCGAAATGCTCATCGCCAGGTTGACGGCGCAGTAGGTCTTGCCTTCCCCCGGCAAAGCGCTGGTGACGACGATCAGGTTGCCATGCGGGATAGCGTTGGCGCCACTGGAACGGGCGTCGTTCAGCAGGTGACGCTTGACGATACGAAAATCTTCGGCAACGGAAGTGCGGCCGCTTTCATGTGTCACCATGCCGTGCTGGCGCATGCGCACCAGGTTGATGTCGGCATAGCCTTGCTCGGCCGGCGGCGCAATCTCCAGCAGACTGGGTGGCAATTGCATGGAACCTCCAATTATTGATAGAAGAGGGTGAAGGCCATGACGCCGCCATAGCCCAGCAGAAGGCAGGCGCTGCCGGCGCCGAAGCCGAGCCGGTCGCGCGCATGGCGGCGCTTTTCGTCGTCGGTCCAGTTCATGCCGATGGTGCCGAGCACCCGCAAGCCGGTCGCCGCGCGCAATTCGGCCGGGCTGAGGAAGGTGGGGCGCAGTTCGGACAGTCCCAGCGCAGCGGCCGCGCCGCCGACCAGGCCGGCGGCCAGCACCGCGCTGTAGTACAAGGCGCGGTTGGGGCCAATCGGGCGTTGCGGCATGGTCGGCGGATCGATGATCTTGAAGCTCATGATCTCGGTGGTCGTTGTCAATTCTCCCGACAGCTTGGCGGCCTCGCGGCGTGCGATGAGCTTTTCGTAATTGTCTTTGTTGACCTGGTAATCGCGCGCCAGCTGCCCGAGCTGGGACTCCAGTTCCGGCACCGCATTGCGCTGTTCCTGTAGCTGCAGTTTCCGCTGCTGCATGGCAGCGACGCGGGCGCCCAGGGCGGCGACGCGTGCTTCCGCTTCGGCCAGCGCCACCTTCATTTGCTGGAACAGTGGGCTGTACTGGCGCGCGGCATCCGTGGCGTCCGGCTGTTTGTGGCGTTCCTGCTGCCGTTTCTCCTCGAGCTGGGCGAGCAGGCGCAAGGCGGCCACAACGTCAGGATGCTGGTCGGTGTATTGCATGCGCAAGGTGTCGAGGTTCTTGTTCATTGCGCTGATGCGGGCATCGAGTTCGGATACCTCGCCGGGTGCGCCGACCACTGCCAGCACAGGTTCGTCGCCCCCGAACTGGGCTTCAATGGCCTTGCGTGCCTGCTCCGCTTCAGCCAGCTCCAGCTGGGCACTGGCCAGCGATTCGCTGGCGCTCAACAGCTTGCCGCCATAGTCCTGTCCTTCGCGCGGCAGAAGATAGTTATGTTTCAGGCGAAATTCCTTGACCGCGTTTTCCGCACTCAGCAAGCGTTCTTCATAACTGCGGATTTGTTCGTCGATGAACTGGACTGCCTTCTCGGAGTCGCCTTTCTTCCCCTTGAAACTGCCCTCCAAGAAGATCGACAGCAGCGCCTGCACCACATCGCGCACCTGGCGCGGATCGGAATGGGTGTAGCTGATGGTGTAGATGTCGTAGGTGCCGGTGCCGTTGATGTGGATTCGCTTCAGCATATCCTCGACCATGGCATCGTGATCGCGCGCCGTCACCGTGCGCACGTCAAGGTCGACCATGCGCAAGACGCGATCGATATTGGGGCGGCTTAGCAGCGTCCGGCTCATGATGGCCACTTGCTGTTCGACGTTGGGCATGCTGGTCATGCCGACCATCAAGGGCTTGAGGATGCTCTGGGTATCGACGAAAACCCTTGCCGTGCTCTGGTATTCGTTGGGCAGCGAGTAGACCTTGGCCCAGCCTGCCATCACGATCAGCCAGGTGATGCCGAATCCGGTCCAGCGGTGCTTCCAGATGCCTTTCAGGCTGGCCAGCAATTGGCTGAAGAGATGCTCCATGCTGCGCTCCCCTCCTGGTGATACGCCTCGGTCCTTTGGATTATATGGGCAGGTCGCCAGCATGGCTGGTGAACCCGCCCGAACTTTGAGGCCTGTCAAGCGCTGGTCAGGATTTTCGGCGGCGCAGCGCCAGCGACATGGCCAGCATGCCGGTGGCAAGTGCGGCCATCGAATCCGGCTCCGGCAGTTCCTGCTGCAGGGCATTGGCCAGCGTGTTGTGCTGGATCGTGATCTGGTAGCTGTTACCGGCCGTGAGCAGGGGCGAGATGGCAGAGAACGGCGTGCCGGGGGCGTTCGCATACGTGTAGGTGAGCAGGCCCGGGCTGCCGTCAGTACGGCTGCGCACGCTGTGGGCGTTCAATTGCGGCGGGGCATAGTCGAAGATCCGCAACTGGGAAGACAAGTCGACAATGTTGATCGACCACGACAAGCGCGCATTCGCGTTGGCATTCGGTCCTGAACCCGTCGAGACAAAGGCCTGGGTGAAAGCCGAGGCGTCAAACTCGACGGTCATGGTATCGGCAGCACCGAGCGTGAAGCGGAAGGTAGTCGATGTTCCGACGTCGGAGTTGCCCGAGGCGATGGCATTCAGGGCGGTGGAGGCATCGGCGCGGGTGCGGGCGTGCGCCCCGGCCGGGGTCCCGTTGATCGTGATCGATGCGCCGGTCAAGTCCTGGTCGGCATAGCCGAACGTCCCTGGCACCGGCGACGGATAGGGGAAGGGCGTGAAGTTGTTGGGCCCCAAGGCCGGGCAAGGGACCCCGACGCATTGGTGGGCCACATCGGGCGTGCCGGTCAGGATGGGGATCGACGAGGCGCCGTTGGCAAAGATGCTGTTCAGCGATGCGGTCGCATGCGCATCGTTGGTGCCCTGCAGGATGGTAAAGTCGGCCGTGCTGTAGGCAGTATTGTTCGAATGCAGCAGGCGGAAGTTATTGATGTCGAGGATGGCCGAGGCGAACGTGGAGGCCTGGGCCGGTGCGCTGGCGAATCCGGCCGCGATCAGGGCGGCAGTTGCCAGTAAGGACTTGTAGCGGGTAGTCATAGCGTGGTTCTCCCGAGTGGATTGCGGCGGATTTGCCGGCATGATCGTAGGAGCAGTATCCGTGCCATGCGCCGGCGCCCCGATCCCTGCCGCCCCTGAAAAGAAATCCGACGCCGGCGGAACCTTGTGCCAGCCCGCGCGTCCAAGTGCTATTCCGATAGGAGGACGCACCGTGGATGAAGACACCATTGTTTCCCTGTTGATCGATGAAAACGCGGCCGGCGCGCAGCCATTGCATGCGATCGACCAGCAATTGTTCCATATCCGTTTGGCCAACTCGGCCGGCAAACGCGAAGCGGCCAGCGTGCTGCTGCAAAAGATGTATGGCTGGCGCGGCTATGAAGTCGATGCCGACGCGCCGCACCAGCCGAACCGCATCACGCTGGCGGCCGACAGCATGGGCGAGACGGTTGCCACCATGTCGCTTTGCCTGGATGACCCCGCCATTGGGCTGCCCGCCGATGAAAACTTTGGCGACATTTTGGGCGCCTTGCGGGCCCAGGGGCGGCGCTTGTGCGAGCCGGCGCGGCTGGCCATCGACCGCAACGTCAATATGCGCGTGTTCGCCGCCCTGATCCACATCTCCTATGTGTATGCGCACCGGCTGCATGGGTGCACAGACTACGTGATCGAGGTCA
This sequence comes from Pseudoduganella sp., assembly GCA_036402315.1. GTDB lineage: Bacteria > Pseudomonadota > Gammaproteobacteria > Burkholderiales > Burkholderiaceae_D > Rugamonas. The sequence goes on along the minus strand of DASWTB010000294.1, from coordinate 1,203 downwards.
ATCCGCGCCATGTGCGCTTTTACAAGCGCATGCTGGGATTCCGCGATGCGGCGGCAGAGCGGCATTGCAGCCGTGTCGGCGCGCCGGCCGTCCTGCTGCGGCTGGACCTGGCCCATATGACGGAGCAGATCAGGCTGTATGGCGGGCGCATGGAATCGGTTCCCAACGAGCGCTCCTTTTATCCCTATTTTTTCTCGCCGCAGGATGAGTCCGGTATCTCGGTACGCTTGCGCGAGGGGAGAAACTGAGATGTCCTCTCTTGACCCGGCATTGCAAGCCTGGCGCATGCTGCTTGGGGCGGCCGGCGTCCTGACAGCGCCCGAGCAACTCGTCCCGTATATGGCCAGCACGTCCGCCACCCCGGTTGCGCCGCTGGCCGTACTGCGTCCCTTGTCGCACGGGGAAGTGGTGGCCGTGGTGCGCTGTGCCAGCGAATTCAAAGTCCCCCTGTATCCACTGAGCACAGGGCGCAACTGGGGCTATGGCGACGCCAATCCGAGCGGTGAAGGCCAGGTGATCGTTGACCTGGGCGGCATGCGCCGCATCCTCGAGCTCGATGCGGAACTGGCCTACGCCGTGATCGAACCAGGCGTGACGCAAGCCCAGCTTGCCGGCTATCTGGCGGAGCACGGGCTGCCGCTGTGGATGGATTGCACGGGCGCAGGGCCGGACACCAGCCTGATCGGCAATATCCTGGAGCGCGGCTTCGGCCATACGCCTTATGGCAACCGCCTGCTGCACGTGGCCGGCATGCGCCTGGTCCTGGCCAATGGCGACACGCTGGAGACCGGCTTCAGCCATTTCGCACGCACCACGGCAGCCCACCTCTACCCCTATGGCGTCGGTCCCTGGCTGGACGGCCTGTTCACCCAATCGAACTTCGGCATCGTCACCAGCCTCGGTTTCTGGCTGATGCCGCAAACCGAAGTGGTCAGCCATCTGGTGGCCAGTGTGCCGCAGTTCGAAGGCATTGCCGCTGTGGTGGATGCGCTCAGGCCGCTGCGCCTGGACGGTACCTTGTCCAGCGTAGTGCATATCGGGAACGACTTGCGGGTACTGTCCGGCGCGATGGTGTTCCCGGCGGAAAAAGTCCCGCAAGGGCCGCCGTTGCCGCCGCAATGGCGCAGCAGCCTTTGCCGGCAGGCAGGAATTGGCGCCTGGACCGTGTCAGCCGCGCTTTACGGTCGGCCGGCGCAGGTTGCC
>DASWTB010000293.1:0-2561 GCA_036402315.1 Pseudoduganella sp. | reverse complement strand
CGAATGGCCTTCAGCAGGCTGGCGCCCACCATCGGGTAGTGCTCCGCCTGGATCTGCAGGGCCACGTGCTTGTTGACGATGCTCGTGGCCAGCGGGCCCAGTGCTTCCAGGCGCTCGATGTTCCTGGCGTACATCAGGATGCCGTTGGCCAGGGCGCGCTGCTGCTCGCCGCTGTGCTGGTGCGCCTGGTTGAAGAACGGTTTCACCTGCGGGAAATCGGCGAACAGGATCTGGTAGAAGTGGCGGGTCAGCGCTTCGCCGCCCTGCTCCAGGATAGGCACGGTGGCGGTGACGATGGCGCGGTGTTCTGTTGACAGCATGGGGACGGCTCCTCTGGATTAAACATGCATCTACTATACATGTTTACGCCGGGCGCCGTCAATAAAGATGCATCTCACATGCACAATTTAATCAGGTGCGCTTTTTCGGCGCCTGGAAGATGACCGGCTGCGCGCCGCCCTGGCCTTTGGGGCCGGGCAGGATGTCGGCCAGGGTCATGCCGTCCAGCACGTGCAGGAAGGCTTCGGTCGCTTCGCCCAGCTTGCGCTTCAGGGTGCAGTCGCGCAGGAAGGCGCAGTGGCCGGGATCGAGTTCGAAGCATTCGGCGATGTGGAAGTCCGACTCGGTGTCGCGCACCACGTCGCCGATGTTGATCTCTTCCGGTTCGCGGTTCAGGCGCATGCCGCCGTGCCGGCCGCGCACGGTTTCCACCAGGCCGCTGGCGCCCAGCTGGTGGATCACTTTGGTCAGGTGGTTCTTCGAGATGTCATGCAGGTCGGCGATCTCCTGGATCGTCACCAGCTTGTCGCGATTCATGCCGAGGTACATCAGCGAACGCAGGGTGTAGTCGGTGAAGGATGTCAGTCTCATAATCTACGTCACGTAAAGGTGCATTCAGAATATTGCTTTACACAAGAGCGTAATGTAGCATTCATTATACATCTTAAGAACATGAGGCCCGCCATGCGCAGCATCCATATTCCCACTGAACCCACACCAGCCGGGCAACCACATCCTTTGCTGCGACTGGGCTTCCGCCCGTTCTACCTGCTGGCGGCTGCGCTGGCCATGCTGTCGGTACCCCTGTGGCTGCTGGCCTACAAGGGCATGCTGCCCGCCCTGCCTTCTGCCAACATGCTGTGGCATATGCACGAAATGGTGTTCGGCTTTGGCGGCGCGGTGATCGTCGGCTTCCTGTTTACAGCGGGCCGCAACTGGACCAACCTGCAAACGCCGGCCGGCGGACAGCTTGCAGGGCTGGCCGCACTGTGGCTTGCCGGCCGCATGGCCATGCTGCTGGCGCCGGGCGTGCCGGCACTGTTCGTCGATGGCCTGTTCCTGCCACTGTGCGCGGTGGCGTTCGGCCGCGTGCTGTACCAAGCGCAGAGCAAGCGCAATTACCCGATCTGCGGCATCCTGGCCTTGCTGTCGATCGCCAACCTGCTGTTCCACGCGGCGGCCAATGGCTGGATTTCATTGTCGCCGCTGACTCCTGTGCACGGTGCGATCCTGATGATCACCGTACTGGAAGCGGTGATCGGTGGCCGCGTGATCCCGATGTTCACCCGTAACGGCGCACCGGGCAGCCAGCCCGTGACCGTGGCCTGGCGCGAAAAGGCCAGCATCGCTTTGCTGCTGGCGACCGCGCTGGCCTGGGTGGCCGGCCTGCCAGGCTTCGTGGTGGCGCTGGTGGCTTTTGCGGCAGCGGCGGTCAACGCGATCCGCCTGGTCGGCTGGGCGCCATTTGCCACGGTCCGCGTGCCTTTGCTGTGGATCCTGCACCTGGCCTACGCCTGGATCGTGGCTGGCCTGGTGCTGCTGGGCTTTGCTGCGCTGGGCGTCGGCTCCTCCAGCAGCGCCTTCCATGCGCTGGCCGTGGGCGGCATGTCGGGCCTGATCATCGGCATGATCACTCGCACTGCGCTTGGCCACACCGGCCGCCTGCTGCGCGCCGGGCGCGCCGAAAGCGCAATGTACCTGTTACTGCAAGCAGGAGCCTTGGGCCGCTTGTGTGCCAATATTGTTCCCACTGGAATGCGTGACTTCCTGTTGCTGGCCTCGGGATTGGCCTGGTCGGTCGCCTTCCTTCTCTACCTGTTCGTGTATGCACCTTACTTAAGCCATGCCCGCATTGACGGCCGGGAAGGCTGACCGGAGGGCCGGTGCCGAACCGGCTGTCGAGGGTTACAACGCGCGGTGATTTACTTGCGTGCCAGCGGGTTGGGGGTCGGCTCGGCCACTTTGTGCAACAGGTTGCGGTCAATGTGGTGGAACGGTTCCGACTCCTTGCCGCGCAACAGCATGACGGTGTCTTCCTCGTAGCCCCAGGTGCCGTCGTCGTTGATGGTGACCTTGATGCGGTATTCGGTGGTCTTGAAGCCGAATTCCAGGAAGGGATTGGAGCAGATGCCGTAGGTGTTTTGCTCGCGCAGCGCCACCAGTTCGAAAGACCTGGCATCCGGCGCTGCGGTGCCGGACGCCATGGCGATCTGGCCGCGCGGGATGGCCAGGGTCTGGATCACCGTATTGGTGGCAGGTTCCCACAGCCAGTAGCCGACCTG
>DASWTB010000292.1:0-6427 GCA_036402315.1 Pseudoduganella sp. | reverse complement strand
GGATTGCCGCATCGGCTGCTGCCGGCGATGTGATTCGCCTCTCGCCGGCCAACATCCAGGCGATTTCGTCGGATGACGTGGCCTCGGCGCTGGCCGACTACACGCTCGGAGCACCAATCAACGGCGTGGTCGAGATCGCAGGACCTGACAAGGTGCGCCTGTCCGACCTGGTTCAGTACTACCTCACGTTCAAGAAGGATCCGCGCACCGTCGTTGCGGACGAGCATGCGCGCTACTTTGGCGCCGAACTGAAGGAAGACACGCTGGTGCCGGGCCCGCAGGCCCGCTTGGGCACCATCAAAGTCGATACCTGGTTGCAGTCTCAGGCGACGAAGTAATCCCCGAGGCAGTCGATGGCCGCTGTCTGGTCACCGGCTGCCCTTCGCGCTGCCACACCGAATCGAATCACCGGACATCGTTGCATGCACATCGGAAGATCTTACGGCTTTAGCGAGACACTGTACTGGACCAGGCGCAAGGCCTACCTGCTGGCCGCCAGCGCGACTGCGGTGGCCGCCCTGTACCAGCTTGGCGGATGGCGCTGGCTCGCGCTTCCCTGGCCGGTCCTGGCGATGCTGGGCACGGCCGCCTCGTTCATCGTCGGGTTCAAGAATGCGCAAACCTACAATCGCACCGTTGAGGCGCAGCAGATCTGGAGCTCGATCACCTCCATCAGCCGTTACTGGGGCCTGATCAGCCGGGATTTCCCGGTCGGCGGCGACGCCGGCGCGGGGCTCGTCAACCGGCACTTTGCCTGGCTGACCGCCGTGCGCTACCAGCTGCGCGCGGCGCGTGTGTGGGAAGCTGCCGCCCGCGCCCCCAATGCGGAATACCGTGAAAACCTGTTCGACGTCGACGAGCACGCGACGCCGATCGCCGCCACGCTCGAAAAATACCTGCCGCCCGGCGAGGTAGCAGCGCTGATCGCCAGCGGCAGCATTCCTGCGGCACTGATGTGCCAACAAAGCCGGGCGATTCGCGACTTGTACGTCAGCCAGGACATTCCGCTGCTGCACCATACCGAAATGCAGAAAACGCTCAAGGATCTCATCGACCAGCATGCGCGGGCCGAACGGATCAAGAACTATCCCTACCCCCGCCAATACGCCATCATCAATGCCATGTTCGTCTGGTCGTTCGCCCTGCTGCTGCCGCTGGGCGTGGTCAAGGAATTCGCCCAGCTCGACGCACCGGGGCTGATGCAGCAGCAGATGGTGTGGCTGGCTGTTCCCTTCAGCGTGCTGGTGGCATGGATGTATGTCGCACTGGACCAGATCGGCGAGAGTACGGAAAACCCGTTCGAAGGCGGCGCCAACGACGTGCCCATCACCGATATCTGCTGCCGCATCGAACACGAATTGCGCACCATGCTGGGACAACGCGACCTGATGGCGCCAGCAGAACCGCGCAATCACATCCTGCTTTAACCGCGCAATCCGGCCGCGCCCATTGCGCAAACGAAGGCCCACAATTGGCATAGCGCCGCGCTCACCACACGACAAGGACTATCACATGACCGCCAGACTTCAACAGCCCCTCACCCTGCCCTGCGGTGCAACACTGTCAAACCGGATCGCGAAAGCGGCCATGAGCGAAGGGCTTGCCGACAGTGCCAACCGGGTTACCGAAGCGCTGATCAACCTTTATCGCTACTGGGCGGGCAGCGGCGCCGGACTTCTCCTGTCCGGCAATGTCCAGGTTGACGGCAGGCACCTTGAACGCCCAGGCAACCTCGTGATTGACGATGCGGACAACCAGCCGGGCTTGCGCGCGCTCGCCGCTGCCGGCACGTCCGGCGGCGCGCACTTCTGGCTCCAGCTCAGCCACACGGGGCGCCAGGTTGACAGCAGCATCAACCAGGCGCCGTTTGGCGCCTCGGCCGTGGAGATCGATTTTCCACGCGGATTGGGCTACACGTTTTCCCCACCGCGCGTGATGGCCGATGCCGATATCGACGAAGTAATCGCCCGCTTCGCTTTCGCTGCCAGCCAGGCGAAACAGGCCGGTTTCACCGGCGTCCAGTTGCACGCCGCGCATGGCTACCTGATCTCCCAATTCCTGAGTCCATTGTCGAACACGCGCACTGATCGCTGGGGCGGCAGCCTGGAAAACCGCGCGCGCCTGCTGTTTGCCATCCTGGGCGCCGTGCGCGCCGAGGTGGGGCCAGCCTTCCCGGTTGCCATCAAGCTCAATGCGTCTGACTTCCAGAAAGGCGGCTTCAGCGCGGCAGACTGCCTGCAGCTGGTCGCGATGCTCAACGGCTCATCGCTGGATTTGCTTGAGCTATCGGGCGGATCACTGGAGCAACCGAAGGTGGTCGGGCTGACGCTCAAGGACGAAGGCGAGGACGGACACCGGCCCGGCGCCAGCAAGCGCGAAGCCTATTTTGTCGAGTTCGCCGGCGCCGTTCGCGCTGCCGCGCGCATGCCGGTCATGGTGACCGGTGGCTTCCGGACCCTCGCCGGGATGGAGCATGCGCTGGCAAATGGGGAGCTCGACGTGATTGGCCTTGGCCGGCCGCTCATCGCCGAGCCGAACACCCCGCATGGCCTGCTCGACGGCACGCTGGCAAAGGCGTCAGCGCCGGAATCAACCATGGACGTGTTCGCAGCGATTCCCTGGTTCAGCACGCAGCTCACGCGCCAGGCTATCAACGGATTGCCCGACAACGCACTGAGCGCTGATGCGGCCGTGGCAGAATTCGCTGCGGGCGAACAGCGCGCGCTCGCCGCGATGCTCGAGCACCGAGCGGCGCCATGACGGCCGGCTGGCAGTAGCGGGCCTACAGCGCAGCGAAACGCTTGCGGTAGTCGGACGGCGTCACGCCCAGATTGCGCTGGAACGTGACGCGCATGCGCTCCTCGTCGCCGAAACCGCATTGCCGGGCGACCTGTGCCAGATTGTTTTCAGAATACTCCAGCAAGCGCCGCGCCGCCTCGACGCGGAACAGTTCGACCGCCTTGCCGGGCGCGCGCCCGGTTTTCTCTTTGTACACGCGCGAAAAATTTCGCGAACTCATGCGAGCACGTTCAGCCAGCAAATCGACGTTGATGCGGCTGTCGTGCAGATTGTCGGAGAGCCAGGCGTGCAAGTCGTCGAAGGCGGCGCTGTCGCCAGTCTGTGCCTGCAACAGCTCGCTATGCTGGGCCTGGCCACCCGGGCGCTTCATGAACACCACCAGTTCGCGCGCCACTTCCATTGCGATCGTCCGACCGCAATCCTCCTCAACCAGCGCCAGCGCCAGGTCGATTCCGGCAGTCACCCCGGCTGATGTCCAGATGGCCTCCTGCCGTACAAAGATCGCGTCGCGGTCGACATCCAGCGATGGAAACCGTGCTTCCAACATGTCCGACATGCCCCAATGTGTCGCAACGCGCTTACCTTGCAGCAAACCAGCCTGGGCCAGCAAGAATGCGCCGGTACACACCGAAGTTGTCCGACGCGCCACCGCAGAGGCTTGGCGCACCCAGTCGACGGTGTCATCCAGTTCATATAGTAGGGTACCGATTTCTGGTGCGCCCGGCACCACGATGGTATCGACGGCTTGGCCGTCAAACGCGGCAAATGGCAAGGTATCTATGACAACGCCCTCCACCGTGGTAACGAGCCCGCCGTGCTGGCTGATGGTCTGGCGATCGTAGGTGGGCCTCCCGCAAGCAGCCATGCGCTTGGCCGCGGACCAGAACACGGTCTGCGGACCAGTCAGGTCAAGCAGGCCCATTTGCGGATACGCGAGAAACAGGATAAGGGGCGATTGGGACGGCATGATCTATGGGAAATGCATAAGTTATGCCAAATTGTTACTTGCTTAGGTGTAGAAGTCAAGTTCGGCTAACCACAGGTTCGCGCTTGTACTGGGCCGGCGTACAAGAAAAAACGCCGCGAAAAGCGACGCTAAAAGCACTGTCTGACGCGTACCCGGCCAACGACGCTGCTGCGCTCACCGACGCTCCCTGCGTCCGAAGCGCGTTGCCCGCAATCAGGAGACGCATTCGTTTGAGATATTGAAGCGGCGGCAAACCGACATTTCTGCTAAACGCTTTGGCAAAAACTGAGCGCGACATATGTGCCTTGGAAGCTAATTCGGACAAGGTCCAGCGCCGGGAAGGCTCTGCGTGCATCGCGTTCAGCACCGTGGCGAGGCGCGGGTCGGACAGCGCTCCCGGCCAGCCGTCTTCGCGCGCTTGCGATGACATGGTCGAGCGCAGCAGCTCGATGAAAATGAGTTCAATCAGCCGATCGGCCACGATCGGAATTGCCGGACCATCGCCATTCGTTTCTTGCGCTATGCGATCCAATAGCCATCGGACTGATTGCGCTTCGGACGTTGCGGCCCTGAACACCGACACCGGGGGCAGAATACGCTGGACATACGGCGCCAGCGTCGGATGCAGCGTCATTTTGCCCGCGACAATCACGACGTCTTCTCGCAACCCGATCTGTGCGACGCCATGTCGGGCGTCCGCGAAAACCGTTTCGGCCGGCAAGGGCACAAGTCCCAGCTCGCTGGCGACCGTGAATCCCTGCCCGTCCGCAAGCAGGAAACAGTCGCCCTCGCCCAGTTGAACCGGTCCGTCACCATCAGGAACCAGCCAGAGGCCACCTCGCATGATGGCATTGAATTTGAAGCCGTCGTAGGACGGCATGCGCACCGCCCAGTGACCGCCAGCGACCAGGCCGGGCGACTGGCGGCAGCGGGGGTCGAGTTTAGCGAGGATATTAATAAAGTTGATCATACGGACTTTCGCGATAAAGATACGGACGAACCAGTCTGGATAGCCGGACACCGGTGCGCCATAGTGGTAGATCAAATACAGGAGTTTTTATGACTACGTTGCAATCACCAATTGGATCGGGCTTCAATGCCTTCAGTACTGCTTCACACATCGTCGCAGGGATGGACCTCGCCGGTACGACAGCCATCGTCACCGGCGGATATTCCGGACTCGGACTTGAGACGGTACGCGCGCTCTGCGCAGCCGGTGTTGAGGTCATTGTCCCGGCCCGCGATACAGCGCGCGCAGTTGCTATGCTGAGCGGCCTTCCCCAGGTCGCGGTTGCCCAGGTCAATTTAATGAACGCGCAATCCATTGACCGGTTCGCGGCCGCCTTTGGCGCCGATAGGCGGGCGCTTCACCTGCTCATCAACTGCGCTGGCGTGATGGCGACGCCACTGATTCGCGATGAATCCGGCCACGAAAGTCAATTTGCGATTAATCACCTGGGCCACTTCCGGCTCACTGCCAGATTGTGGCCGGCGTTACGCCGAGCCCAGCATGCGCGCGTCATTTCAGTATCCTCCCGCGGTCATCAGATCGCCGGCGTCGACTTTGACGACATCGACTTCCAACAGAAAGCGTATGACAAATGGATCGCATATGGGCAATCCAAAACCGCTAACGCCTTGTTCGCCGTAGCGCTCGACGCGCGCGGTCGCGACGACAACATACGCGCATTCTCCGTCCATCCAGGCACTGTCCTGGGACCGCTGGCACGCCACCTTTCTGCCGATGAGATCGACAGTTTCAAGGTGCGCGACGAAAGCGGCGAGCTCATCATTGCGCCCGAGCAGGACCTGAAAACCGCAACACAGGGCGCGGCAACAATTGTGTGGTGCGCTACCAGTACGCAGCTAGACGGCATGGGAGGCGTCTACTGCGAAGATTGTGATATCGCCTCCGTGTCCGAATCTGAACGCCGAGGCGTCCGCCCGTGGGCCGTAGCGCACGCGCCGGCGGAGCGCTTATGGGCACTTAGTGAAGGCATGACCGGCATCGGCCTTCCTGCCTGACCGAGGCCCCGGGCGATCCAGTTGGCCTTCACGCGTTCTCAACTTGGGCGTGCCGCGTGAGCGACATGCCCGTGCGCGCCTCCCGCGTCAGGCAGGATGCGGCGCAGGTGGTTGCGCAAGGCGGGACGCGCGCGCGTCTCACGCCACAGGATCAGCGTGCCGCGCACCTGGGCGCCATCAGAGAACTGGAGCGTAAACTGGCAATCGATGGCCTGCTGGGCGTCATTTTTCCAGACGAGCAGCAGGCGATCAGCTTCAAGGAAGTCAAAAACATGAGCGCTCGCACCGCGCTGTGGCACCCGCAGCACAATGCGGGTCACGCCGAGTTCGGCGGGTTCCGCGCCGGGCAGGACGCCTAAGGTGAGCGCGGCGGCGGTTTCCGCTTTGCTAGGGTGATCGGACATGGGTCTGGTGTTCTGCGACGTGCTTATTCAAATGAGGATGGTGCTTATAGGCATGGCGCGGCCTAATATCAAGGTCAGCGGCGTTTGGTGTGCCAGGTTCAGGAGTTCCTCCTGGCACTGTCGGTCGAGCCCGGTCACAAACAACATGCGATCGATATGCATGCCGTCGGGATCGCGTTCGAGGGTCAGGTACACATCAAGCGATTCGAGCGGCCATTGCCGGCCGGCGGCG
>DASWTB010000291.1:0-3950 GCA_036402315.1 Pseudoduganella sp. | reverse complement strand
GACGCTCCACGCTTTCAGGCCACCAGCGCTCAGGCCTGCCACGTAGGCAACTGCTGGCTGCATGTTCGATGGATAACCGGTTGGCACCGCGGCGTAGCCGGTCATTTCACCCACCTTCAACTTCAGGAACGTTGCCATCTCTGCACTTCCACATACGAGATTAGCCGGATCGGAGGCAAAAGTGGCGCGGTATGATTCACCAATAGTGTCGAACACCGGTTCGTTTGCCGAGGCACGTACTTTCACGGTGTAGGCAGCGCCCCGGATCCAGCAAGCGCTTGGATCGGTCATGCGACCAATAACAAACTTACTTTTCCATTGCAGCAATGGGATGGCATCTGAAAAGCCAAGGTCAACGAGGAAGCCAGTCGCCGATGTGACAAAGTCCTCCATCCATGGCGCCGTACCTGTTCCACTATTATAAACAGTCGCATTACTGTGCGTGAAGATACCCAGCTTGTTAGCCGAAGGGTTGTTCGTGTACTCGGCGTTATACCAATCAAGGTTGTTCTTCACGAACGTCTGGAAGTGGCTCTTCAGTGGATCGCTGTCGGGGGTAATGTAGGCCGCTTCGCCCAGTGAGCGCAGTGCCCATGCTTGCGCGCGCACCTGATTCGACTTGACTAGGCCCTTCTCAAATTCCCTATAACCTGGGTTGCTCGACAAGACATTAAACATTGTCCAGAACTGCAGTTCTTCCAAATAGTAATAGTCCCCCGAAACGAGGTAGGGGAGATAGGCCAACGATGGCTGGTGCGCAGTGTCGTGCGTGTGCGGCGTGACGCAGGCTTCCTTGGGGCAGATTGGGAATGCTTCGAGCTGTTTAGTGACTTTGTTCATCGTATCGGTCCTGAGACCGAGGGTTGTCATATACGGGTAGTCAAGGACACTGATAGGTCGATCGGTATTGCGGTCTCGATAATGCGCCGACCAACTGCCGGCCAGGTCTGCCGTTCCCATGGTGACCTGCTTCGCGCGCTTGTCCATGCTCAGCAGGTACGTGGCGCTCCAGCTTGGCATCAAGCCAATATCTGGGTGCGCGCCAGTAGCCGGCATATACTGAGTCGCCGCGCCAACACCCATGAGCTCTGTCTTCGTCCCGGTCCAAGTGGTTTTCATGGCCGCCAGGGTGGTCTCGGGGAAGGCAACTGACTGGTCGTAATTCGGTACGGCCTTTGTTGCAATGAGGTACCCGGTGTTGTGCTTTACATGCACCTGCGGCTCCTGCCCCCACCAGAACACCTTGCGCCAGCGGGCATGGTGATAATGCGTTAGTGCCGATTTAGTAAATACTGGCTGACCGCCCACGAGCACTTGCGCGTCATAGACAAAGTTTTGCGGTGCATCCTCGTACGCCCAATTATTCTCGATCGTTAGATCGACGCGTGTTTTCTTGGAGCCGTTGTAGGAACGTATCGCAAAGCGCGCGATCAGATGTGGATGCGACACGCCCTGCGCGCTCTTCAACGGCGCGGACACATGCCATTCGTTGACGATAGCGCCAGCCAGCCAGGTGGTGACCTTGGCGCCCTTGAGCAGCGCATCTGCCGAAGCGGAGTACTGCTGTCCGTCCAGGGTAACGTTCGCGGCGGCGGTGAAGCCCGACGCCAGCAGCGCCGCAGGATCGGATGCCGTGTTTGGCGCGTACGGAGTGGTCTTTACCAGCGCCATGGTCTGGGTCTCTGCTGCGGCCAGCGACGGCAGCACAGCCGAAATGACCGCATGGCGGATCGAGCCATCGGCGTGGCGTGCCTTTACGTCGACCTGCAGCGGCACCATCGTTCCGTCCGGGAGGTTGCCCACAACGGCGTCGGAGGCGGCGACAGCGCCCACTGCAAATGCGTGGCCGAAGGTGACTGGAACGCCAGTCTGTGCCGCACCGGTATTTTCAAAGCGGACATCGGTAATCTGGGCGCCTGCGACGATGGCCGTGGTCGACGTCAGCACCGTGGTCGGGGTCAACAGCAGCGAGCCGCTTGCGCTCTGGGTCGTGTTGACTGTGCTCGATTGGATCAGGCCTGCGGTAACTACCGGGGCCGGCGCGGCGGTGGGGGCCGGCGCCGATGGCGAAGCAACCAGCTGGGTTTCCGGTGCGCCACCGCCGCCGCCGCAGGCGGTAAGTGTCACACAACCGATGATCGCTGCCAGCATATTCGGGGTCTTTGGGGGGAGTAGATTTCGCATGATAGTCCAGGCCGGTGAAGTTGAACAGAATCGTTCGATAGCCAAAGATTACCCTGCGGCATTTGATTCCACACGGAAAATATCAATGATTGGTAGAAATTCTGATCGAATACAACGGAAAATTAAGCGTATTACCACGTGTATTATTCGGTCGATATGTCAATACGGCACATATCTGGCGGCGATAGATAACGAACGACTAATTTCCCTTGGGCAGGATCTTAACGGGGTAGGAGCCAACTGAGCAGTACTGTAACAAACCGAAACATTTGTGAGGAAATGTTAGTTTTTGCACAAAGTTGCATGCTCGAAGGCGCCAAATGCAGGAAGTTGGGGGCGGGCCCGGCCGCACAGGTCGACGCCGGGAGAGGTGACTATGTTCTTGCGGCGGGGAATCTCGCCCACCCATGACAGTGCCGCCACCGAAGCGCCGGCGAACAGGTCGCGCACCGGATGCCGGCCGGCGTACAGCGCAGTGATGCCGGTCTCGATGTTGTCCTTGAGGCGTAATACGCCGTCGTCGCGGCTGCGGATGGCGCCGTCGACCAGGTTGCCCTCGACGTCGGCACTGCTGGCCGCAAAGCGCGCCACCACCCCGCCGGTATCGAGCAGGGTGTTATGGCTGATCTCGCTGCGCGCTGCCCGGTTCAGGTAGATGCCGTCGTCTGAACATGATGCAATCAGGTTGGCGCGGATCACGCTGTCGTCCTGCTCTGTGATGCACTGGCCGTCGCGGCAGTAAGGCTTGCCGGTGCCGCCGCCGCCCAGCGACAGGCCGACCCGCTGGCCGCGCCCCCGCAGCTTGTGCTCGCAGACGACGATGTTTTGCTCGAACACATTGTGCGAACCGGCCCCCTTGGCGTATCCGCCATAACTGATGCGGTCGCCGCTGCCCTTGAGGAAGTCGGTGATCACGTTGCCCCGGATAGTCCAGTGGCTGGCCGCGACCAGGTCGATCGGCGTCACTGGCGAGGCGGTCGCGCGGATCGTGGAATTGGTGATCGTATTGCCGACGATGGCGCCGTGGTCGGGGAAACGCCCCTTGACGGCATTGATCTTGAAGTGCGAATTGAAATCGGTAATGGTGTTGTTGCGCGCGCTGAAATGGTGCGCACCGCCGGTCACGTGGAACGCGTGGTCGCAGGCGTGCTGCGAGCGGCAGGCGCCGCGGATCAGCAGGTTCTCGAACGTCCAGTATGGCGCGGTGACGTTGAAACCGACCCGGCTGTCGATCGCGATTTCCACCGTGCCGGGGCGCGCTGCACGCACCACAACCGGGTGGGCCTCGGTGCCGGGGCCCATGGTCTGCAGGTCGCCGCGCCTGAACAAGTAATCGCCTGGCGCGAAGGTAATAGCGTCGCCAGGCAGCGCATTGCGGATCGCCAGGCGCGCCTCGGCGCTGGTTGTCACCGGCACCACGCGCAGCGCAGGCGGCAGCGCGGCAGGTGCTGCACCCGGCCGTAGCGCGTACAGGCGTTCGTCCGTCACATACGGGCTCCCGCGGTCGAGCGACAGCAGGGTCTGCTGCATCCAGCTGCCCGTCTTTTCAATCAGCGGGTTGTGTCCCGAGCTGCGCTTGGCTACGTACGGCGCCAGCGCGCGCGGCGTGATGCCGCGGCTGTCGAGGAACCAGGCTGCGCCAGCCCAAGCCGCCGCCACCGAGCCCGCAGCCACCAGGGACAGCACCAGCAGCGGCTTCAAGCGCCGCTTGCCGGCACGCGGTTCAGGCACCGGTCTTTACCCCGTGGCGGCTCATCAGGTCATAC
>DASWTB010000290.1:0-14311 GCA_036402315.1 Pseudoduganella sp. | reverse complement strand
GGCTTCATCGTTCTGGTAGCCCGCTTCGATCTGCGAGACGGGGAATTTGTCGACCTGGCCGTTGCGGTACAAAACATCGAACAGGGTCTTGCCCTTGTAAGCCGGCATGGCAGCCAGCAGCGGCGCCGGCCACACTTCCTCCATCTTGAAGCGCTTGGAGAACTCCATCAGTTGCCACAGGTCGGAACGCGCCTCGCCCGGCGCGCTGACCAACTGGTGCCAGAACTGGGTGCGGCGTTCTGCATTGCCGTAGGCGCCTTCCTTCTCCACCCACATGGCAGTTGGCAGGATCACGTCGGCCGCCGTGGTGCTGGCGGTCGGGTAGGGATCGGAGACCACGACGAAGGCATCAGGGTTGCGGAAGCCCGGCAGGATCTCGCCCATGATGTTCGGGCCGGCCTGCATATTGTTGTTGCACATGACCCAGTAGGCATTCAGCTTGCCGTCCTTGAGCATGCGGCTTTGCAGCACCGCGTGGAAGCCCGGTTTTTCCGGGATGGTCCCCGGCGGCAGCTTCCAGATCTTCTCGGCGATCTCGCGGTGCTTGGGATTGGCCACCAGCATGTCGGCCGGCAGGCGGTGCGAGAAGGTGCCCACTTCACGCGCCGTTCCGCAGGCGGAAGGCTGGCCGGTCAGCGAGAACGGGCTGTTGCCCGGCGAAGAGATCTTCCCCGTCAACAGGTGAATGTTGTACAGCAGGTTGCTGCACCAGGTGCCGCGCGTATGCTGGTTGAAGCCCATGGTGAAGAAGGACGTCACCTTGGTTTTCGGATCGGCATACAGTTCGGCCAGCCGCTCAAGGCGGTCGCGCGGCACGCCGCTCAGTTTTGAGACCGATTCAACGTCGTAGGCGCTGACGAACTTCGCGTATTCCTCAAACGTGCTTGGCTTGCCGCCGCCGGCATCGCCGGCATTGGTGGCGGCCTTTTGCAGTGGATTGTCGGGGCGCAGTCCGTAGCCGATATCCTTGTTGCCCATCACGAAGCGCGTGTGCTTGTTGACGAAGTCCTTGTTCACGCGGTTGTTCTTGATGATGTAGTTGGCAATGTAGTTCAGGATCGCCAGGTCGGTCTGCGGCGTGAAAACGATGGGCTGGTCGGCCAGTTCGAAGCTGCGGTGCTCGTAGGTCGACAGCACGGCTACTCTTACGTGCGGATTCGACAGGCGGCGGTCGGTGATGCGGGTCCACAGGATCGGGTGCATCTCCGCCATGTTGGAACCCCACAGCACGAAGGCGTCGGCCACTTCGATGTCGTCATAGCAGCCCATCGGCTCGTCCATGCCGAAGGTACGCATGAAGCCTGCCACGGCGGAGGCCATGCAATGGCGCGCGTTCGGGTCCAGGTTATTGGTGCGGAAGCCGGCCTTCATCAGCTTGGAGGCAGCGTAGCCTTCCCAGATGGTCCACTGGCCGGAGCCGAACATGCCGACCGCAGTCGGGCCTTTTTCGTTCAGCACCTTCTTGAACTGCTTCGCCATTTCATCGAATGCGGTATTCCACGAGACCGGCTGGAACTCGCCATCCTTGGCGTATTTGCCGTTCTTCATGCGCATCAGGGGCTGGGTCAGGCGGTCGGCGCCGTACATGATCTTCGACAGGAAATAGCCCTTGACGCAATTGACGCCGCGATTGACTTCGGCGTTGATGTCGCCATGCGTTGCCACCACGCGCCCGTCCTTGACGCCGACGTTGACGCCGCAGCCCACGCCGCAGAAGCGGCACGGCGCCTTGCTCCACTTGAGCTGGGTCCTGGCGGCGTCGGTGACGACGTTGGAGGCGGCGGCAGGCAGCTGGATGCCGGCGGTGGCGGCTGCCGTCATCGCGGCAGTTTGTGTGATGAAATCACGGCGAGTCTGTTTCATTGTAGTTCCTCGTCCATTGAGTTGGCGGGTTCGGCATGCTGGTAAACCAGGGCGACATTGAGGACGCCGGGCAGGGCCCGGATCGCGTCCATCGCGTCAAGTGTGCGGGGCGCGCTTTCCGCTTCAAGCGTGACGATCAGTCGACCGTCCGCTTCTGCGGCGTGCACGATGCAGCGGGGCAGGATAGCTAGCTGGGCACGCACTTTCGCAACCTGTGCGGGCGTGGCGTGGACGATGATGCCGGCGATGTGGATGTCGGAGGCCATGTTCATGCACCTGGCAGGCGTCCGGTGAGCATCTGGTACATCCAGACGATGAAACCATAGCCGCCTACCGTTGCTACTGCGAGGATCGGGGCCAGGACCACCGTCATGAACAGGAAGACCTTTATTTCTTGCGCCTTGGTGGCGACGGGTTCTTTGTTTTCCATTTGTTCACCATTTTACGGAGGAAGGTGCTTCATAAAATTAGCGCAGATTAAGCGCTTCGTCTGACATAAAACTATTTCGATGCGGCGCGGCGGGGCGCGAGCTCAATCACCAGACCGCTGCTGCCGGCGGCGACCGGGCCGGCCTGTCCTTCCAGGTCTCCCGCCTGCGGCGTGGCGCTTCCGCTGGCGGAGATTCGCGCTCCCACAATCAATTTCCCGGAGTCGGCAAGGTGCGTCCCGGATGCCAGTGCGTTACTGTCGTCCAGCGCAAACGGCAGCGGGAATTCGGCAACCGGACGCTTGATAGCGGCTAGCGGCATCGGCGATCCGTGAGCGGCGCGGACGTAGACAAACAGCGTCTGCCCGGGCTGCGGCGCCGCGCTGCCGGGCGCGAGGCGGATCGTTCCTGACACGCGCTCCGGCACTGCTTGCTCAGCCTGAGCTGCGCCTGGCGCCGCGGCGGGAATGCCTTGGCGCGCCCGCGCTTCGGCGATACCGGCTTGCGTCGAGCGGGCGAATTCCGAATCGTCGGGTACCAGTGGCAGGACGGCTTGCCATTGCTTCTCGGCGCGTGAGAAATCGCCGCGGGCGAAGGCGGCGCTGCCGGCGAGAGCCAGCGCCTTCGGTTGCTGCGGGTCGATGGCGAGCGAGCGTTCGATCAGGCGTTCCGGTTCGCCGGCCAAGGTTCCGCCTTGCGCCGTTCCGAGCGCATCGGCATAGTCGGCCAGCACGCCCGCGTCCTGCGGTAGTAGCGTGGCCAGGTGTCCGTAGGCCTTGGCGGCATCCGCGTAGCGGTCCATCGCGCTATATGAACGCGCCAGCATGTGCCAGCCGTCGATATCGCCGGGTTGTGAGCGCAGGCGTTCTGCCAGGCGCTCTACCATGGCCGGAATGTCTTGCTCCGATGGCCCATGGTCGCTTGGCGTGGCGGCTGCCGCCAGAAGTTCACGCGGCATGCTTAAGGCGTCGGGGCGGCCGACCTGCAGGTAGAGCGCAACTGCCGCTGCCGGCAACAGCACGGTGAGCAGCAGGGCAAAGCGCGTTTGCGGAGGCCGCAGCACCAGCTCGCCAGATGCCGGTGCCGGATCGGCGACGGCAGTGCGGCGCAGCAGCGGCGGCACGACGCAGGCGAGTGCGACGGCAGTCATGACGGCGATGATGGCGATGAATATGCTCATTGCTTGCCCTTCCAGAAACCGCGCAGCGCCAGGAAACCGGCCGCGAGCAGCAGTAGTGGGCCGAACCACAGCAAGGCGGTGCTGGCGTTCAGCGGCGGTTCATATAAAACGAAGTCCCCATAGCGCTGCACCATGAAGTCCACTACTTGCTGCTCGCTGCGGCCCTGGGCCAGTTGCTGGTGGATCTGCTGGCGCAGGTCGAGCGCCAGCGGCGCGTGCGAATCGGCCAGGCTCTGGTTCTGGCACACCAGGCAGCGCAGCTCTTCGGCCAGCGCCATGGTGCGTGCGTCGAGCGATGTGGCGCCTGCTGTATCAGCCATTGGCCAGCTCCTTCACCATGCGGGCGACGCGCTCGCGCGCTGCAGGCGCGGACAGCGGACCGATATGCTTCATGCGAATGATGCCGTGGCGGTCGATCACAAAGGTCTCCGGCACGCCGTAGACGCCGAAGTCGATGCCGATGCGGCCGTCGTGGTCGAATGCGATCTGGCGGTACGGGTTGCCGTTGTTTTGCAGCCAGCGCAGGGCGTCCTCGCGCTGGTCCTTGTAATTCAGTCCGATTACCGGCGCATCGATGGTGCGTGACAGGTCCATCAAATCCTTGTGCTCAATGCGGCAGCCTTCGCACCAGGAAGCCCATACGTTCAGCACCCAAACGCGTCCCTGCATTTTGGCGGGCGAGACGGTATCGCCTGGATTGTCCAGCAACTGTGCCGAGAATTGCGGTACCGGCTTGCCGATCAGGGGCGACGGCAGTTCGCGCGGGTTGCGCTGCAAGCCGACGCCGAGGAAGGCGAGCAGCACGGCAAATAGCGCGATGGGAAGGATGAAGCGTTTCATTGCGGCTCCCGCAGCAGGGACATCGCCGCCAGCGCCGGCGTGGGAGCCGCCTGCCGCATCTTGCGCGCTGCGCGATAACGGCGGTCGGAGGCCGCCAGCATGCCGCCCAAGGCGAACAGCAGGCAGCCGCCCCAGATCCAGCCGACGAAGGGCTTGAGCTGGAGGCGCAGCAGCCAGCGCCCGTCGCCGGTCGCGTCGCCGAGCGAGACGTACAGGTCGCGCAGCATGCTGCGGTCGATCGCGGCTTCCGTCATGGTGTCCTGCGCCACGCTATAGCGGCGCTGCTCCGGGTGAAGCAGCGACACCGGCTCGCCCTGGCGGGCAAGCGCCACGCTGGCGCGCAGGGCGGTGTAATTCGGACCGCGCGCGTCTTCCAGCTTCTGCAGGGTGAAGGTGTAT
Source organism: Pseudoduganella sp. (assembly GCA_036402315.1). Taxonomy (GTDB): domain Bacteria; phylum Pseudomonadota; class Gammaproteobacteria; order Burkholderiales; family Burkholderiaceae_D; genus Rugamonas. The sequence goes on along the minus strand of DASWTB010000290.1, from coordinate 9,601 downwards.
TCCCCCAGGGCCGCCTGTTGGCCGGGCGCCAGCACCACGTCCTGCACCAGTTCATGCCCTTTGACCATGGTGACGCCGATCACGAACACGCCCAGGCCGGCGTGCGCCGCCAGCATGCCCCACCATGAACGCGGCTGGCGCGCCAGCTTGCCGCGTTGCTGCAGCATTTGCCAGCCGGTGCCCAACAGTATCCACGCCGCCAACAGCAGCCCGAGCGACGACATCACCGAACCGCGCACCAGCAGCGCCGCGCCGATGCCGGCGCCAAGCGCGATGGCGGCTGGCCAACGCAAGCGGTGCGCCAGTTGCGCCAGCGTGCCGTTGCGCCAGCCTGCAAAAGGACCGGCCGCGACCAGCAGCAGCACCGGCAGCATCATCGGCACGAAGACTTTTTCGAAGTAGGGCGGCCCAACGGAAATCTTGCCCGCGCCAAGCGCATCCAGCACCAGCGGGTACAGCGTGCCAAGCAGCACGGTGCCCGTTGCCGCCAGCATCACGACATTTTGCAGCAGCAGCAGCGATTCGCGCGACAGCGGCGAGAACACGGTTCGCTGGCGCAGGCGCGGCGCACGCCATGCGTACAGCATCAGCGAGCCGCCGACCACCACCGCCAGGTAGGCCAGGATGAATGCGCCGCGGCGCGGGTCGGTGGCGAAGGCGTGCACCGACGTCAGCACGCCGGAACGCACCAGGAAGGTGCCCAGCAGCGACAGCGAAAACGCCAGGATCGCCAGCAGCGCCGTCCAGCTGCGGAATGTGCCGCGCTTTTCAGTCACCACCAGCGAATGCAGCAGCGCGGTACCGACCAGCCAAGGCATGAAGGAAGCGTTTTCCACCGCATCCCAGAACCACCAGCCGCCCCAGCCCAACTCGTAATATGCCCAGAAGCTGCCCATGGCGATGCCTAGCGTCAGGAAGCTCCAGGCGGCCAGCGCCCAGGGCCTCGACCAGCGCGCCCACGAGGCATCGAGCCGCCCGCCCAGCAGGGCAGCGATGGCGAAAGCAAAGGTTACCGAAAAACCGACGTAGCCCATATACAGCAGCGGCGGATGCGCAATCATGCCCGCGTCCTGCAGCAGAGGATTCAGGTCATTGCCATCCGGCGCCGCCGGCAGCACGCGCAGGAAAGGATTCGACGTGAGGATCAGGAACAGCAGGAAGCCCACCGCTACCAGGCCCAGGACGCCAATCAGGCGGGCTTGCACCTCGTGCGGCAGCTGCTGCGACAGGCTGGCCGCGGCAAACGTCCAGGCTGAGAGCAGCCAGGTCCACAACAGGAGCGAGCCTTCATGGCCACCCCAGGCCGCGCTCAGCCGGTATTGCCAGGGCAGCAGGCTGTTGGAATGCTGCGCCACATAGCGCAGCGAAAAATCGTTCGCATACAGTGCGTAGAACAGGCAGCCAAAGGCCAGCGTACTGAAAAAGAATTGCCCCGCGGCGGCCGGTCGCGCCAGGGCCATCCAGCGCACGTCGCCGCGATGCGCTCCGGCCAGCGGCAGGAAACCCTGCACGGCGGCCAGCAGCAGGGCCAGTATCAGCGCGAAATTGCCCGCTTCCGCGATCATGGCAAGCCTTTCAGGGATGCAGGCGCGCGGCCCTGTTCCAGCGCATGCGCGGCTTCCTTCGGCATGTAGTTTTCATCGTGCTTGGCCAGCACTTCCTGCGCCAGGAACAGCGCGCCCTGGCCCAGGCGGCCTTGCGCCACGGCGCCTTTGCCTTCCTTGAACAGGTCGGGTAGGGTGCCCTGATAATGCACCGGCACCTTCTGCACGTTGTCGGTAATGACGAAACTGACGGTCAGGCCATCGTCCAGCCGCCGTACGCTGCCTTGCTCCACCAGGCCGCCGATGCGGAAAATGCCGTTGCGTGGCGCGGCGCCCGCCACCACTTGCGAAGGCGTGAAGAAGAACACCAGGTTGTCGCGGAAGGCGGACAGCACCAGCGCCGCAGCGATGCCGCATGCGGCCAGGCTGGCGCCGATCAGGGCAAGCCTTTGATGGCGCGGCTTCATGCTGCACCTTCTTCGCCATGGGCGGCGACGGCAAGCCGGGCCTCGCGTTCGCGCCGTCGCAGCATCCACACTTCCAGCATCATCAGCCCGAACACGACACTAAAGGAGCCCCAGACATAGGAGCCATACCCGCCCATGGCGAAGAAGTCCTGCAAGCTATGCCAATTCATTTCATCCTCCGGCGCAGCCAGGCTGCGCTGCCGTGCCGTTCCAGCACGATGCAGCGTGCGCGGCGCAGCGCGACTGCAATCCCGTAGCACCAGAACGCCGCCACCATCAGCAGCATTGCGGCCAGCATGTCAGGCGCCATGGTTGGCGCGTTGCCGAGCGTGACAGATGGACCCTGGTGCAGGGTGTTCCACCAATAAACCGAGAAATAGATGATCGGGATGTTTACTGCGCCTACCAGTGCCAGTACCGCAGCGGCGCGGTCGGCCCGGCGCGGGTCGGCGATTGACGCGTGCAGGCCCATATAGCCAAGGTAGAGGAATAGCAGGATCAGTTCCGACGTCAGGCGCGCATCCCACACCCACCAGGCACCCCAGGTCGGCTTGCCCCACAGGGCGCCGGTCCACAGTGCGAGGAAGGTGAACAGGGCGCCTGTGGGCGCCAGTGCGCTTGCCATGATCGAGGAAACGCCGGTGTGGTAAGCCAGGCCGAAGCCGGCCCATCCCGCCATCGCCATATATATCAGCATCGACATCCAGGCCGCGGGCACGTGGACAAAGATGATGCGATAGGCGTCGCCTTGCTGGAAGTCGGTCGGCGCGACCAGCAGGCCGATTGCCAGGCCGGCCAACCCCGCCAGCACGCCGAGCGCGGTGAACCAGGGGATCAGGCGGCCGGCCAGGTCATAGAAATTGCGGGGAGAGGCAAATGTGAATACCGTGAGGCGGCGCCGAGCGCCGTTTGCGGTGGAATAATACGGTTGATCCATAAGCTCAACTCCGTCCTACTCGTATGCAATCCGCAACGCTGCGGCGGAAGCCCATGGCGCGGCAGCCAGCGATCCGGCCAGCAGGGCGCCCAGCAACATCAGATGGGGCGCACTGCCGGTTCCGTCACCGGCGGCTACAACAGCGGAACTACCGAGAATTAGCAAGGGAATATACAGGGGCATCAATATCAGTGCAACAAGGACGCTGCCCCCGCGCGCGCCCAGCGCCAGGCCGGCGCCAATGCTGCCAAGGAGGCTCAGGACCGGCGTGCCAAGCAGCAGTCCAAGCCACAGCACACCCAGCGCTTCGGCATCGAGGCCGTACTGCAAGGCGACCAACGGGGCCAGTACCAGCAAGGGCAGACCGGAGGTCAGCCAGTGCGCCATCACCTTGGCCAGCACCAGGACTTCCAGCGGTTGCGGCGACAGCAGCAATTGTTCGAGGGAGCCATCGGCATGGTCGTCGGCGAACAGGCGTTGCAGGCCAAGTAGGGAGGCTAGCAAGGCTGATACCCATACGATGCCCGGCGCTACGCTGCGCAGCAATTTTGTATCCGGGCCGATCGCCAGCGGGAACAGCGTGGTCGTGACAAGAAAGAAGGCCAACGGCATCAATGCGTCGCTGCGCCTGCGCATCGCCAGCAACAGGTCGCGCTGCATCAACTGGCGCGCCGCTTTCAGCATGGGGCGCCCAGTTGCAGTTGGCGCGCGCCCGGCAGGAACGGGTCCTGGTGCGTGGTCAGGACCAGCATGCCGCCGCGCGCGCAATGCGCCTGCAGCACCTGGCCGACTTGGCCCGCGGAGTCCTGGTCCAGCGCGGCCAGCGGTTCGTCAAGTATCCACAACGAACGCGCAGGAGACAGCAGTAAGCGCGCCAGGGCCACGCGCTTGCGCTGGCCTTGCGACAGCAGGCGCACCGGGCGCTGGGCCTCCGCCTTCAAACCGATTTCGTCCAGGGCCTGCAAGGCATCTTCACGGCTGCATCGCTCGCCTGGCAAGCCACCGAGCGCCAGGTTTTCCCATGCCTGCAAGTCAGGCTTCAAGCCGTCGGAGTGGCCGATGTGGAGCAGTTGGGAATGGTAGTGGGCGCGTGTCGCGAGGATAGGTTTGCCTTGCCAGTGCACGGCGCCGCTGTCCGGCAGGACAAGCCCACACAGGGAGCGCAGGAGCGTGGTCTTGCCGCAGCCGTTGCGGCCCTGCACCCAGAGCGCTTCGCCGGCTTGCAGCGAAAAGCTGACGCCCGCGAACAAAGTGCTGCGGCCGCGGCGGCATGTGAGCTGTTGACAGGTCAATCCCATGAATCCCCTCATCGAAGTGGCCATCATCCTATCACCCGTATGTTCGCTTGCCAGGGCCAAATTAGCAAATCTATAATCTAGATCATGTATCCCCGAAATTTTGTGCGCTTCCTGGTTTTTTCCCAGTTTGCTGTATCCATCCCATTGTTTGCCGCCGAAAGCGAGGAGCCAAATCGCCGCAGCATCGCTGCGCATGTGGCGCCGCAAGCACTTGCGCTGCAGCTTGATGGCCGCCTCGATGACGCGGCCTGGGAGCTTGCGCCCGTCAACACGCGCTTCTACCAGTTCCAGCCGGAAGACGGACGGGATGCACCCGAACATTTGCGCACCACGGTGCGCGTGCTGGTAGACCGCGACGCACTGGTGTTCGGTATCCGTGCCCGGAACGGCGGCCCGAAGACCCTGAACGGCACCCTGGCGCGGCGCGACAAGGTGGACCGCGACCAGGACTTCATCGGCATCTGGATTGATCCGGCCGGGCATGGCCGCTCGGCGCAATTCGTGCGCATTAATGTGGCCGGCGTCATGAGCGACGGCATCTATCGCGCCGACGAAGACGAGGAAGACCTGGGGCCCGACTATCCCGTGGAGAGTGCGGTCCAGCTGCTTCTCGACGGCTACACGATGGAAGTGCGCTGGCCGCTATCGAGCCTGCGCTTCCCGTACGGCGAAGGCAAGCCGTGGCGCCTGATGGTCGAACGCAGTGTGCCGCACGAGGATAATATGCTGCTGCTAAGCGCGCCGCTGAAGAAGGAGTCGCTGCATTTCATCGCCGAGATGGAAGAAATCGAAGGCATGGCGCAAGTGCTGCCGGAGGTGCAGGACAAGGCATTCTGGGAATTCCGCCCCGAGCTCACCCAGCGCTTCAATCGCGATTACGGTAAGCGCAGCAGCCAGACCAGCCTTGGCATGGATATCAGCGCCCGTCCGCGCGCCGACTGGGTTTTCAACGCCACGCTGAATCCGGACTTCTCGCAGGTCGAAATCGACGCCCCGACCAGCAACGGCACCAACCGCATCGCCCTTAGCCTGCCGGAGAAGCGCGGCTTCTTCCTTGAAAGCGCAGACGTGCTGGGGATGCGCCTGCCGGCGTTTTATTCGCGCACAGTGGCCGACCCGCGCTGGGGCATGCGCGCCACCTGGCGCGGCGCCGACGGCGACGCCACGGCCCTGGCGCTGGACGACCGCGCAGGTGGCGTAGTGATGCGCGGCAGCCCATACGAAACTCAGGAACACGCCAGCGCCGGCGACAGCAAGGTAACCCTGCTGCGTGCACGTCGCCATGGCGAAGAAGCGGTGGCCGGCGTCTTCCTGTCGGACCGCGATTACGGCGACGGCGCGCGCAACACCGTGCTTGGCACCGACGGCCAATGGCGTGCGCCGGCCAATGGCGATGGCCATATCCAGCTGGCGTGGACCGCCATGGCTTCGCGCACCACCTCGCAATTCGACAGCGAAGGCCGCGTGCGGGCCAGCGAGGCACGCGACAGCGGCTATGGCTACGGCAGGCTGAATTACAGTTCCGGCGACTGGCTGAATATCGCGCAGCTGGAAGTCATTGGCAACAACTTCGCCAACGATAACGGTTTTGTGCCGCAGGCGGGCATCATCAAAGGCGACGTCGAATTGAACCGCCGAACTGGCGCGCGCAACCTGGGTTTGTTCGAAGCCTACGAGACGGAGCTGCACCTCGGCCTGCACGAAATCCGCGCCCTGTCGCACGAGACCGTGCAGCGCTGGGTACGTCCCGGCATCTGGTTCTATGCCGGCCGGCAGACGCGCTACTGGGCCGACTTCGGTTTCGACCGCCAGCGCGGGCGCACCGGGGCAAAACTGCACAAGACGCCGGCGGCGCACATGGGCATCGAAAGTACGCCATCGTCATGGTTCGTCAAACTGAAGGGCGAGTTGACGCTGGGCCGCCAGCTTGACGTGGAAGCGGACGAGGTAGGGAAGGGCGGCAACCTGGAACTGGAAGCCAACCTGCGCTTCCCGCTGCCCGGTGGCTGGAGCCTGGAATCGGACCATCGCTGGAACCGCTCGTGGGTCAAACACAGCAGCCTGCAGGACTTCAGCGACACTGGATGGCGCTGGGTCGGCACCCTGCATGCCACGCCGCGCGATGCCTTGCGCATGATCGTGCAGAACACCTCATCGGAACGGCAGGATATGCCGCCGCAATTACTTGAGCCGTGGAGCGAGCGATACCGCCACCGCTCGCTGCTCTACAAACGTACCACGCGCCACGACCGCATCGTCTCCATCGGCGCCACGACCGACGCCAACGGCGCCCTGCCGGGCTCCAGCAAAGGCGTGACCCTGAAGGTTCAGTGGGGAATCTGAATCCGGGGCCAGGACCTGACCCCGGATTTCGGATTTTAGAAGCTGCGGGTCAGGCTGACCGACAGGGTGCGGCCGCGGCCTGCGAAGTATGAGCCGGGTTCCTTGCTGGCCGACTGGGTGTAGTAGCCAACATACTGGCGGTCGGCCAAGTTCTCCAGGCCTATGCCCACTTTGCCCCAAGGGGAGTCGTAGCTGCCCGCCAGGTCGACCAAGGTATAGCCGTTGAAGTTCTCTTCCAGGTTGATATTGCCTTCGACGGTACGGCCTTGATTGATGTGGCGGTCGAACAGGGTGGTTGCCTGCAAGCGCAGGTTCGCCTTCGGCATGAATTGCCAGTTGGTGCCTGCCACCAGCTTGCCAGGGCCTTGAGAGCGTGCGCCGAGTTCGACGTCCATCGGCTTGCCGGCGGCAGTGGCGGTTTTGCCCATGGTGCGGGCGAAGGAGCCAAAGGCCGACAGGGCTTTCGATGCGCGCAGTTCACCCGAAACTTCCCAGCCGCGCACGGTGGTCGGAATGCGATCCAGTTGCCCGATGTTGGAGGAATTGACGCGCAGGACGCTACCGAGCTTGGAGCGCGAATCATAGAACGATGCGCCCAGGCTGCCCATGGCGCCGCGCCAGTTGACGCCGATCTCGTTGTTGCGGGTGATGATCGGCTCCATTTCGAACAGGGTGCCGACCGACTGGCCTGGAATTCTGACGGCGCGCAGCACCAGGCCCACGTCCGGCAGTCCGAAGCCTTCTGCGCTGGAGACGAAAGCAGACCAGTTCTGGTTGAAGCGCCACACGGCGCCGATATTCTTCACATTCTTTGTGAAGGAGCGCTCGCCGCCTTTCACCAGGCGGCTGCCGTAGGCTGCCAGGGTGGTGTAGGAGTCCACATTCAGCTTGGCGTCTTCATGGCGAACGCCGCCGCGCACGGTGAGTGGGCCGATTTCGTATTCGAGCTGGGTGAATGGGGCCAGCGAGGTGAAGTCCAGCAGCGGCACCCAGGTGCGGCCGGTGCCGGCCAGCCATTGTTTGGTGCGGTCGCGCAGGTAGTCCAGGCCGGCGGTGAATTCGAGGCCGTTGACCAGCGTGTTCGGGCGCACGTAAGTCAGCTTGGCGCCGTATTTGTCGGCCACCACTTCGGATTGGTCGTACAGGGTGCCTTTCGGTGCAATCGCGACGTCCTGGAAGGTGGAAGTGTTGGTTGCGCCGTACAGCGAGGCGAAGTCCTGCTTGAAGAATTGCGCGTTGAAGCTGCCGCCCAGCAGGTCGTTGTGGCGGTATTCCAGGCTGCTGGTCTCGACCTTGTTGCGTGGTGGCGCGCCCGGCGGCGTGCCTGGGGTGGCGCTGGTCGGGGTGCCGGTGGCGAAGTTGGCATTGACCGGCTTGTAGTCGCCATCGCCTTCCATGCGGAAGCGGTTGATGGTCAGCTGCAGGCGCTGGTCGCCGAAGTTCTGGCCGATCTTGAAGAACAGGTCGGTGCCTTCCGAATCCATGGTGTCGCCTTGCACGGCTTCGATGCCGAGCGGGCGGCCCTTGCCGTCGTAGCCGAGGCCGCGCTGCTGGATGCTGCCGAAGGCCAGCAGGTCGAACCCACCGGATTTGTGCTGCAGGGTGTAGCCGGTCTTCCAGTCCAGGCTGTCGTGGCGCAGCTGGGATGCCATGCGCACATTGATCGCATGGGTGGTGCCCTCCGCTTTCGGCGACCTGGTGATGTAGTTGACGATGCCGCCGGTGGCGCCCATGCCCTGCACGGCGGAAGCGCCGTTGATCACTTCCACGCGTTCGATGATGGCGGTATCGGCCATATAGCCTTCACGCATGCCGCCGCGCAGCGGGTTGGTTTGCGGTACGCCGTCCAGCAGGATCAGGGCATTGCGGCCGCGCAGCGATTCGCCGGTGGAGCTCATTTTCTGGCGGCTCGGGGCGTAGCCGGGGATGTAAGTGGCCAGTGCGGCGGAAGGATCGTCGGCCAGCAGATACTGGGCTTCCAGTTCTTTCTGCGAAATCACGGTGACCGCGCCAGGGATCTTGTCCACGCTCTTGCTGTTGCGAGTTGCCGTAACGACCACTTCCTTCATTGTCTCCTCGACGCTTTGCGCCAATGCCGTACTCCCTGAGAGGGCGAGGCAGGCCAGTGCCACGGCGCGGGTGAGGGGGTTCAACGTGGTCATACAGTGACTCCTAAACAGAAAGATACAAAAGAAGGCAGCAATGATAATCATTCTCATTTATAATTTCAAACAATTTATTGTTGACCTTAAAAATGCTGACCGGTTTGCTGCGCGCGCGGCTGCGCGATATCCACTTGTACGTGTCCCTGGTGTTCGGGGCGATCTTTGTCATGGCCGGCCTGACCGGCGTGGTGATCGCCTGGACCCATGAACTGGACGGGGCGCTGAATCCCGGCCTGCTGCATTCGCGCGGCGCGGAGGGCAAGCCCGATGCGGCGCCGACGCCGGCCGAGGCCCAGGCGGCATTCGACCGGCTGGCCTCAGCGCCCGGCTATGGCAAGCCGACCATGCTGATGCTGCCGTTCGAAGGAGACGACGTCTACGTGGCGTGGTACCGCAAGCCGAACAAGGACAAAGGCAGCTTCGACAACGAGATTTCGCGCCAGGTCATGCTGGACCGCTATACGCTGGCTATCCTGGGTGAGCGCAACTACGGCGAAATCGGCCTGTCGCGCGAACTGTTGATGCCGACCCTGTTCCAGTTGCACCGCTATATGCTGGCCGGCGATTTCGGCAAGACCGTGATTGGCATCAGCGGACTGCTGCTTCTGCTCACTTCTTTGCTGGGCTTTGCGATGTGGTGGCCAAAACATACGCTGGCCAGCCTGCGCAAGTCGCTGAACGTGCGCGGCGCCGTCACCTCGCGCCAGTTCAATTACAGCTTCCACCGCTCGGCGGGCTTCTTCATGACGCCGGTGCTGGCCGTGCTGGGCTTTACCGGCATGGCCATGAACCTGCCGGACTGGGTACGTCCGGTGGTGGGCGCGGTCTCGACCCTGGAACATAATGG
>DASWTB010000289.1:0-3738 GCA_036402315.1 Pseudoduganella sp. | reverse complement strand
TTACGCCGCCATCCTTACACTTCCCCTGCAACCGTCCATCAGGAACGATAGGCCAACTACTAGGACCAGGTCGCCCTCGGCGGAGCGCGCGGTGCCGGTAATACCTTCCACCGACAGCGCGGTCATCGGTTTGATTACCAGGTCGGCGGTGCCATCGACGGCGGCAACGGCCAGGATGTATGGCTGCGGCGAGTTGATGACGATGCCCACGCGCTCCGAGCATGGCTCGTAGCCCAGCGCATCGGCCAGCGAACGTACCGGCAGCGGACGGCCCTGGTCCTTGAGGACCGGCGCGCCGCCCACTTCCATGAACACTTCCGGCAGTTCGACCACGCGCTCGACCACCGCCATCGGCAGCGCCAGCAGCGCGCCGGAGGTGGACACCAGCATGGTCGGCACGATCGACAGCTCGATCGGCAGGCGGATGGCGAACTTGGTGCCTTTGCCCAGTTGCGATTCGATGTGGATCGCACCGCGGTTCTTTTCCACGGCGGTCTTCACCACGTCCATGCCGACGCCGCGGCCGGAAACGGACGATGCCACTTCCTTGGTCGAGAAGCCCGGCAGGAACACCAGCTGGTAGGACTCGTCGTCCGACAGGTTGGCGCTGGGCGAAATCAGGCCCTTCTCCGCTGCCTTGCGGCGCAGTGCGACCGGGTCCATGCCCTTGCCGTCGTCCTGCAGCACGATCATCACTGAGTTGGCCTCCTGCCATGCCTTCAGCGAGATGTAGGCGCGCGGCGGCTTGCCCTTGGCCATGCGCTCTTCCGGCGCCTCGACGCCATGGTCCAATGCGTTGCGCAGCATGTGCACCAGCGGATCGTACAGGCTGTCCACCACCACGCGGTCAACTTCAGTTTCCGCGCCCTCGATGGTCAGCTCGACTTCCTTGCCCAGGTCTTTCGCCAGTTCGCGCACCAGTCGCGGGAACTTCTGGAACAGGCGGCCGACCGGCTGCATGCGCGTCGCCAGCGTGGCGCGCTGCAGTTCGGTGGAGTAGCGCGAAGCGCGTTCCAGGGTTTCGGTCAGGGCCGACATCAGCGTCGCAGCCTGGCCTTCGAACTTGAATTGCTGCAGGCGTTCCAGCAGCACAGCAGCCTGGTTGGCGGCCTGCACCGATTCGCCGGCCACTTCCAGCAGCGCGTCGAGCTTGACGGCGTCGATACGGATCGATTCTTCCTTGGCCGGCGCGGAGGTCGGCTTGGCTTCCCCTGCCGGGCGCTCGCGGGCTTCCGGTGCGACGGCAGGCGCGGCGGCCGGAGTGCCGGCGGCCGCGGCGTGGGCTGCAGCAACGCCCTCGGCGCGCGCATCGGCGGCCGGGCGCACGTAAGTACCAGGCGGCACCACGGCTTCGTACATGCCTTCCCAGTCCAGGCCATCGGCAGACGGGGCGGCAGGCGCCGGGGCAGAGGCAACCGTTGCCGCCGGTGCAGCGGCCGGCGCTGCGGCAGCCGGCGCGGCGACTGGCTTGGCCTTGCCTGCAGCGGAACTGGCCTTGCCTTCGATGGCATCCTTCAGGATCGCTTCCAGGTCGGCCGGCATGGGCGCCAGCTGGTCCGGCGCAGTGCCGTTATTCAGGTCGGTCAATTGGTCGGCCACGAAGCCGGATGCCTGCAGCGCCGCCTCAATCGACAGCGGCGTGACCGGCGCGGCGCCAGTGCGCAGCGCGTCGAACAGGTTCTCGGTCAGGTGGCAGGCCGACACCAGCGCGCCAAGATTCATGAAGCCCGCGCCACCCTTGATGGTGTGGAACGAGCGGAAGACTGCGTTCAGCGTTTCCTTGTTGTCAGGGTCACGTTCGAGGCGCAGCAGGTGCTCTTCGACGTTGACGGCCAGGTCCATGGCCTCGACAACGAACTCCTTGAGCATATCGTCCATTAGAACCCCAGGTCGGCAAGCAGGTCATCGACGCTGTCCTGATTCAGGGCTTCCGATGGAACGGATGGACCCGACATCAGCGACACCTCTTTCTGCGCAATCTTCTCGCGCACATCGGCCGGCGCATTGTCTTTCAGCAGTTGCGCCAGCTCGGATTCGACCTTCTTGGTGATGGCGACCACCTTCTTAATCAACTGGCCGGTGATGTCCTGGAAGTCCTGGGCCATCATGATTTCCAGCAGGCGCGCCTTCTCCGCCTCAGTCGCTTCCGACACCTTGGCGGCAAAGGCGCGCGAATCGCCGGCCAAGGCCTTGAACTCGTCGATGCTCAGCTTGCCCGCAAACAGGGCCGCCCAGCGCTCTTCCATTTCCTTGGCATTCTTGGACAGCACTTCCTGCGCCGGCATGCCATCGTCCAGGGTATTCAGGACCTTGTTGGCGGCCTGCTCGGTCAGCGAAGCGACATATTCCAGGCGATCCTGCGCATCCACGATCTGGGTCGACGCTTCGGTCAGGGCCTTGTCGTAGCCCAGTTCGCGCAGCGAGTCGTGCAGCAGGCGCACGATGCCGCCCAGGCGCTCAAACATGCCATCCGCGTGCTCGCCGCCTTCGGCAGGCGCATCGCCCGCAGCGGCAGCAGCCGGCGCCGCAGCAGCGGCCGCAAGTGCTGCCGGAGCGGCCGCCTTGCTGGAAGCGGCGACGGAATCAAACAGGCTTTCCAGGTCATCGGAATCGCCCGAATCGGATGCTGCAGCCGCCGGAGCGGCAGCTGGAGCAGGTGCAGGCGCATTCGCCCGTTGCGCAGATACTTCCTCAAATAATGCATCGAAATCATCAGCGGCGTCGGTCATAATTCCTGCTTCTCCATAATTTTCAAAAGTTCCCGCTGCCGAAAAAAATTGTCAAATTTGACGCTCGGCAATAAATAAGGCACTCACGCGAGTGTAACAGGGGCAGCCCTCTCAGTTCAATCTCTTAGGTGAAGCCAAACCGCCCTCCAAGTGTACTGTTGTATTTGCGGACGGTGTGAAATACCCGCTGCAAGCCCCTGAAATGACGGGATTTTGCGCCTTCTGCGATGTCCCTGTGACAGTTTCTTGATAATTATCAACTCTTTACAGCAGAACAATACCGATAAACGGGGCTACAATGAAGGCAGGAACTGACTCTTTTAATAGTTAAAGGAGGCTGAGATATGTACCGGAAAATCCTGATAACGACGGACGGTTCAGCCGTTTCCAGCAAGACCGCCTGCGCCGGGGTCGAGTTCGCCCAGCAGCTCGGGGCAGAAGTGCTGGCCTTGTTCGTGGCGCCGGAATACCAGTACCCGATTTACGTGGAGATCATTCCGCCCAGCTATCCCAGCGAGGAAGAGTACCGGGCGGCAATGCAGCGCGCCGGCAACGAGCATGTTCAGTCTATCCTCGAGTCCTGCGCGAAAAAAGGCGTACGGGCGGAAGGCATGACCGCTTTCGCCGAAAGCGCGGCACTGAAGATCGTGGACGTGGCCAACCAGTGCGGCTGCGACCTGATCTTCATTGGCTCGCATGGCCGCAGCGGCTGGGGACAGCTGTTGCTGGGCAGCGTGACCAACAAGGTGCTGTCGCACGCCAAGATCCCGGTGCTGGTGCACCGCCTGATCAAAGACCCGCGCCCGGCCTGAACGGCCAGGCGTTACGACGCGCTCCGGCCTGCCGGGCCGGAGTGTGAAGACCAGTATTGCTAACTTTTTGAGGAACTATGATTCGAATTGTCATTGCCGACGACCACACCATCATGCGCGAAGGCCTCAAGCGCATTCTTGACGGGGCTCCCGACATCGACATCGTAGGCGAAGCCATCGACGGCTTCGAAGTCCTC
>DASWTB010000288.1:0-20273 GCA_036402315.1 Pseudoduganella sp. | reverse complement strand
GCCGATTTTGTCATTCCGCACGATGTCGCGGAAGATGACCTGGCGCTCTATCTCGGCGATCTTTTCCACGAAGACGCGCGGCCCGCTTATCCGGAAGTGGTCAAGGTAGCATGACACTCATTCGCCAATTCGCACCTGCTGACGCTCAAGCCGTCGTCGATGTGATCCTGCCAATCCAGCAGTCTGAGTTCGGCATTGCCATCACGCTCGAAGCTCAGCCTGACTTGCAGGATATTCCCGGGTTCTACCAACGTGGGAATGGAGCATTCTGGGTAGCCGAAAGTGAAGGCGCCGTCGTCGGAACCATCGCTTTGCTGGACATCGGCAACCGCCAGGCCGCTCTGCGCAAAATGTTCGTTGCAAAATCCCATCGAGGGCCTGGGCATGGAGTTGCCAAGCACCTGCTGGCAACCCTGTTTGAGTGGTGCCGCGCTCGCGGCATCGACGAGATTTATCTCGGCACAACCGGGGCGTTTCTTGCGGCACATCGCTTCTATGAGAAAAGCGGCTTCTCCGAATTGGCGAGGCGCGACCTTCCTGGCGCCTTCCCGGTCATGACCGTTGACACGAAATTCTATGTGAAAGTACTTCGCCAGTATGGCGCCGCACAGTGCATTCACGCCTAAGCTGCTCTGCCGCCAGTCTCCACGACTGGGAGACGCTTGATGAAGTTTGTCGTGACCTGAGTGAAGGACCCCGTGCCATACTTATGGAAACGACCTCGTCAGAGGGATTGGCTGTGCATGGGGCGATTATTTCCCCTGCGGGAAAGCGTCGTTTCGATGAAGGTATCTGTGCGGCGCGGCTGAAGTAGAACGTTGTTTATGGGAGTCGCCATGCCTCCAGCTAAAACCATATGCAGCGCAGTCTTGTTTTGCTTAACGGCCATCGTGTTCGCCGTCTGTTTCGTGATGCTGCGGGAAGTGATTGGCGGGGAATCGCCTTGGCTGGGACTCCTGCTGATGTTCTACTTCATGGGACTGGCCAAGGTTGGCGAGCCGCTCTTCGTTTTTCGAATGCCATCATTCATCCGCGAGGTGCGGAGCTGGGAGACAAAGGGAATCATCTATCAACGAATGGGCGTTCAGCGATTCGGCCAGTTGCTTCGCGCGTCTCCTTTCCGCTTATTGAACACTTCGGTGTATCTGGCGAAGAGGCCGTGGGACCTGCAGTCGCTTTGCCGTCACGCGGCTTCGTTTGAGGCGACTCACTTCTGGGCCGCACTGATGTTCACGCCTTATATTGCGTTTGTATGGGTGCGCGGGCAGGCCGCTGTCGCTGCGCTCTTCCTGGTGATTCAGGTGCTGTTCAACATATACCCTATACTGCACCTTCGGTTCTTGCGCGGACGCTTGGGAACAATCCTGGCGCGGCATAGACGAGAAAGAATGGCGCCGCCTGCGGGATCGTAACGCGCTCTCAAGCCGTACCGTGTCCGAAGCCGGTGGGCAATGGAGGCATTCCACGTCCGACTTGCCTGAAGCGACGTGTTTGCGGCAAACTGCGTGAATTACTAGTTACTTAACGGAAGAGACTCCGGAGACCTCGATCCGGAGAGCGATGAGGTGTGGGACGCTGTGGCCTCGCCTGCGTCGCATGGCCCTAAATGGAAACGCTACAACAAGGAATCCTTCGCCTGCCTTCGCCTCATCAAAGCAGCGGAAGCATCGATCGACTCGGGTGCTGCAATTGTATTTTGCTGACAAAGAAATGTGATCCTGATGTGCAGCTCGCTTTCGGTTAATCGCCGATCGCGAAGCGGGACTATGTTGAACGCAGTGTCGTTAGCCTAGAGGTGGGAAAGGGATTACGTGCAGGCCAAAGAGATCATTCAATCAATTGTTCGCTGCGAGCTTGCGCCTGCGCTCAAGCAGGCCGGCTTCAAGAAGTCGGGGCTTACGTTCACACGCCGTCACGGTTCCACAGGGCATCTCATTCAAATCCAACTCTCCAGCTGGAATCAAGGATCGGTTGGCGCCTTCTACGTGAATGTGGGCGTCATGTTTGATCAAATGTTTCCGGTTGAACGAATCCCTGACGCACATCCCAAGTACGACGATTGCCAGTTCATGAGCCGCCTGGAGCAGTTGGTGCCGGATGCACCAGTTCAATGGCCTGTCGATTCGGATACATCCGTGCTGGATGTATCAAAGCACTTGGCGGCTTGCGTGAGGAAGATAGTAGAGACTTTGGATGGCGTAACGTCATTGGCAGACTTTGAGGGCACTGGGTGGGTCAAGGTAATTCCATGGAGCTTTCCCGCTCAATACGCATACGCGTTGGGCCGTGACGACGAGGCTGAATCCCTGGTCGCAAATGAAGCTGCATGCTTTGCGGATAGGGGCGTTACGCGTGAGTCCCTTATCCAGGACTACGGTTTCGCACGGCTGCAACGGTAACATCGGCCAGCGAGGTTGGATCGCTGGCCTGGCCACCATTACAGATCGGCGTCACGGGCAGACTCGAAGCGGGCGCGGGTCAGTTCTTCATTGCGTTCGCCAAAGGCGTAGTTGGCTTCCAGCCACATCACGTTGATGATGGCGGCGAAGACGGCGACGCAGATGCCGAGAATCCAGGTGAAGTACCACATGGCTGATTCCTTTCAATAAGCGGTGTGTTCGTTTTCTTGGATATGGGCAGTGGTCACCTTGCCGCGCACCACGCGGTATACCCAGCCTGTGTACATCACGATAATCGGCAGCATGATCACCACCACCCAGAACATCACGGCCAGCGTTTTATGGCTGGAGGTGGCGTCCCACGCGGTCAGGCTGTGCGATGGCACCAGCGAGGACGGCAGCACGAACGGGAACATAGCGCCGCCTGCCGTCAACAGGATGCCCGCCACGCTCATGCCGCTGGCAAGGAAGGCTGCCACAGTGCGGCGCGTGGCGCTGAACGCGATTGCCAGCACCGCGCCGAGGAAGGCGGCCACCGGGAAGGCAAGCGTCAGCGGCCAGCGTGAATAGTTGTCCATCCAGGCGCCGGCGGCAGCGACCACCGTTTTCGCTGGCGGCATGAAGGCGGTGCCGGCGTCCGGCATGGCGGTGATGCGGTAGCCGGTCAGGGAGGTGGCGACCCAAACGCCGGCAGCGGCGAACAATACGATGGTCAGCCCGGCGGTGACGATGGCCATGCGGCGCGCACGTTCGGCAATGACGCCTTCCGTTTTCTGGTGCAGGAAGGTGGCGCCATGCATGGCCAGCATGGCAAGCGCCAGCACGCCGGACAGCAGGCCGAAAGGATTCAGCAACTGGAAGAAGTTGCCGGTGTATTCAAGGCGCAGCAGGTCGTCATAGCGAAACGGTATGCCTTGCAGCACATTGCCCATGCCGACGCCGAAGATGAGCGGTGGCACAAAGCCGCCGATGAACAGGCCCCAGTCCCAAGTACTGCGCCAGCGCGGGTCGGCAATCTTGCTGCGGTAGTCGAAACCCACCGGGCGGAAGAACAGGGCGAACAAGGCCACGATCAGGGCAATGTACAGGCTGGAGAATGCGGCGGCATATACCAGCGGCCAGGCGGCGAACAGCGTGCCGCCGGCGGTGATGAACCAGGTCTGGTTGCCTTCCCAGGTCGGGCCGATGGTGTTGATGATGACGCGGCGTTCAGTATCGTTCTTGCCGAGGAAGGGCAGGGACATGCCGACGCCGAAGTCAAAGCCGTCGGTCAGCGCAAAGCCGAGCAGCAGCACCGCGACGAAGCACCACCAGATCACTTTATAAGTTTCGTAATCGAAAATCATGATTATTGCTCCCAGTGGTATTTGCCGGTATGCAGGGCGCTTGGGCCGAGGCGGGCGTACTTGAACATCAGCTTCATCTCGATGACCAGCAGCACCGTGTAGAACAGGGCGAATCCGGCCAGACTGAAATACAGGTTCGATGGCTGCACGTTGGAGGCCGACAGGTGGGTCGGCAAAATGCCCGCGATCGTCCAGGGCTGGCGGCCATATTCCGCCACGATCCAGCCCAGTTCCGCCGCAATCCACGGCAGCGGGATCGCGAACACGGCCAGCTTGAGCAGCCAGCGCTGCGGCGCCAGGCGCTGGCGGATCAGGAAGTAGAACGAGGCGCTGAAGATGAAAAGGAACAGCAAGCCAAGGCCCACCATGCCGCGGAAGGCCCAGAATAGCGGAGCCACTTTGGGAATCGTGTCGTCCACGGCCATCCGGATCTGTGCCTCGGTGGCGTCAACCACGTTAGGCGTATATTTCTTCAGCAGCAAGCCGTAGCCGAGGTCGTCCTGCAATTCCTTGAACGCCGCCACCGCTTCCGGGGACTTGTCGCCTGACTTCAGACGCGCCAGGGCTGCGTAGGCCTTCATGCCGTTGCGGATGCGTACCTCGTGCTCCTTCTTCAAGTCAGAAATGCCGGTGACCTGCTTGTCGACCGAACGCGTGGCGATCAAGCCCATGACGTATGGAATCTTGATGGCATAGTCGGTATGCGCCGTCTTATCGTTCGGCAGTCCAAACACGGTGATGCCGGCCGGCGCAGGCTCGGTATGCCATTCGGCTTCAATGGCGGCCAGCTTGACTTTGTTCACCTCGCCGACCGTATAGCCCGACTCGTCGCCCAGCACGATCACGGACAGCGTCGACGCCAGGCCAAATCCGGCGGCAATTGCGAACGAGCGCAAGGCAAAGGCCACGTCGCGCGCCTTCAGCAGATACCAGGCCGAGACGCCGAGCACGAACATGGAGGCGGTCACGTAACCTGCCGCAACAGTGTGCACGAACTTCACCTGCGCCACAGGGTTGAAGATCACGTCGGCGATGCTGGTCAACTCCATGCGCATGGTTTCATAGTTGAACTCCGCACCGACCGGGTGGTTCATCCAGCCGTTGGCGATCAGGATCCACAGCGCGGACAGGCTGGAGCCCAGCGCCACCAGGAAGGTAACGAATAAATGCTGGCGTTTGGACAGCTTGTTCCAGCCGAAGAAGAACAGGCCGACGAAGGTCGATTCGAGGAAGAAGGCCATCATGCCTTCAATTGCCAGCGGCGTGCCGAAGATATCGCCCACGTAGTGCGAGTAATAGGCCCAGTTGGTGCCGAACTGGAATTCCAGCGTAATGCCGGTAGTAACACCCATGGCAAAGTTAATGCCGAACAGCTTGCCCCAGAACTTCGTCATGTCGCGATAGATTTCGCGGCCGGTCATCACATAGACCGACTCCATGATGACCAGGATCCAGGACAGTCCGAGCGTCAGAGGGACAAATAGGAAATGGTATAAGGCCGTGAGCCCGAACTGCAGCCGGGACAGGGCAACAACTTCATCGACGGGTGCCATCATTCACCTTCTTGGACAGGGTTGGTGTGGGCGCCGCGAGCAGATGGTTCTCCACCTGCTCGGTCGGCAGCCGCATCTTCTTGGTTTGAGGATGGGAGAAAAATGCGTACCACAGGCCGTACAGAAGCAGGGCCTTCACGGCCAGTGCGATCGTGATCGTCAAAGCCAGGCTGCGGCGGCCGGGGGGCTTCATTTCGTGTCCTCTTCAGCCTCGCTGCGGCTGGAGCGGAATTTGCCGCGCACCGCGTCGCCAACATCGAGCAGCTTCTTGACGGTGGAGCCCATTTTCATCAGCGAGGCCAGGGTATCCGGCGACAAGCGCTGCACGTCGTCGAACCAGGAGCTGGAGAGTTCGATCAGTTCATACATTTCGCGCATACGCTCCTGGGCGTAGCGGTCCTCGGCGGTGGAGGCGGATTCCAGCATGGCGTCGCGCAGCATCGACAGGGTGGGCTCAACTTCGCGGCGGCGGCGTTCTTCCAGCAGCGCCTTGAAGATGTCCCACACATCCTTCGGCGGCTCGAAGTACTCGCGGCGGTCGTTTGGCTGGTGCAGCAGCTTGACCAGGCGCCAGGACTGTAACTCCTTCAGGCCCATCGAGACGTTGGAGCGCGAGAACTCCAGGTGTTCTGCGATCTCGTCGGCGTTCAGCGGTCGGTTGCTGACATAGAGCAGGGCGTAGATTTGCCCGACCGTACGGTTGATCCCCCAGCGGCTGCCCATTTCGCCAAAGTGGAGGATGAATTTTTGTGCGAGGGGGCTCAGGTTTACCATCTCTTGATCTGCTTCCTTGAGTTTTTGAATTTTCAGTATTTCCTGAAATTATAAAAGGATTCAAAAAACTTTGCGCTGTATAATCATGTATATTGCGCTTTTGGAAAGGAATGCTGATGAAACGTATTGCTGCTGTCTTGCTGTTGAGCGCCGCCTGCGCCGCCTCTGCCGCAGATATCACTGTATCCGCGGCAGCCAGTCTCAACAACGCTTTCCGTGAGGCAGCAGCTGCCTTCGAAGCAGCCCATCCAGGCAACAAGGTCTTGCTGAATTTCGCCGCTTCCGATGCGCTGGTGGCCCAGATTGCCAAGGGCGCCCCAGTCGACGTGTTCGCCTCCGCCGACCAGGAGGCGATGGACAAAGCCCGGCCGCACCTGGCGCCAGGCAGCCGCCGCGACTTCGCCAGCAACCGGCTGGTGGTTGCCGTGCCGTTCGGTAGCAAGCTGGACCTGCGCACGCTGGCCGATTTGCGCCAGCCTGCCGTCCAGCGCCTGACCACTGGCAATCCTGCCAGCGTGCCGGTCGGCCGCTACACCAAAGGTGCGTTGGAAAAGGTCGGCCTGTGGGGCGAACTGGAGCCGAAATTCGTGTTCGGCACCAATGTCCGCCAGAGCCTTGATTACATCGCACGGGGCGAGGTCGAGGCTGGCCTGGTCTACCAGACCGATGTCGCATCGCAGGCAGAGAAGGTACGCACCGCGATGGCGGTGCCGACCACCACGCCAATCACCTATCCGCTGGCAGTGATCAAGAATGGGCCGAATCCGGCAGGCGGCCGCGCCTTCGCAGAGTTTATTTTGTCGCCTGGCGGCCAGTCCATCCTGGCGCGCTTCGGCTTTGGAAAGCCATAAGCAATGGATGCTGCGCTGATTGCCCTTGGCCTGTCACTGAAGGTGGCGTTGTGGGCCACCTTGATTGACCTGGTGCTTGGCGTCGGCTTCGGCTACCTGTTGGCGCGTGGCCGCTTTCCCGGCCGCGATGTGCTGGACGCTTTGCTTACGCTGCCGATGGTGATGCCGCCGACGGTGCTTGGCTATTACCTGCTGGTGCTGATCGGCCGCAACGGACCGATCGGACACTGGCTGCAGCAGCACTTCGGCATCAACCTGATTTTTACCTGGCAGGGTGCGGTGATCGCAGCCGCGGTGGTCGCGTTCCCGTTGGTGCTGAAAGGTGCACGTTCGGCCTTCGAGGCGGTCGACGTACAGCTGGAACAGGCGGCGCGTGTGCTTGGCGTGACGCCGCTCGGGGTATTCCTGCGCGTCAGCCTGCCGCTGGCGTGGCGCGGCGTTTTGGCCGGCACCTTGCTGGCATTCGCCCGCTCGATGGGCGAGTTCGGGGCGACGCTGATGGTGGCGGGCAGTATCCCCGGCAAGACGCAGACGCTGTCGATTGCCGTATATGAAGCAGTGCAGGCGGGGCAGGACGATACTGCGAACCTGCTGGTGATGATTACTTCGCTGACGTGCGTCATTGTGCTGGTGGCTGCCAACCGCCTGGTGCCCAACCGCGCGCAGGGGGCTGCATGACGATCAGTGTGAACATTCGCAAAGCCTTGCGCGCCGGCCCGCGCTCCTTCCAGCTAGATGCGCAGTTCGAGTCGGCGAGCAAGCGCGTGGTGATCTACGGCGCATCGGGCGCGGGCAAAAGCCAGATGCTGAAGGCAATCGCTGGCCTGTCGCGGCCGGACAGCGGTGTGATCGAACTCGATGGACAAAAGCTGTTCGACAGCAGCGCGGGCATCGATGTGCCGGCACGCAAGCGGCGCGTGGGCTACCTGTTCCAGGACTACGCGCTGTTCCCGCACCTGAACGTGCGGCAAAACATCGGATTCGGCCTGCAGAGCGGCTGGTTCAACCCGGCGCCGCGCGGCGAACCGGAAGCAGTGCGCTACTGGCTGGAGGCGTTTGGCCTGGCGGAAGTGGCGCACCAGCGGCCAGGGGAATTGTCGGGTGGCCAGCGGCAGCGCGTCGCGTTGGCGCGCGCGCTGGTGGCAGAACCGGGCGCACTGCTGCTCGACGAACCGTTCGCCGCGCTTGACCCGGCACTGCGTGTACGCATGCGCGCCGAACTCGATAGCCTGCAACGGCGGCTCGACATCCCGATGCTGTTGATTACGCACGATCCAGACGATGCCGCGACGTTCGGCGGCCATGTATTGACGATGGCAGACGGCCGCGTGGCCGGGGGAGGGCGGTAATGGTTAAGCAGGTTGCATTGCAGGGCGAAGTCTGGATCACGCTCGATGGCAAGGACTTCGGCGGGCACCAGCGCGTGGAGCTGCTGGCCAGCATCGCCGAACATGGCTCGATCACGCAAGGCGCCAAGGCAATCGGCATGAGCTACAAGGCCGCCTGGGATGCGATCGATGCCATGAACAACCTGGCCGGTGAGCCGCTGCTGGAGCGTTCGGCCGGCGGCAAGGGGGGCGGCGGCACGCGGCTCACGCATCGCGGCGCGCAACTGGTGGCGAACTTCCGCCGCATCGAATATGAGCACACCGTGTTCATGAAACACTTGAGCCGCCAATCGCAAGGGTTGGCAGATGATTACCTTCTGTTGCAATCAATGAAAATGAAAACCAGCGCGCGCAATCAATTCTCGGGAACCGTGGCAAGCATCAAGCGCGGCGCGGTCAATGACGAAATCGTGCTGCGCATTGTTGGAGGGCAGGAGATTGTTGCAATCATCACACACGAGAGCGCAGAAAGCCTGTGTTTGCAAGAAGGAACTGAAGCTTTCGCTTTAGTTAAGGCTTCTTCAATCATCCTGGCGACCGGTGAAACCGGCAAACTGTCGGCGCGAAATCAGCTGCGCGGGACGGTATGCCGCGTCCAGCCTGGTGCCGTTAATTCCGAGGTGACCATTGCCTTGCCCGGCGGCGGCACAATTGCGGCCACCGTCACGCGCGACAGCGAAGTGTCGATGGAGCTCGAAGCAGGTGTCGAAGCGACCGCCTTGTTCAAGGCATCGAGCGTGATCATCGGTGTTCCGATATGAATTCCGCTGTGCAACATTTTTGAGATTTGCTAAGCTAGTCCACTTTTCGGGCCCGCCCCGTCCTTTGTGGGAAATGAGATGGAACTGCTAGCAAAATATTTCCGGTGCCAGGGGCGCATCAATCGCCGCACCTGGCTGACACGCATCATCGCACTTGGCCTGGTTTGCCTGGCCTTCGGCATGCTCGCCAACGAGCTGCTGGGCGATCCCGGCGCAGCCGTGTTTGCGGCGGCATTCACATGGGGCGCGCTGGCCGTGTCCACCCAGCGCCTGCACGATATCGGCCGCTCCGGCCCGAGTCTTCTTTTGCTGTTGATCCCTGTCCTGGGGCCGCTCTGGGTACTGCTCCTGCTTTGCCGCCGTGGCGGAGAAGGCAAGAACCGTTACGGCGATGATCCGCTGTCGCGCCACGATTACCTGCAAGTGAACATCGCAAAGTAAGACTATGCCAACCGTAAACGACGTTACCCAGCTCAATCCGATCAATGTCTACGCCGTAGCGACGCCAAGCACCACGGCGGACCTGCAGGACGCACTGCGCAAGACCAGCCTGCCGATTTCCATCGGCGGCGGCCATTTCAGCATGGGTGGCCACACGGCCAGCCCGGGCAGCCTGCACCTTGATTTGCGCGGCATGAACCGCGTGCTGGAATTCTCGCCGGCCGACCGACTGATCCGTGTGCAGGCAGGCATCCGCTGGTGCGACATCCAGCGTTTCATCGACCCGCACGGGCTGTCGGTGAAGATCATGCAGACGTACGCCAACTTCACGGTGGGCGGCGCGCTGTCGGTCAATGCCCACGGACGCTACATGGGCCTGGGCCCGGTGGTGCTGTCGGTGCGTTCGATTACCCTGGTGCTGGCCAGCGGCGAAGTGCGCGAGGCGAGTCCGCAGCAGAACAGCGAACTGTTTTATGCGGCGATCGGCGGTTATGGCGCGATCGGCATCATCGCCGAGGCCGAGCTGGAGCTGGTGCCCAACACGCGTGTGCAGCGCAATAGCGTGAAGATGGCGACCAAGGATTATCCGGCCTGGTTCGACGTGAATGTACGCGGCCGCAAGGAGATCACTTTCCACAACGCCGACCTGTATCCGCCGTATTACAACCGTGCGCGCGCCGTTACCTGGACCGAGACCGACCTGCCGGCCGACAAGCCGCGCCTGCAGCCGTTGAACCGCGCCTACCTGGCGGAGCTGTATTTCCTGTGGTCGGTATCGGAATCGCCGTTCGGCAAATGGCGCCGCGAATACCTGCTCGACCCACTGCTGTACCGGAAGAAGAAGGTCCACTGGCGCAATTACGAGGCGGGCTACGACACGGCGGAGCTGGAGCCGCTGGGCCGCACTGAGCGCACCTATGTGCTGCAGGAGTATTTCGTGCCTTGCACACGCATGGACGAATTCGTGCCGAAGATGTCGGCCATCCTCGCCAAGCACAGGGTCAACACGATCAATATCTCGATCCGCCACGCGCTGTCCGATCCGGGCACGCTGCTGTCGTGGGCGCGCGGCGAAACCTTCGCCTTCGTGCTGTACCACAAGCAGCGCACGCGCGACAATGCGCGCGAACGCATTGGCGTCTGGACGCGCGAACTGATCGACGCAGTGCTGGAGTGCGGCGGTACCTACTACCTGCCGTACCAGCTGCACGGCACGCATGAACAATTCCACCGCGCCTACCCGCGCGCGAAGGAACTGTTTGCGATGAAGCGAGAACTCGATCCGGAATACCGCCTGCGCGGCGCGCTGTGGGATAAATACTATGCGCCAACGCTGGACCTGAATCCGGCAGGCGAGGCCGCGCGCCGTTCGCTGTTCCACTCGGTGTATGGCAGCGAGCGCGAAGCGGACAAGTTCTACGCCTTCCTGCAGAACATCTTCAACCTGTTCCCGGAGGACCGTTTCCACACGCTGATCCGCAAGGCGACTACCGAAAACCACGACGAAGAATCGATCTACCGTGCCTTGCAGGCCGGGCTGCCGGGCATCACGCCGCCGCTGTCGCTGCTGCGCTATGCATTGCCGTCGCTGGTCGTGCAGAAGGAGGAAATGGGCGTCCAGGCCAAGCGCCTGCTGGGCGACCAGGTGTTGAGGGATTACGTCGAAATCGGCACCACTGGCCGTTACGTCAACGCGCTGCGCAAGCACCTCAAGCTGCGGGGCAAGGTGACGCTGGTGCACGACAAGGCGCCTGGATATTCGCCTGTCGACATTGTGGAGCGCGGGGGCTTGCTGCAGGTTGGTAAATTCGTGCACATGAAAGACTTCGCGCCGATCGAACTGCCGGAGCAAAGCGCGGACCTGGTGAGCTGCTTTATCGGCCTGCACCATATGGAACCGCACAAGCTGCAGCCGTTCCTGGCCTCGGTGGCGAACATCGTGCGCCCCGGCGGCTACTTCGTGGTGCGCGACCATGACGTGAAAGACCGCACGATGGACGATTTCGTCAGCCTGGCGCACAGTGTGTTCAATGCCGGCCTGGGCGAGCCATGGGCGGTCAATTCGTCGGAGCTGCGCTTCTTCGCCTCGGTGGACGAATGGATCAAGCGCGTGGAAGCCGCCGGTTTCGAGCACACGGGCGAACGCATCGTGCAGGAAGGCGATCCGTCCGCGAATGTCCTGATGGCCTTCAAGCGGATCTGATATGCGCAAACTCTTGCTGGCTTTGAGCCTGCTGGCCGCTTGCCTGACCAGTTCCGCCGAGAGCCCGATCGCGGCGGAACAGCGGCGCAGCGTGGAGCAGACTTTCCTGACCTTCCCGGAATGGTTCCTGGTGCACAGCCCGGCCGAATACGCCCGCTATGTGAAGAAGCATCCGGCCCACAATTTCCCCTTCCTCGGGCATGTGGGCCAGATCTGGACCAGCTACGCCGCCGTGACTGAAGAACAGGTGCGCGCCAAATACCCCAACAACGCCGGCTATCACGTAATGATCGGCGTGATCGGCAGCAGCACCACGGTGGAATACGGCCTGCGTTCGCTATACGAAAACACGCTGGGCCGCGTGAGCTGGGCGACAGCTTCCGGGTTGACACCGGAGGATGAATACGGTGCGCGCGTGGCACAGGACTATGTCGACTTCATTCGCAAGGAGCCGTGGTACCTGTACGACTTCGGCGCCAAGCTGAAAGGGCTGTGGGCGGACACGCCGCTGTTCGGCGCCAATATGCTGCGCAAGCTGGAACGCCGTTATGCGCTGACCACCGAATACCTGGTCAAGGCAGCCTATGGGCAGCTGATCAAGCTCGGTACCCGCGCGGCGTATGAGCCGGCGCTGATGACGACGCAGGTGGTGGCTGACCACGAGCCCTACGACCTGGCCGATCTGCCGAACGTCAAACTGCTGCGCATGCTGGACGATGGCCGCGCCGTGCTGGAGCTGCCGCGTTATTACGACTTCCGCCTGGCGGCAACGCGCCTGGGGCTGCAGGACGTGCGGTTGCAGGATATCGCCGGCAACAGCGACGTGATCCTGGTCACGGTACTGACGCGGGGACAGGGCACCGCTGCGCCACCCGATACGCGGGTGCTGTTCGAGCAACCGATCCTGACCGAGCCGGGGCGCAAACGCGTGGCGCTGGTGATGCGCGTGGCGGCGCTGTCGCACTACCTGGTTGATGCACCGCGCCAGGGAGTGGAAGTCGAACACGTGTATGACTATTAAGCGCCTGCTGGCCTACGCGCTGCTGGTGCTGGCCGGCAGTGCAGTAGCGTTGGGTGCGGTAGCCGTCTGGCGGGCCGAAGCACGCCAGACGGGCAATCGCCAAGCGCTTGCTCCGGCCGGGGGCGAGTTTGTCGATGCGGGCGATGCGCAAGTCTTCATGCAGCGTTCCGGCAACAGGGAGGCGCCGGTTGTGGTCTTCCTGCACGGCACGGGCTCGTGGAGCGAAACCTGGCGCGCGTCGATGGCGACCGCCACCAGCCTGGGCTACCAGGCAATCGCGTTCGACATGCCGCCCTTTGGCTACTCTATCCCGCCCGCTTCCGGCGAATACGACAAGCAACAGCAGGCTGCGCGGCTGCGCAGGGCGCTGGACAATGCAGGCATCCGCCGCGCAGTGTTCGTGGCGCATTCGTTTGGTGCCGCGCCGTTGATGGAGGCCTTGCTGTCCACGCCGGACGAGGGCAGGGTACAGGCCCTGGTGCTGGTGGATGCCGCGCTGGGGCTGGAGGGCGCACAAGGACAAGGCGACAGCATGCTGCAATCGGTGCTGCGCTGGCGCTGGATCAGCCAACCGCTGGCGGCGGGCTTGCTGACCAATCCGGCGTACACTGCAACCCTGTTGAAAAGCTTCGTCAGCGAAAAAGAAAAAGCTACGCCAGCCTGGCAGGAGATCTACCAGCGGCCGCTGGCGCTGGAGGGCAGCTATAGGCACGTTGCTGCCTGGCTGCCGGAATTGCTGGCGCGGCGTGGGCGCGCGGCCAGCGACTTCCCGGATGCATACGGCCGGATCGCCTGGCCGGTGACCTTGCTGTGGGGCGAAACCGACACCATCACGCCCCTCTCGCAGGCGGAAAACCTGCAACGCCTGATTCCGCGCGCGCAAATCGTGCGCATCCCACGTGCCGGGCATATTCCGCAAATCGAGGAACCGGAACTGTTCCAGCAAGCGTTGGCACGCATTCTGCAGGACGTAAAGCCCGGCCGCTGATCAGTCCCGCGGCGTCAGCCCGGCTCGCCTTTTGGCCCTTGCCGGTTGCCATTGCGCGCAGTTTGCCGGCTCTCGCCGCCTTTGCGCCCGATTTCCGCCATGTGCTCGCGGTTGCGGCTTACCACTTCGCCGCCTTTCTGGCCGGCGCGGCGCGCTTCTTCCGAGGTGAATTCATGCGCCGTACCCTTCTGGTGCGCGGCCTGGCCGCCCTTGCTGGCAATCATGCGCTGGGTTTCCTTATCCATCGCCGCAAAGCCGCGCTTGCCATTGCCGATCCTGACCTGCTCGTCTTGAGTAGCCATGTTCCACCTCCCTCAATGTGCCCTGGAATCCGGGCTCGGGCCCGGGCCGGAAGCAGCGTCGTGGCTGCTTCTTGGGCTTTGAGGGAAGGTCTGCGGTAAAAGTTCAAATTATTTTTCAGGTATCACGAACCAGCCTGGCCAGTGGCCGAACGTTCGCCTTCCGCTTCGGCAGTATTGTTGCCACGCACGGGTGTGGCGCCGAAGTCATGTTCCAGTTCTTCCTTGCGGTCCTGAAGCTGTTCGCACAATTCCGCCAGGTTGGCATCGCTTTGCCGAACTTTCGGGAACATTTCCCGTTCTTCTTCGATCACGTGATGCTCTACGCATTCACGCAATTTCTGTACTGTGCTATCCAATTCGCCGTCGCCGGTGGCCATGCCGCGGATGTGCTCGACCAGTTCCTTGATGGTGCCGTGTTCTTCCAGTGCCTCATCGACCTTCTGTTGTTCGCCGGTTTCGGCGCGCACTGCAGGATAGAAGATTTCTTCTTCGATAGTTGCGTGGATAGTGAGGTCCATGCAGATTTGCTGCGCCAGGTCATGCTTCAGGCCCTGGTGGGAGGCATCGCATTTCTCAAACTCGCGGAAAAGTTTTTTGACCTTGTCGTGGTCGGAGGTAAGTAGCGCCACGGCATCCTTTGCCGTGGCGTTTTGTTGTTGCTGGCTCATGCTGGCTCCTTCGCTGCATCGGTTGGGCCGCGCAGAAGGAGCCGCAGGGGGAGGACGTCAGGCGACTTGCAGGACCAGCTTGCCGAAGTTCTTGCCTTCGAACAGCATTGTCAGCGCCTGCGGGAATTTCTCGATGCCTTGCACGACATCTTCCCGGCTCTTGATCTTGCCCTCCTGCAGCCATTTGCCGAGCGCGGCAACGGCTACGTGGTAGCGGTCGGCGTAGTCGAACACGACCATGCCTTCCATGCGCGCGCGGTTCACCAGCAGGGACAGGTAGTTGGCCGGGCCTTTGACCGCGGTCGTGTTGTTGTACTGCGAAATTGCGCCGCAGATCACGATCCGGGCCTTCAGGTTGATGCGCGTGAGAACGATGTCGAGGATGTCGCCACCAACGTTATCAAAGTATATGTCAACGCCATTTGGACAGTGTTCCTTCAGGCCGGCACGCACGTCGCCGCCTTTGTAGTCGATGCAGGCGTCGAAGCCGAGCTCATTGACCACGAAGTCGCACTTCTCTTTGCCGCCGGCAATGCCGACCACGCGGCAGCCGAGCTGCTTGGCAACCTGGCCGACGGTCTGGCCGACGGCGCCGGCCGCGCCGGACACCACCACGGTTTCGCCGGCTTTGGGCTGGCCCACTTCCAGCAGGCCGAAGTAGGCGGTCATGCCGGGCATGCCGAGGGTGTTGAGCCAGGTCGTGGCCGGGGCCAGGCGGGTGTCGATCTTGTGCAGCCCGGCGTGGCGGTCGTCGGCGGCGCCAACCCAGTACTGCTGCACGCCGAAGCCGCCGCCGACCTGGTCGCCCACGGCAAAGCGCGGCGACTTGGAGGCGATCACCTCACCCAGGCCGCCGGCGCGCATCACCTCGCCGATGCCAACCGGGCGGATATAGGACTTGGCGTCGTTCATCCAGCCGCGCATGGCGGGGTCGAGCGACAGGTAGCGTGTCTTGACCAGCACTTCACCGTCGGCCAGTTCGCGCACCGGCTCCTTGGTGATTTGCCAGTCGCTGTCCTTGGGCAGGCCGACCGGACGGGCGGCGAGGCGGAACTGGGTGTTCTCCATTTTTGCTCCTTTTTAGAAATAGTACGGTCATTCTATTCCGGATTTTGGCAGCCGTGGCAACGTTCATGCGACAATACCGTCCCGCCAACGACCAGCAAGTGCCATGAATCACCCAGAATACATCCTCACGCTCTCTTGCCACGACCAGCGCGGCATCGTCCATCGTGTATCGGGATTCCTGGCTGAACATGGCTGCAACATCATCGATTCCGCCCAGTTTGGTGACGCGGAAACGCAACGTTTCTTCATGCGCGTGCATTTTGCGCGCGAGGATGCGGCGTTCAGCGATGCCGTGCTGCGCGAGGATTTCGCCAAGGTGGCGGACGCCATGGGCATGGAGTGGGCGCTGCACGATGCGCACGCCAAGCCGCGCGTGATGCTGATGGTGTCCAAGATCGGCCACTGCCTGAACGACCTGCTGTTCCGCTACAAGAGCGGGCTGCTGCCGGTCGAGATTCCGGCCATCGTGTCCAACCACATGGACTTTTACCAGCTGGCTGCCAGCTACAACATCCCGTTCCACCATCTGCCGCTGGCGACCGGTGCGCCGGAAGAAGCCAAGCTGGCGCAGGAAGCCCGCATTGCGGAGCTGATGGATACCCACAAGGTGGACCTGGTGGTGCTGGCGCGCTATATGCAAATCCTGGCGCCGTCGATGTGCGAACGCCTGAAAGGGAAGGCGATCAATATCCACCACTCCTTCCTGCCCAGCTTCAAGGGCGCCAAGCCATATGCGCAGGCGCACAAGCGCGGCGTGAAGCTGATCGGCGCCACAGCCCACTTCGTGACCGGCGACCTGGATGAAGGCCCGATCATCGAGCAGGACGTGGAACGGGTGGACCACGCCATGGATTCGGATGCGCTGACTGCGATCGGCCGCGACGTTGAATGCGTGGTGCTGGCGCGCGCTGTGAAATGGTTCGTCGAGCACCGCATCCTGCTGAACGGCGACCGAACTGTAATCTTCAAATAACAAGAAATGGCACTGAAATCTACGATCTACAAGGCGGAACTGTCCATCGCGGACATGGACCGCAATTACTACGCAACCCACATGCTGACCCTGGCGCGCCATCCGTCGGAAACGGATGAACGCCTGATGGTGCGCATCGTCGCTTTCGCAATCCATGCCGACGAGGCACTGGTCAACGCGAAAGGCATTTCCGATACCGAGGAACCGGACCTGTGGCAGATGGACCTGACCGGCGCGATCCAGTTGTGGATCGAAGTCGGCCAGCCGGACGAACGCCGCATCCTGAAGGCGGCCGGCCGTTCCGAAAAGGTGATGGTGTACTCCTACAGTTCCGCTTCGCACATCTGGTGGAAGCAGTTGGCCAACAAGGTTGACCGCGCCAAGAACGTCAGCGTGGTGAACATCGATGCCGAGGCCAGCGCCGAACTGGAGAAGATGGCGCAGCGCTCGATGCAACTCCAGTGCACCATCCAGGATGGCCAGATCTGGCTGACCGACGGCACCACGACCGTCGAAATTCCACGCGAAGTCTGGAAAGCCTGAGACCTGGCGGGGCCGTATATCACTTCGGACGAGCCTGGGCCTGCGACCCGAACGCCAGGCCCAGGGATTTCAGGTAGGCCTCATTGTCCTTGTTCGTTCCAAGTACGGCATAATCCAAAGCGTTGTAGCCCAGGTCATCGGATGCATCCAAGCGGGCGCCGGCCTTGAGCAATGTGCCGATCATCTTTACGTCGCTGTGCTGCGCAGCGTGCATCAGGGGCGTGCGCCGCGTATGCAGCAAGCCGGGGTACACGCATTCATCGCCATCCGGCCTTAGCTCTTTCGCCGATTTGTAAGCATGGTTTACATCGGCGCCCGCGCTGACCAATGCTTCTGCCGCAGGATGGTTGTTTGCGCCGATGGCGTAGAACAGGGCGGTCTTTCCAAAGTCGTTGGCGGCATTGACCGGGACCTTTTGGGTCAGCAGATGCTCGAGGTTCTGCTGGCTGCCAAGAGCCAAGGAAAGTAAAGCCTCCCGTTCCCCGCCACGGCGTTGCAGCGCATCCGGCCCCAGGGCACGCGTCAGGGCAGCGACGGTTTGCAATGGCCGGTTGTTGATCAAAGCGGCTGCCAGGGCGCTGTGAATTTCGTCTTCGGCATGACGCTGGGTCGCCAGCTCGCCTTGTATTTCCTCCGTCCTGGTGCGGCTGTCCCGAACCAGCCGCATGAGGACGGACTCTTCTTTCAGCTCACTCCTGGGGAAGCTGCCCGCCGCACGCTGCACGACAAGCATCAGAGCGTTTCTCGCCGATATTTGCGCGTCCTTCCCTCCCATCCCGAAGCTGGTCTCGTAATGTCTGGCGAGGATCGGCAGCACGCGATCAAACTCGGTAGTGAACTCCCTGTACAAGGACAGGTTGAACAGACTGCCCTCGGACCACTGCTTGAAATACCGGATGGCCTTCTGGTCTGCCACGTTTCCGCCTGCGAGTTGGGACAGGTTCCAGTCGATGTCCGCAGTGATCGGCGGGCGATCCTGCTGCAGCATCGTTGGCGCAAAGCCTGCTTCGGCAAGACTGAAATGGTAGTAGCGCCACAGCGCAGCCACAATTGTTCCCGTACATGCGCGGGGGCCATCTTCGTTGCGAATTTTCTCGGCCAGGCCAAGCAAGGGCAGCATGAACTTTTGCTGGTCGAGGCTTTCCGCGCAGGTGTAGTCAACCGCAATGGGCGAGGCTGTGCCCGAACCGAGGTCGATCCCGCCGGAGAAAATGGTTTCCGGGGACCGCTTCATTTCGGCACAGGTAACCTGCTTGTCAGCAAAAGGATCCAGTTCGTCAAGGCGGGCCTCGTAGACTTTCTGCAGGCAGTTGGTGTTAGTGCAGCGATTTCGAACATTGTCCAGCCACTGGCGTTGTTCGGCAGTCAGGAGCTTGGCCTTGGCCGGGCTGTATTGGGTTTTCGCAGCGCGGTAGGCCTCGCCCAACTGTGCATCAAGTTCGGACAATGCCTCGTTCCCGCAAATGAGTTTTTCCTGGCTGGACGAGGCTTTGGCGCAGTCAAAGCTCGCTGCCTGCGTGTTGGCGCAAGCGAAGGAACAAGCCAGGGTAAGCACGGCGGTAATTCGGTGGCAGCATGGTGTGATCATGGTGCATTATTTTATTGTCTTTTTGCTCATCATCCAAGGGGCCGAGGCGCTGGCGGTGACACAAGCCGAAGTCATGGCAGGTTCGGCGAAGCTGTACCGCGAAAAGATCGAGGAACTGCGCGCCGGCTATCGCCTTGATGACGATGAGCGTTTCGGCGCGCGGGTTGCTGCGTTGGCGCGCCCGCTGATCGAGCAGGCGAAGCGCGAATTTGCGGAATCGGCCGCATGGGATTGGGAGCTGCACACCACCACTGACGGGGATGCCAATGCCTTTGCCATGGCTGGCGGCAGAATGCTGGTCAGCCGCGCCTATGTCGACGAGCTGGCATTGACCGATGCGGAGCTGACGATGCTGCTGGCGCATGAAATCATGCATGCAGTGCTGCGCCACAACCTGAAGGAATTCGAAGAGGCGTTGCGGCTGGAGCCCGAACGGGCGACGCAGCCCTACGCCGAGTTTGAGCACGATATCGACCACGATAATGCGCTGATAGGCAAGCTGGCGAGTTTTAACCAGCGGCAGGAGCTGGAAGCGGACCGCGAAGGCTTGCTGTTTGCGGCGCGCGCCGGATGGCCGCCGCAGGCACTGGCCGCCTATTTTCGGAAGCTGGTAAAGCACAGCCATTCGCCCAATTTCGAGCGTTTTGACCATCCCTCGCCAGCCAGCCGCTGGCACGCAGCACGCGAGCTGGCTGCGAAAATGGAAGCGTCGCGCTAGGCTATAATCCCCGCCATGCAAATGAAATCGTCAACCCGCCTGCGCTGGATCTGGATCGCGTGTTTCGCCATCCTGATGAACGCGCTCGCCCCCGCGATTTCGCATGCGGTCAACGGCAAGCCTCGCACCTGGGAGATCTGCCTGAACGACGGCACCCGCGTGACAGGCGTCGGCGAACTCGATTACGCCACCTTCGTCGCAGTGACCGATCGCAGCAAGCAGCAATCCGCAGCGCAACCGATGGCGCAGATGGATATGGAAGACTGTTCCTACTGCCTGCCGCACGCGGGCTGGTTTGGCCTGCCGCCGCCCGCACTTGCTTTGCCGTTGCCGCTCGATGGCGCCACGCTGCGTCCACCCCTGTTCTACCAGTCGCCACAACCATTGCCGGTGTGGTCGGCGTCCAATCCGCGAGGACCGCCTGCACACGCCTGATTTCGTCCCCCATTTAACGAATCAAGGAGTGAAAAATGAAAAAGCAGATCTTCGCGCTCGCAATGTCGATCGCCTTCGCCGCCTCCGCTGCGGCTCAAGTCACCGTGCGCGAGCCATGGATTCGCGCCACCGTGCCGGCCGGCCAGGCGACCGGCGCTTTCATGCAGCTGGTGTCCGCACAGGACGCGCGCCTGGTCGAAGTGCGCACGCCCGCGGCGGGCATCGTAGAAATCCACCAGATGTCGATGCAGGG
>DASWTB010000287.1:0-4289 GCA_036402315.1 Pseudoduganella sp. | reverse complement strand
TAAATTTTGGTAGATCGCATGACGAAATTCATAACGTAGCGGCCGACGCCGGAAGTTAGCATTCCTTGCAGTACTTGTTGCAGTAGCTGTGATCAGGACAGGCAACAGGAATGTGAACATAATGAAATCGGCACGGAGGCTCAGGATGTCATTGAAATATCTTTTATACGGAACCTTGGCACTCTTGAACGTCCTTGGTACTGCCAACTCGGCAACTACGCAAAGTACGGCAAGCGGCAACACAGCGATCTGCAAGAATCCCAAAGCAATGACATTGCCGACCGTCTTGAACGGTCCCGCAAGCGTCTGCCTGTTCACTTCCGGCACCATCAGCAGCGTCGCCTCCAGGCTGGCCGACACCTTCACCATCAACGGTGTGTCATACAAGAACATCACGTCGACCCAGATGCCGGCGCGAATCAATGGCAACTATTACCTCCGCTATATTGCCAGGCAGGCAGGAGCCCAGTTGCAGGTCAACGGCAGCAATAGCAGTGGTCCCGTCAATAACACCTTGACTGTCGCTGTCGGCGGCAGCGGCAGCGGGACGACCAGCCCCGCACCAGGCAATTACAGCTACCAGGCCGGCAGCGCGGTCACCGTCACCGCGACTCCAGTGCAGGGTTCCCTGTTTTCCGGTTGGGGCGGCGCAGTCAGCGGCAGCACCAACCCCTTGACCATCACCATGGACAGCAACAAGTCCGTGACCGCCTACTTCACTACGGACAGCAGTGCGACCGGCCTGAAATCGCTGGCGAGCTTCCCGATTGGCGTGGCAGTGAATGCCGGATTCGAGAACAACAGCATCATCAACAGCAGCACCAGTTCACGGCAACAGGCTGTAGTGTTCCCGAATTTCAATCAAATGACAGCTGGTAACATCATGAAAATGGGGTACCTGCATCCACAGGAGAATACCTTTACCTTCGACCAGGCCGACCAGTTCGTTTCCTTCGCGAGCGCAAACAACATCAAAGTGCATGGGCACACGCTGATCTGGCACGCTGACTACCAGGTCCCCAGCTTCATGACAAACTACGGCGGCGACTTTGCCGCCATGCTGAAGAACCATGTCCAAACCATCGTTGGGCATTTCCAGGGCAGGGTGGTCAGCTGGGACGTGGTCAACGAGGCGCTGGCTGACGACGGGGAGCCGACGGTGGAAAATATCCTGCGCAGTACCGTGTTCAGCCAGAAGATGGGCCACAACTTCATCGACCAGTCCTTCATCAACGCCCGCGCCATTGATCCGCAAGTCGACTTGTTTTACAACGACTACAACATCGAGGCTGGCGGCCAGAAGACAGCTAAACTCTTAGCCCTTGTGGATGGCATGAGGTCACGGGGCGTACCGATCGATGGCGTTGGCTTCCAGATGCACGTGACCATTGACTGGCCGAGCCTCACCGCCATCGAATCCTCGCTGAAAGCAATTGCGGACCGCGGCTTGAAGGTAAAGATCACTGAAATAGATGTAAGCATGAAGAGCGCCTACACCAGTTTCACGCCTGAGGCTGCAGCCCGGCAGCAGCAGCGCTATCACGACATCATTGCCGCGTACCTGAGAGTTGTGCCGCCTGCGCAGCGGGCTGGGATTACGGTCTGGGGCGTTTGGGACGCAGACAGCTGGATCAATCAGCCCGGATCGCCAGATTGGCCGTTGTTGTTCGATGCGAACTTCCAGCCGAAACCGGCACTGCAGGGCTTCAAGGACGCATTGTTAGGAAATTGAGCATGCGTATATGATCTGGCCGCAGCACGAAATGATTCCGTGGCGGCCAGCTGTCTTACCATGCCTTTCTCAAGGCTCGGAACCAAGCGTGACCGCTGCCGTCAATCTTCTGAAAAGCGAGTGTCGGGCCGAAATCAGCATGCATCGCACGGTGGAAATCGCTGCAGTTCTAAGTGCCAGAATCGGACATTACAACGTTGTCCGCAACGTACACAACTTCGCATAATCTATATTCCAAGGAACCACTACCCTCGCCAGCCCGCATGGTTGCTGCGTTTGCGGGGGCCGGTGTCAAAAATAAATTGACACTAGCGGCCATCAGGACGCTTGCTGCGACGGCGGCTCCCCGGTTCATAAAAACTTCCCAAAGACTCTTCTGACCTGTTTTCTCTGCACGGTCAATACATGCAGCGCCGATCACTTGCATAGGATGGATGTCGAGTGCCATTGCGACAGCGATGCACGTTTCGTCGTCCATGATTCGTCGGCCATTGGTGTAGTGGCTGACAGCGCCTCGGCTGATTCCCAGCAGGTTTGCCAGCTCTTCGTCTGTCTTAAAGCCGCGTTGTTCGCGTAGCTGCTCCAGATATTTCACGCTTTTCATAATTTTCTCCTTGACAAGCGATACGGTTGTATCGCACGATACGCCTGTATCGGATACGGCTGTATCGGATGGGTATGAATCCTAGAGGTTTACCCGTTGCCGGTCAACAGTACGTTTGTGAATCGCTTAAAGCTCCGGTTCTTTGCGATCCCAGTTCGGTCCGTGGTCGTCGTGGTATTCGGTCTTTCCGGTGCGCCAGCGTTCGTAGCGCATCCCGGCATAGATCAGCAGGGCATTAAAGATCCAGTTGCCAATGAAGTCGGCAAGGTCGGCTCTGTAAAGAATGATCGTGGTGTCCATGGTGTTGTCGGCAGGAATGATCTTTTGATTATGGCAGTTTTTCGTGACATGTCACGGTAATTAGTGAGGGGGCAGGGTGGATTCGTCTCGATCTTCAAAGCAGTCGCGTTGCCAGATTCAGGGTTGTGCACGCTGGAATAAGGGTGCGCAGGTTTGGTTTGACCTCGATGAATACCCTTTGATGGATCGGGTGCGGGCAGAGCGCTTTGTTCAGCAAATGAATCAGTTGTCGGCGGTCTTGTTCTATCGCTTTCGCGTCGTTTAACAGAAGTCGTTGCGCTTTTTTGCGCTTATCAATCGCCCTAGTGGGCGAATTTTTAAAGGAATGAAAATATGAAAAACACCATCCAGATTCTGCACGTGGCCGTTGTGGCTGGCCGTTCCAAGAAAACGGGCAACGACTATGACATGCGCATGGCGCAGTGCATCGTCCACAAGGTGGATCGTGAGACGGGCGCTGTGGCCCCGCTGATAGGTGAGCTGGTGCTCCCTGAGCGCTACAAAGACCTGAAGCCGGGCACGTATGAAGTCGAGTTCGAGGTGGCGATTTCGAACGACAAGCGCGTCGGTTCGCAGGTGTATTCGATCACGCCGGTAGCAGAAGCTGGCAAGGCTCCTGCGGCCAATAACAAGCCCGCACAGGCGGCTGCTTAATCATGGGGGTCTGTGCTCGCGCCGTGCAGCAATCCGATGGCACGTTGCTGCTTGCGCTTGACCCCTCTGTAACTGATACCTCCACGTGCGCCTACGTGGTGGAAACCGGTGCAAGTAATGCTTGGTCTGAGCTGGGCAATATGAGCATCGAAAATGCCGAATTGATCAGTGCTGCCGCAGGTTGTGTGTGGGCTGTGGCGTTCGGCATGAAGGCGATTCGCAAGGCAATTTCTCTCAACGAAGAAAAGGAGTAAGACATGAAAGGTATTTTCAAACGCGTCGTTGGTGGCGCTGTAGTTGGTGCGGCTGCTGCTGCGACCTCGGCTCAGGCTGCGATTGACACCACTTCGGTGACTGCGGCTCTGACCGAAGCCGGTACAGCTGCTGCTGTCGTGGGCGCTGCCGTGCTGGTGGTTGTTGTCGGCATCAAGGCGTTCAAGTTCATCAAGACCGCGATGTAAGGCTGGCGCCTGGACGGTCTGAGGGGCGCTTTGGCGCTCCTTTTTTGTTTGCGGGGGTTGGGCATGGCGATTGTTCTTCTGGTGGTGTACTTGGGCGCGTGGTGGATTCTCTTTTCGGATTAAGGCTTATGCGGAAACTATTTATACTGTTTTTGGTCTGCTGGTGCGGGCCGGCGGCGGCTGACACGATGTATTACGTGGCCAAGGTGGAAAACGGTTTGTACGGTAGTCAGGCGTCGGCTTGTCAGGCGCACGGCGCGAGGCTTAACTCTCTCGGTGGCGACTACACCTATAAATTCAATTCTGTTGGCAGCGGCGGCGGCTGTATGTTCAACATGATCTACAAGGATGGTACTGATTTTGGTGTTAGTGGCAGTGGCACTGCCAATCCCTATACGGTTCCGTCGTGCCCTACGGGTCAGGTGCATCAAGAGGGGCCGGGTGGTGGTGGCTGCGTCACGCCGCCGCCAGCGCCTTGTACTACTCCTTCTGGGTCGAAGGTAAGTTGGAATGCCTATGCGGGGCATCGTTCCGATGG
>DASWTB010000286.1:0-12923 GCA_036402315.1 Pseudoduganella sp. | reverse complement strand
CGCCGGCGAACGCAACTTGCTGTCGGTGAGCGACCTGTCCTCGAACATGAGCTCGCTGCGCGCGATGTTTGACCTGTTCGAGCAAAAGACCGGGCTGATGCAGCTGCTGGATGTGTCGTCCAAGGCGTCCGGCGTGCAGATTTTCATCGGCGGCGAGTCGCAGCTGGTGCCGATGGATGAAATGAGCGTGGTCACTGCGCCGTACGAGGCCAACGGCAAGATCGTGGGGACGCTGGGGGTGATCGGGCCGACCCGCATGGCCTACGAGCGGGTGATCCCGATTGTCGATATCACCTCGCGCTTGCTGTCCAATGCGCTTAGCAACCACTAAAAAATAAATGGGGACGTACCCCATTTATTTTTCGAAGAAAAATGGGGTACGTCCCCATTTATTTTCTTAGTGCTTGTGGGGGCAGTTGACCTTGGTGCAGCTGCCGTAGATGGCCAGCGCGTGCTCGGCGATCTTGAAGCCGCGCTCGGCGGCGATGCTTTGCTGGCGCTTTTCAATTTCCTCGTCGACAAATTCCTCGACCCGGCCGCAATCGAGGCAGACCAGGTGGTCGTGGTGCGAGCCTTCGTTGAGCTCGAAAATCGCCTTGCCGCTCTCGAAATGGTTGCGGTTGAGCAAGCCCGCCTGCTCGAACTGGGTCAGCACGCGGTACACGGTGGCCAGGCCGACGTCCATGTTCTCGGCCAGCAGCAGCTTGTACACGTCTTCCGCCGTCAGATGGCGCACGGGGCTGCTCTGGAAAATATCGAGGATCTTCAGGCGTGGCAGGGTAGCCTTCAGGCCGGACGCCTTCAGGTCGGTAGGGCTGTTACTCATGTTTGCTAACGTCAGTTGCGGGAAGTGCTTTATGATATAGCGTTTTAGGCACTTCTGCTCACGGAATTGAGGTATGCATAATATGCGCTTGACCCTGCTGTCTTTGTTGCAACGTAGCACTCCGCTGCTGGCGGCCGCCCTGGTGGCTGCCTGCGCCAGCAAGCCAGCCACCGTGGCTCCGGTGGAAGCCTCGCAGGGGGCCCAGACCACCCAGATCACCAAAGTGCAGAAGTTCTTCTGGTTCTTCTCGCCCTACCGTCCCGACATCCAGCAGGGTAATTTCGTCTCCAAGGAAATGCTGGCCCAGCTCAAGAACGGCATGAGCAAGGACCAGGTCAAGTTCCTGCTCGGCACGCCGCTGATGGCCGACGCCTTCCACGGCAAGCGCTGGGATTACCCGTTCCGCCTGGCCAAGGGCAATGGCGAGCTGACCACCAGCACCGTGGTGGTGTTCTTCGACCAGGATGACAAGGTGGAGCGCTTCGAAGGCGGCAACCTGCCGACCGAGCAGGAATACATCGCGCGCATCGCCGGCCCGATCAAGGAATTCAAGAAGTCCGAGGCGGCCAAGGACAACCTGGCGCCTGGCAAGGCGCCGCTGCCGGGCGGCCAGGAATCGGGCACCAAGCAATAAGCTCGCAAAGCATTAAGGAAACAGCAAGATGACGCAACTGAATATCGCCATTGCCGGCGCCAGCGGCCGCATGGGCCATATGTTGATCGAGGCGGTGCAGAAGGCGCCCGCGGCGCGCCTGTCCGGTGCGCTGGACCGCGAGGGCGCGCCTGCCTTGGGCAGCGACGCGGCGGCCTTCACCGGCCAGCCGGCCGGCGTGGCCATCACGTCCGACCTGGCAACCGGCTTGGCCGGCGCCGACGTGCTGATCGACTTCACCCGCCCGGAAGGCACCCTGGCCCACCTGGCTTACTGCGCCGAGCATGGCGTGAAGATGGTGATCGGCACTACCGGCTTCGACGAAGCGGGCAAGGCGGCCATTGCGGCTGCGGCGCAGAAAACCGCGATCGTGTTCGCGCCGAACATGAGCGTGGGCGTCAATGTGACGCTGAAGCTGCTGGAATTTGCGGCCAAGCAGTTCGACATCGGCTACGACATCGAGATCATCGAAGCGCACCACCGCCACAAGGTCGATGCGCCGTCCGGCACCGCGCTGAAAATGGGCGAGGTGATCGCCGATGCGCTGGGGCGCGACCTGAAAGAATGCGGCGTGTTCGCGCGCGAAGGCGTGACCGGCCCGCGCGAGCCTTCGCAGATTGGATTTGCCACCGTGCGCGGCGGCGACATCATCGGCGACCATACCGTGATGTTTGCTACCGAGGGCGAGCGCATCGAGATCAGCCACAAGTCGTCTTCGCGCCAGCACTATGCCAACGGCTCGTTGCGCGCGGCGCAATTCCTGGCCGACAAGAAGACCGGCCTGTTCGACATGTATGACGTGCTGGGCCTGAACGGCTGATGGAGCACTTTACCTTCGCCAGCTACTGGCAGCGCGGCGATGCGATCTCGCACGCGGTGGCATACCTGCTGCTGGCGATGTCGCTGGCGTCCTGGTTCTTCATCCTGTGGAAGGGCTGGGCCTCGTGGCGCATCCGGCGCGCGGCGCCGGTGGTGCAGGCATTCTGGGATGCGCCTTCGGTGGCCGATGGCGTGGCGCTGATGGCGGCGCGCGACCAGGAACGTATCTTCGCGGCGGTAGCGCAGGCCGGCGCCCACCAGCTGGCGCATGCCAAGGGCGGCAGCATCGCCGCCGAGATGGGGCGCTCCGAGCAGGTCACGCGGGTGCTGCGCGATGCGATCCATGTCTCGACCACGCGGCTGGAGTCGGGCCTGACCTTGCTGGCGTCGATCGCCTCGACCGCGCCGTTTGTCGGGCTGCTGGGCACCGTGTGGGGCATCTACCATGCACTGGCGGCAGTGTCGGCGCAGGGCACGGTGCAGATCGACAAGGTGGCCGGGCCGGTGGGCGAGGCCCTGATCATGACCGGCGTCGGCCTGACCGTGGCGATTCCCGCGGTGCTGGCGTACAACGGCTTTAACCGCATCAACCGCATTACGCTGTCTGAACTGGACGCGTTCGCGCACGACTTGCACGCTTACCTGGCCAGGGGCTGAGCGCATGGCATTCGGCTCCTTCAATCATCACCGGCAGAAGGAATCCATGGCGGACATCAACGTCACGCCGATGGTGGACGTGATGCTGGTGCTGCTGGTGATCTTCATCATCAGCGCGCCGATGTTTACCAATGCGGTGCAGCTGGAGCTGCCCAAGGCGCAGGCCAGGGCGCTGCAGCAGGAAGCCGATACGGTGACGTTGGCGATCGATGCCGCCGGCACGGTTTACTGGAATAACGATGCCTTGCAGCCGGGAGAGCTGGAACAGCGCCTGGCCGGGGCGGCGGACTTGCCGCAGCAGCCGGAGCTGCAGCTGCGGGCGGACAAGGATACCCGCTATGAAGTGGTGGCACAGGTGATGGCGGCGGCACAGTCGCATGGCCTGACCCGCATTGGGTTTGTCACCGATCCGAAGGAAAAGAAATAATGGCTATTGCCACGTTAAACGGCGCCGCGATCGGCGATGAGGCGGCGTTCCACGCTGCCTGCCAGGCGGAACTTGGGTTCCCGTCGGGGTATTCCGCGACCATCGATGCCTGGGTGGACTGCCTGTCCTATCTGCGCGATGAGGACAATATGACCAAGTTCAGGCTCAAGCCGAATGAAGTGCTGGAGATTGTCATCACCGATGCGGGCAAGATGCCGGCGGACCTGCTGGAGGAAATAACCTACTGCGTGGGTGGCATCAACGAACGCTATGACGACTACGGCGAGAAGCCGGCGTTGAAGCTGACCTTGCGCTAAACCGGTAAACCAGTGTCAGACCCGCAGGGTCTGACACTGGCCTGCGCCTGCCGCGTATCGGTGTCTGACCCTGCGGGTCAGACACCGGTTTACCGGTTTTGCTCGCCCGGCGCGAGCGTCAACACATCAAACCCGGTCTCAGTCACTGCCACCATATGCTCCCACTGCGCCGACAGCGACCTGTCGGCCGTGACCACGGTCCAGCCGTCCGGCAGCGCGCGCGTGGCGTGCTTGCCGGCATTGATCATCGGCTCAATGGTAAACACCATGCCCGGCTCCAGCAGCAAGCCGGTACCCGGCCGCCCGTAATGCAGCACCTGCGGATCCTCGTGGTACACCATGCCGATGCCATGCCCGCAATAATCGCGCACCACGCTGTAGCCGGCCGCTTCGGCCAGCTTCTGGATCGCATGGCCGACGTCGCCCAGCCGGTTGCCCGGCTTGACCGCGCGGATGCCGGCCCACATCGCGTCATACGTCACTTCGCACAGCTTCTGCGCCGCCTTGGACGGCGTGCCGACGTAGTACATGCGGCTGGTATCGCCGAACCATTCATCCTTGATGACAGCCACGTCGATGTTGATGATGTCGCCATCCTTCAGCACCTTCTTGGCCGACGGAATGCCGTGGCAGACCACCTCGTTGACCGAGGTGCAGACGGTGCCGGTAAAGCCGCCATAGCCGACATTGGCCGGGATGACTTTCTGGGTGTGGACGATGTAGTCGTTGCACAGCTTGTCCAGCTGGGCGGTCGTGACGCCCGGCTTGACGTGCGGCGCGATAAAGGTCAGCACGTCGGCCGCCAGCTGGCCGGCCACACGGGCCAGCTCGACCTGGTCGGGCGTCTTGATCAGGATGGATTTGTTATTGCGTTTGCGCATAGGGGGTGCATGGTATCACGCGACCCTGGCCCTGTCGAAATGCGGGTTTTCAATCAGGCCCAGCAAGTTGCCGAAGGGGTCGGCCAGTTCGGCCACCAGGATGCGTTCACCCACTTCCCGGATGTCGGAGTGAACGCTCGCTCCCAGCGCAACGATGCGTTTGACTTCCTTGGCAATGTCTTCCACGCCCCAATATGCCTGGACGCCGTGTTTGACCGGTTTGCCATCTGGCACCAGGCCCAGCTCGAAACCGCCGATTTCAAAGCCGACGTAGAACGGCTGGTCGAAGTAGGGCTTGGTCTGGAAAACTTTGCTGTACCAGGCTTTGCCGGCTTCCAGGTCGGGGGTAGGGTAAATCGCAGTGCGCAGGCCTTTGATCATGGTGCTCTCCTCTGTTGGCGGGTTGATGGGCGCATCTTGCCACGCCAGCCACCGTCGCGATTGGAAAAATGGAAACTAGTCGAGCAGCAGGTCTTCTGCGCGGCGATATACTTTGCGCCGCTCTGCGCAGTCTGGCCGTAACTGGGGCGCCAGCAGGGCGCCTGCGGGCAAGCTGCGCTTCGGCGCCGGTGACGGCCAGGCCTGGAGAGGCGGCGCTGCCGGCGACAGCTTGGCAGGGCCGCCGGCTGGCCGACGCTCATCGGCCTCCAACTCCTGGCGCAGGCGGAGCGCCAATTTCCATTCACGTTGGCCAGGCATCTGGATGTAGACGACTTCCCAGGCATTACGCGCCGATCCAAGCGTCATTTGCGCAAAGCGGTTGGGCGAAGTGAGCAAGGTTTCAAAGACCAGGTCGTCCCCAACGACAGCGGCATAGCGTGTGATCATGTGGTTGGAAACCCGCAGCCGGGTTCCGTCCGGCAAGAAGAGCTTCTTCCAGAAGTAACCGCGCTGGCCTGCGGGTTTGGCGAGCTCGCGCTGCTGATGCAGCCAGTCGCGGATAGCGAGGTCAGCGAGGTCGGCGGGATCGGCTTCCTTGTCAAAGTCGCTTTGAAACTCAAGCAGGGCGCGCAAAGTGTGCGCGGAAATGGCG
The DNA here is from genome assembly GCA_036402315.1 of Pseudoduganella sp. Taxonomy (GTDB): domain Bacteria; phylum Pseudomonadota; class Gammaproteobacteria; order Burkholderiales; family Burkholderiaceae_D; genus Rugamonas. The sequence goes on along the minus strand of DASWTB010000286.1, from coordinate 7,311 downwards.
ATGCTAAGACTTGGTGTCATGTTCTTCTCCCTCGCGAGAAAGTGCGATTTTTGCCCTGAATTGACCTGGCCAAACCGCTATTTCGTGCGATTTTTGGCCCTTTTTCGTGATTTTTTCCTTGGACATGCGAAATCACGGAAAGTTCCCGAAAATCGCAGAAAATAGAGGTTTGGACCGACCAATTGGGACCAAAAATCGCACTTTCTCGCGACAGAGTTGGAACGCTCACCGGCCAGCCAAATGGGCGTCGGGCGAAGTGCCGGTGAAGTCCTGGAAGTCGCGGATCAGGTGGGATTGGTCGAAATAGCCGTTGTCGAGGGCCAGGCTGGCCCAGTCGTGGCCTTGCTGGCCAGGCCTGGCGGCCAAGGCGGCAGCGCGGGCGTTGCGGAAGCGGCAGATGCGGGCGAACAGCTTGGGCGACAGGCCGACGTGGTCGCGGAACTGGTTCGCGAGGTATTGCCGCGAAACGCCCAGCGACGCGGCCAGCGCGTCGACGCGCAGCGCGCCGCCGCTCGCTTCCAGTGCGGCGACAGCGCGCAGGGCCAGCGCCTGGCCGGCGGGCGCCGCCGCCGTCACGCGCGAAGCCAGCGACATGGCGGCCCTGGCGCCGGCCGGTGCGACAGAGAGCCGGGCATACAGCGCCTTGGTCAGCAGCGCCAGGCGTTCGGCATCGCTGCGCGCCACCGACCACAGGGCGTCGCCGAGCCGGTCGGCTTTCGAGCGCCCCCAAAGCAGGTCCAGGTCGGCGCGCTGGTCGATCAGCCCTGCCAGCTCGAAGCGCGCCTGTCCCGGCGCCGGTCCCACGAACAGGCCGGCTGCACCCGGGCGAAAGCGCACCGCCACCGTGCGCAGCCGGCGCGCGGCCGGCACATCGAACCAGGTGCTCATCATGCCGACAAAGAAGGCGGCGCCGCTGTCCTGCCACAGGATATCGGTGCAATTATCGGGCAGCACCCGGTGCAAAACCGGGGCGGGAACGGGCGCCGGCACCGCCCCGGCCGGGGCCTCGGACAGCCACAGGCAGTCGACCAGCCCGGCCAGCCCCGGCGGGGGCGGAAATTCCTGATATCTCATTCTGACGCGCCGCACCAATGCATTGTTATAATGTCCGGTTCATATCCATCCATTTTAGTGCGCTCCATCATGCAAGAAAAATATAGTCCAGCAGACGTCGAAAAAGCCGCCCAATCGGACTGGAAGGCGATCGACGCCTACAAAGCGGTCGAAAACGACCCGCGTTTCCCTAAAGGCAAGTACTACGCTTGCTCGATGCTGCCTTACCCATCGGGCAAGCTGCACATGGGCCACGTGCGCAACTATACGATCAATGACGTGATGTACCGCTACCTGCGGATGAATGGCTACAACGTGCTGATGCCAATGGGCTGGGACGCCTTCGGCATGCCGGCGGAAAACGCGGCGATGGCCAACAACGTGCCGCCAGCCAAGTGGACCTACTCCAACATCGAGCATATGAAGGAGCAGATGCAGTCGATGGGCCTGGCGATCGACTGGTCGCGCGAGATGGCCGCCTGCAAGCCTGAATACTACAAGTGGAACCAGTGGATGTTCCTGAAGATGCTGGAAAAGGGCATCATCTACCAGAAAACCGGTACCGTGAACTGGGACCCGGTCGACCAGACCGTGCTGGCCAACGAGCAGGTGGTCGATGGCAAGGGCTGGCGTTCGGGCGCGCTGATCGAAAAGCGCGAAATCCCGATGTACTACATCCGCATCACCGATTACGCCGAAGAGCTGCTGGACTATGTCGACAACAAGCTGCCAGGCTGGCCTGAGCGCGTGCGCATCATGCAGTCGAACTGGATCGGCAAGTCGACCGGCGTGCGCTTCGCCTTCCCGCACAATATCGCCGGCGCCGACGGCCAGCTGATCAACGACGGCAAGCTGTATGTATTCACCACCCGTCCGGACACCGTGATGGGCGTGACCTTCTGCGCCGTCGCCGCCGAGCACCCGCTGGCCGCCCACGCCGCGCAGAACAAACCGGAACTGCAAGCCTTCATCGCCGAATGCAAGATGGGCTCCGTGATCGAAGCCGACATGGCGACGATGGAGAAGAAGGGCATGCCGACCGGCCTGTTCGTGACCCACCCGCTGACCGGCGAACAAGTCGAAGTCTGGATCGGCAACTACGTCCTGATGACCTACGGCGACGGCGCCGTGATGGGCGTGCCGGCGCACGACGAGCGCGATTTCGCTTTCGCGAAAAAATACAATCTGCCGATCAAGCAGGTGATCGCCGCCGAAGGCCAGTCGTATTCCGACGAGGCCTGGCAGGAATGGTACGGCGACAAGGCCGTCTCCGTGGTGACCAACTCCGGCAAGTACGACGGCCTGCGCTACAACGAAGCGCTGGAGGCGATTGCCGCCGACCTGGCCGCCAAGGGCCTGGGCGAGAAGAAGACCACCTTCCGCCTGCGCGACTGGGGCATTTCGCGCCAGCGCTACTGGGGCACCCCGATCCCGATGATCCACTGCGATTCCTGCGGCTCGGTGCCGGTGCCTGAAAAGGACCTGCCCGTGGTGCTGCCGGAAGACTGCGTGCCGGACGGCACCGGCAACCCGCTGAACAAGCATGAAGCCTTCCTCAAGTGCGACTGCCCGAAATGCGGCAAGCCGGCGCGCCGCGAGACCGACACCATGGACACCTTCGTCGATTCGTGCTGGTACTACATGCGCTATACCTCGCCAGGTTCCGACCAGGCCATGATCGACGAGCGCAACGACTACTGGATGCCGATGGACCAGTACATCGGCGGCATCGAGCACGCCGTGCTGCACCTGCTGTACGCGCGCTTCTGGACCAAGGTGATGCGCGACTTCGGCCTGGTGAAGTTCGACGAGCCGTTCACCAACCTGCTGACCCAGGGCATGGTGCTGAACGAAACCTACTTCCGTGAGGAAGCCTCGGGCAAGAAGCACTGGTTCAACCCGGACGACGTGACCCTGACCACCGACGACCGTGGCCGCCCTGTGTCGGCCGTGCTGAAGGCCGACGGCCAGCCGGTCAGCCTGGGCGGCATCGAGAAGATGTCCAAGTCCAAGAACAACGGCATCGACCCGCAGGTGCAGATCGAGCAGTACGGCGCCGACACCGCGCGCCTGTTCACCATGTTCGCTTCGCCGCCTGAGCAGACCCTGGAGTGGTCCGGCTCCGGCGTGGAAGGCGCCAACCGCTACCTGAAGCGCGTGTGGAATTTCGGCTTCGCCCAGCGCGATGCGATCCGCGCCGCCGGTTCGCCGCTGGCCGCCGTTGCGTCCACCGACGAAGGCAAGGCGCTGCGCCGCGAAGTGCACAAGGTGTTGCAGCAAGCTGACTACGACATCAAGCGCATCCAGTACAACACCGTGGTATCGGCCTGCATGAAGATGCTGAATACCCTGGAATCGGCCAAGGGCGTAGAGCCGGCCGTGCTGGCCGAAGGCTATGCCGTCTTCCTGCGCCTGCTGAACCCAGTGGCGCCGCACATCACCCACGTGCTGTGGCAGGAAATGGGCTATGCCGGCGACATCCTGGATGCCGCCTGGCCGCAGGTCGACCCGGCCGCGCTGGAGCAGTCCGAGATCGAGCTGATGATCCAGGTCAACGGCAAGCTGCGCGGCTCGGTGAAAGTGCCGAAGGCCGCCGACAAGGCCGCCATCGAAGCTGCCGCGCTGGCCGAGGAAAGCGTGCAGAAGTTCCTGGAAGGCGCGCCGAAGAAGGTCATCGTGGTACCAGGCAAATTGGTCAATATCGTGGTGTAAGGCAAAGATGACGACGACTCTGAACTCCCGCGGCGCCCTGCGCCGCTCGATGCTGGCGCTGGCTGCGCTGGGCATCGCTGCCGTGGCTACCGGCTGCGGCTTCCACCTGCGCGGCTCGGGCGGCACGTATACGCTGCCGTTCAACGCCATGTATGTGGGCTTGCCGGAGTCGTCGCCGCTGGCGATTGAGCTCAAGCGCAATATCCGCGTCAACGGCCACACCACGGTGGTATCGAAAAAGGCCGATGCCGACGGCGTGATCGAAGTGCTGACCAACCCGGAAAAGACGCGCACCAAGTCGATCCTGTCCTTGAACAGCAATGGCCGCGTGCGTGAATACCTGCTCAGCTACAACATCCTGTTCCGCGTGACCGACAAGGCCGGCACCGAACTGCTGGCGCCGACCCAGATTACGCTGGGCCGCCCGATCACTTTCAGCGAAACCCAGCTCTTGGCGAAAGAGCAGGAAGAAGCCTTGCTGTACAAGGACATGCAGGCCGACCTGGTGCAGCAGATGATGCGCCGCATGGCCGCCATCAAGCTGGGCGCGCCGGCGCCGGCGCCGACGCCGTCCGGCGTGCTGCCAGGCGTGCTGTCGGCGCCCGACGTCACCGCCCCTACCGCGCCGTCCGCGCCGCCGGTCCGCTAAAGGCGCGCCATGCAGTTGCGCGCCGACGCCCTGGACGGCCACGTCGCCAAGACGCTGGCCCCGCTGTACGTGATCACCAGCGACGAGCACTTGCTGGCGCTGGAAGCGGCCGACAAGATCCGCCGCGCCGCGCGCGCGCAAGGCTACTCCGAGCGCGATGTGCTGACCGTCGAGCGCAGCTTCAAGTGGGGCGAACTGCTGGCGGCCAACCAGGCCATGAGCCTGTTCGGCGACAAGAAGCTGATCGAGCTGCGCATCCCGACCGGCAAGCCGGGCAAGGATGGCGGCGCCGCGCTGCAGGCTTACGCCAAAGATCTCTCTCCCGACAACCTCACGCTGATCACCCTGCCCAAGCTGGACTGGCAGACGCAGAAGGCAGCGTGGGTGGCGGCCTTGCAGCAGGCCGCCGTGTACATCGACATCCCGAACATCGAGCGCAACGCGCTGCCGGGATGGATTGCCAACCGCCTTGCCGCACAAGGGCAAAGCGCGGAGCGCGCCAGCCTGGACTTCATCGCCGACCGCGTCGAAGGCAACCTGCTGGCGGCACACCAGGAAATCCAGAAACTCGGCTTGCTGCACGAGCCGGGCAAGCTGGCCCACGAGCAGGTGCAGGACGCCGTGCTCAATGTAGCACGCTACGACGTGTTCAAGCTGTCCGAAGCCATGCTGTCAGGCGACACCGCGCGCCTGATCCGCATGCTGGAAGGCTTGAAAGGCGAAGGCGAAGCGCTGCCGCTGGTCTTGTGGGCCGTCTCCGAAGAAATCCGCACGCTGCTAAAATTAAAGGCAGGCATGGCCCAGGGCCGTCCGCTGCCGGCGCTCCTGAAGGAATACCGCATCTGGGGCCCGCGCGAACGGCTGATGGAGCCGGCGCTGCGCCGCATCTCGCTGCCCACCCTGGAGGCGGCGATGCAGCAGGCCGCCCAGGTCGACCGCATGGTCAAGGGCCTGCGCGCCAAGGCGTTCGCCGGCGACCAGTGGGACGCCATGCTGCAGCTGGCGTTAAAGGTCGCACGAGGTTAGAAATGAAAGTAAATGCGATGGACATCAAGCAGTACATGCAAGACATCGGCCAGCGCGCCCGCGCCGCATCGCGCGGCATGGCGCGCGCCGACAGCGCGACCCGCAACCGCGCACTTGAGCTGATCGCCGCCGCCATCGAGCGCGAAGCGCCGGCCCTGCGCGCAGCCAACGAGCAGGACCTGGCCGCCGCCCGCGCCGCCGGCCTGGCGCCGGCCATGCTGGACCGCTTGGCGCTGACCGACAAGGCCATCGCCACCATGGTGGAAGGCCTGCGCCAGATCGTCTCGCTGCCGGACCCGGTGGGCGAAATCTCGAACGTGAAGATCCGCCCGTCCGGCATCCAGGTCGGCCAGATGCGCGTGCCGCTGGGCGTGATCGGCATCATCTACGAAGCGCGTCCCAACGTGACGGTGGACGCGGCCGGCCTGTGCATCAAGAGCGGCAACGCCACCATCCTGCGCGGCGGCTCGGAAGCGATCCATTGCAACCGCGCGCTGGCCAAACTGGTCGCCGAAGGCCTGCAAGGCGCCGGCCTGCCGGCTGACGGCGTGCAGGTGGTCGACACCACCGACCGCGCCGCAGTGGGCGCCCTGATCACCATGCCGCAGTACGTGGACGTGATCGTGCCGCGCGGCGGCAAGGGCCTGATCGCGCGCCTGATGGAAGAAGCCACGGTGCCGATGATCAAGCACCTGGACGGCATCTGCCACGTGTACATCGACGCCAAGGCCGACATGGCGAAAGCGCTGGACATCGGCTTCAACGCCAAGTGCCACCGCTACGGCACCTGCAACACCATGGAAACGCTGCTGGTGGCGCGCCCGATTGCGGCCGAAGTGCTGCCGCAGCTGGCCGCGCGCTACGCCACCGAGAAGGTCGAGCTGCGCGCCGACGCCGAAGCGCACGCCATCCTGGCCGCCGCCGGCTACCCGCACCTGGCGCGCGCCAGCGAGGAAGACTGGGCCACCGAATACCTGGCGCCGATCCTGGCGGTGCGCGTGGTGGACGGGCTGGACGCCGCCATCGAGCATTGCAATACCTGGTCGTCCAAGCACACCGAAGCGATCGTGACCGAGGACTACTCGGCCGCGATGCGCTTCCTGCGCGAAGTCGATTCTTCGTCGGTCATCATCAACGCCTCGACGCGCTTTGCCGACGGCTTCGAGTACGGGCTGGGCGCCGAGATTGGCATCTCGAACGACAAGCTGCACGCGCGCGGACCGGTCGGACTGGAAGGCCTGACGTCCCTTAAATACGTGGTGTTCGGCCACGGCGAAACCAGGAAATAATTGAATGCTCTGGATTAAAGCGCTGCATATCGTCTTCATTGTGTCCTGGATGTCCGGGCTGTTCTACCTGCCGCGCATCTTCGTCAACCTGGCGATGGAAACGCCGGGCCCGGCGACCGAGCGGCTGCTGACGATGGCGCGCAAGCTGTACCGCTTCACCACCATGCTGGCGCTGCCGGCGGTGGTGTTCGGCATCTGGCTGGTGGTGCTGCAGTACGGCGCCAAAATGCCGGGCTGGCTGCATGCCAAGCTGTTCGTGGTGTTCCTGCTGCTGGGCTACCACCACGCATGCGGCGCGCTGCTGAAGAAGTTCGAACGCGGCGCCAACACCCGCGGTCATGTGTTTTACCGGTGGTTCAATGAAGTGCCGGTGCTGATGCTGCTGGCGATCACCATCCTGGTGGTCGTCAAGCCTTTCTAAAGCCGCTGGCCGTAGTGCCGCCCGGTGTCTGACCCTGCGGGTCAGACACCGGGTTACCGGTTTTGATTCAAACAACGGATAAAGGGTCCCCCAAATGCCATCCTATTTCTGCCCCTGCCCGCGCGGCCTGGAAGCCGCCCTGGCGGAAGAACTCACTGAAA
>DASWTB010000285.1:0-10915 GCA_036402315.1 Pseudoduganella sp. | reverse complement strand
CAGCCGGAGCCGCGGCCGGTGCTGGCGGGATGGTGGCTTCGGCAGCGGCGTCGGCAGGACGCGGGTGGCCGAGGCGGCTGGCGGCTTTTTCGATAATGCTCACTTGATGGACTCCCTGGGTATTGCGCAGCTCAACCGGCCCGCAGCAAGGTAACGGTCATGACGCCGCCAAACGCGGTCAGCAGCGAGGCCACCGCCAGGCCGAAGGCATACAGCCGGCGCCGGCGCGAGGAGCGCTGCTGTTCGGTCCAGTTCATGCCTATGGTGCCGAGGATCGGCACGCCGGTCACTTCGCGCAGGCTGTGCTGGCTGAGGAAAGTCGGGCGCACTTGGCTCATCAGGAACGCGCTGCCCAGGCCAGCCAGCAGGGCTGCGACAAACACGATCGAGTAAAAGCGGGCGCGGTTGGGGCCGGCCGGGGTTTGCGGCACGATCGGCGGGTCGATCACCCGGAAGCTCATCATGTCGGTTGCCGAGCTGAGGTCGCCGGACAGCTTGGCCGCTTCGCGGCGCTGCACCAGCTTTTCATAGTTTTCCTTGTTGATCGCGTAGTCGCGGTTGAGCTGGGCCAGCTGCGCTTCCACTTCCGGCGCGGCCGTGCTCTGCGAGCGCATGCGCTCCATGCGCGCCGAGTATTCGCCGACGCGCGCCTTGAGCGCCGCCACGCGCGCCTCTTCCGCCGACAGCGCCACGTTCATCTGCTGCAGCATCGGGCTGTAGCCCATGCCCGGGTCGCCGTTCTTGGCCGCTTTCTTGGCTTCATCCTTCTTGCGCTGCTGCAGGTTGGCGATCAGGCGCTTGGAGGAAACGATGTCGGGATGTTCCTCGGTATATTGCATGCGCAGGCTGTCGAGTTGCTTTTCCAGCGCTGCAATGCGGCCGTCGATTTCTGGATTGGCGATATTGGTGGCGTCCGCCGCCGGCGCCATGTCTTCGCCCGCGATCTGGCGCTTGATGGCATTGCGCGCCTGTTCCGATTCGAGCAATTCCAGGCGTGCCTGGTTCAGCTTTTCCGCCAGCTCGCCCAGGTTGGTCGAGTAGTCGGTGCCCTGGCGCGGCAGCAGGCCCATGTGGCGGATCTTGAATTCCTTCAGCGCGTTTTCGCCGGCGGCCAGGCGCTCTTCATACATCTTGATCTGGTCGTCGATGAACTGCACGGCCTTTTCCGAGTCCTGCTTCTTGCCGCCGAAGGAGCCTTCGACGAAGATGGTCAGCAGCGACTGCACCACGTCCTTGCCCAGCTTGGGGTTCTCGTTGTTGTACGAGATGGTGTAGATGTCGTCGCGTTCGGTGCCGGTGACCTTGATCGCTGTCATCAGCTCGTCGACTTGCCTCTCGTGTTCCTTGCTGTCCTTGGCCTTGATGTCCAGGTCCACCATGCGCAGCACGCGCTCCACATTGGGGCGGCTGATCAGGGTGCGGCGCATGAACATCACCTGCTGCTCGACGTTGGGCGTGGTGGTCATGCCCGCCATCAGCGGTTTCAGGATGCTTTGGGTATCGACGTAGACCCGGGCCGAAGCCTGGTAATCATTGGGCAGCCGGTAGACCACGGCCCAGCCGATCAGCGCCACCAGCCAGGCGATTGCCACTGCATACCAGCGGTATTTTCCGATTGCCTTAAGAAAGGTCAACAGCAATGCCAAAATCTCTGCCATTTCGATCACTCATCCCTGGTTAGGCAGGCAAACTGTCGCAGTGCCCACTTCTAATATTGCCTAAATAACATCTAATCTCTATCATACAGCAGAACGCGCTGCCTGTTACTATTAATTTATGTCTGTTGCGCACTGCTGACGAAAAGAATTTAACATTTCTACAAGGCAATTCACCCCTTTTGGAGGCCGCATGGTCAAGCTGATTTCACTATTCCTGGCGGCCTGCCTGGGCTGCGCCAGCCCGCTGGCCGGGGCCGCGCCGCTGCCGCGCACCATTGCCGCGGTCAAGCCCAGCGTGGTCGGGATCGGCACGTTCAACCGCAGCCGCAGTCCTGCCATCGTATTCCATGCCACCGGCTTTGTGGTGGGTGATGGACTGTCGGTCATCACCAACGCCCATGCGGTGACCGCGCTCGATTCGGAAAAGATGGAAACCCTGGGCATTGTGACCGGCAAGGGCGACCAGTTGCAGTTCCGCGAGGCCAGCGTGGTCAGCCTCGACCGCGCGCACGACCTGGTGCACCTGCGCATGAAAGGCGCCCCGCTGCCGGCGCTGGCCCTGGGCAGCAGCGAGATGCTGGACGAAGGCAGCGAGCTGGTGTTTACCGGCTATCCGCTCGGCATCATGCTGGGCCTGAATCCGGTCACCCACCGCGCCCTGCTGGCAGCGCAAACGCCGGCCATCCTGCCGACCCCGAATTCGCGCGGCCTCAACCCGCGCGCCGTGCTGCAGCTGCAGCGTGGCGCGCCGTTCACGATTTACCAGCTCGACGGTACAGCCTACCCCAGCAATAGCGGCAGCCCCGTGTATGATCCGCAAACTGGCACCGTGGTGGCGGTCATCAACATGACCCTGGTCAAGGGCATGAAGGAAAGCGCGATCAGCGCACCCAGCGGCATCAGCTATGCCATCCCGGTACGCCACGTGCACGAACTGCTGCAGCAAGGCGACGCACCAAAATAGCAGGGTAGAATAGCAAGACTCGTGGTATAACAGGCAATGCTAAAAAGCAAACAAGGAGAAAAATGTGAATAAGCAAACCAAGCTGGCCCGCCTTCTCGCCGCGAGCGCCCTGGTCTTCGGCGCCCTGGGCCTGGGCGGCTGCGCCACCCCCCACAGCGGCGCCCCTGCCGACGCCGGCGTGGTGCCGCAGACCGATTACCTGATCGGCCCGGGCGACAACCTGAGCATCATCGTCTGGCGCAACCCGGAAGTGTCGCAAGTAGTGCCGGTGCGCCCTGACGGCAAGATCACCACCCCGCTGGTGGAAGACTTGCCAGCCAGCGGCAAGACCTCCACCGAACTGGCGCGCGATATCGAAAAGGCGCTGGCCAAGTTCATCCAGCAACCGGTGGTGACGGTGATTGTCACCGGCTTCGTCGGCACCTATGGCGAGCAGATCCGTGTGATCGGCCAGGCCGCCAAACCGCAATCGCTGCCTTATCGCCGCGATATGTCGATCCTGGACGTGATGATTGCCGTCGGCGGCGTGACGGAATTTGCTGCAGGCAACAAGGCCAGCATCATCCGCATGGTCGACGGCAAGCAGCAGCAGTTTACCGTGCGCCTGAACGACCTGATCAAGGATGGCGACATCTCGGCCAATGTGCCGATGCGCCCGGGCGATATCCTGGTGATTCCGGAAAGCTTCTTCTAACCGGAAGTACCAAAACAATAGTTTCTCATGGGTGTCGAGATTTCTTACAGTTCAAGATATGATAGCCCGCCCGGGGGGCGCCCGGCCCCCCGTTCTGCGGCTAAGCGCCTGATTTTTCAGCTATTCCCTAGGTGAAACTCGTATCTGGAACGGTACTTGCTTGATCACTAAGTATTCGCGGGCAGCCCAGCTGCCCTTCTCTATTCGCAAGGACGACGACGTGGCCAACGAACAACAGCCAGGCAAGCAACTGAGCGCCAAAGGCGCTGCGCGCCGCCGCTTTACCCGCGCCGGTGCCGCCGCATCCGGCGTTCTGCTGACCCTGCACAGCCAGCCAGGCATGGCAGCGGCCGTCTGCGCCGGCCCTTCGGGCTTCCAGTCGGGCCTGGTCAGTGCCCGCCCCAACGATCCGGGCGCCTGCGCCGGCCAATCGCCAGGCGCGTGGAAAAATACCGATCCGGCCCCGGCCAGCAGTACCAATGGCCACGGCAAAGGTGGCGGCAAGAATCCGACGCCATCGCCGCTGCCGGACAAGGTGTGGCCGGCGGGCGCCTTGCCGAGCGACCTGTTCCGTACCGTGTTCACCTGCAATCTCGCGATGAGCAGCACCTACGGTTCGGACACCTGCACCCTGGACTTCATCCTGGGCAACGATGCCTCGTTCGACAAGTACAAGCTGGGCGCCCACCTGGTGGCCTGCTACCTGAACGTGCTGGCCGGCCTGTCCGGCTTCCAGACCGTGCCAATGCTGCAGAACATCTGGAACGAGCTGCGCGATACCGGCTACTTCACCCCGACTGCCGGCGTGCAGTGGGATGCCAAGCAAGTGGTCGACTACCTGGCCGGCACGATGGGTTGATGCCGGTGCAATGGCAACTGGTGCCGGGCCAGTCCCTGCTGCATCGCAGCTGGGACGGCCAGGTCGTGCTCTACAACGAAGTGTCCGGCGCCACCCACCTGCTGGACGCCGCCACCCTCGACTTGCTGCACGCCTTGCGCGATGGCGAGTTGGCGCCCGACGACTGGGCCGATCCCGAGCTGCAGCTGGCCCTGGCCGAATTGCGCAAGCTCTACCTGGTGGAACCATGCTGACCGTCGCTTCGCTGGCGCCCGCTGCGCTGCAGGCGCGCCTGGCGGGCGACGGCTTGCGCCTGCGTACCGGCCGCTTCAGCGTGCGGCTGCAGGCCGCCATGCCCAGCGTGGCCGCCGGCATCGGCCAGCTGTATGGCGACTACCCGCTGCTGCAGGACAGCGATTTCGCCGACTTCCACCTGCAGCTGGTGCGGCCGCGTTCGGCGCGCCGCTGGCTGCGCCCGCAAGTGCGGCTGCACTGCGACGGCTATGAAATGTTCCAGCCGATGCCGCTGCAGCACGCCTTCCCCATGTTCGAATGGGGCTTGAACTGGTGCGTCTCGAGCCGCGCCCACCGCTACCTGATCGTGCATGCCGCCGTGCTCGAGCGCCATGGCCGCGCCGTCATCCTGCCGGCCCCGCCCGGCTCGGGCAAGAGCACGTTGACGGCGGCCCTGTCCGGCAAGGGCGGCTGGCGCCTGCTGTCCGACGAACTGACCCTGCTGGAACTCGACACCGGGCTGCTGGTGCCCAACCCGCGCCCGATCAGCCTGAAGAACGCTTCCATCGACATCATCCGCGCCTATGTGCCCGATGCCGTGCTGAGCACGCCGGTGCAGGACACCACCAAGGGTACCGTGGCCCATATGCGGGCGCCGGGCGATGCGGTGCGGCGCGCCGCCGACTGCGCGGCGCCGGCCTGGATCGTGTTCCCGCACTACAGCGCCGGCGCCGCCACCACGCTGGAACCGCTGGCGCGCGCCGCCACCTTCATGGAACTGGCCGGCAACAGCTTCAACTACAGCGTGCTGGGCGCGGCTGGCTTCCATGCCCTCGGCCGCCTGATCGAGCAGGCAGCCGGCTTCCGCTTCCGCTATAGTGCGCTGGATGAAGCCCTGGACACCTTTGCCCGCCTCGATGAAAGCTGACGTGCCGCTGCTGCTGCGCGCCCTGCGCGCGCCGCAGCAGCTGGCCAGCCTGCCGCCCGCCGGCTGGGACCTGCTGCTGCGCCAGGCTGCCAACGCCAACCTCAGCGCCACGCTGCATGACTGGCTGGCGCAGCATGGCGTGCTGGCGCAAGCCTTGCCGCAAGCGCGCGAGCAGCTGACCTGGGCGGCCGTGATGGCGCGCCGCCACCGCCAGGCCACCTACTGGGAAATCCGCCTGATCGGCAAGGCGCTGGCCGGGCTCGGCCTGCCGCTGCTGCTGCTGAAAGGCGGCGCCTACGCGGCCGCCGGCCTGCCGCCCGCCGCCGGCCGCCTGTTTTCCGACATCGACATCCTGGTGCCGGAAGACAGCCTGCCGCAGGTGGAAGCGGCGCTGATGCGCCACGGCTGGGTCGGCACCCACCACGACCACTACGACCAGCGCTATTACCGCGAATGGATGCACGAGCTGCCGCCGATGATGCACGTGCTGCGCCAGACCGCGATCGATGTGCACCACACCATCCTGCCGCGCACCGCGGCCCAGCGGCCCGACGCGCAGCTGCTGCGCGCCGCTGCGCGGCCGGTGGCAGGCGACGGCGCGCCGCCCGGCACCGCCGTCCTGGCGCCGCTCGACATGGTGCTGCACAGCGCCACCCATATGTTTGCCGACGGCGAATTCGACAAGGGCTTGCGCGACCTGTGGGACTTGCACTGCCTGCTCACGCATTTCGGCGCCCGCGAACCCGGCTTCTGGGAAGCGCTGCCGGCGCGCGCCCGCCAGCACCAGCTGCAGCGCTTCATGTTCTACGGCTTGCGCTACAGCGCCATGCTGCTGGGCACCGCGGTGCCGCCCGCCACCCTGGCCGCCATGGCGCCGGACGGCCCGTCGCCGGCACGGCTGGCCGTGATGGACGCGCTGTTCACCCGCGCGCTGCTGCCGCACCACCCGAGCTGCCGCGGCGCCGGCAGCGCGCTGGCCGACTTCCTGCTGTATGTGCGCGGCAACTGGCTGCGCATGCCACCGCTGCGCCTGGCGCGCCACCTGTTCCATAAGGCATTTTTGACACCTAAAAACTCGCAGGGCGCGGCCGCATAACGGCAGCAACTGCCAGCACACTACCGCTACAATTGCCGGGTATTCGCTTTGCACGGAGCATGCATGCGACTCCTGGCCATTGTGGCGGCCAGCCTGCTGGCCCACGCTGCCTGCGCGCAGAACGCCGCCACCCTGTTTGAACAAGCCCGGCGCCTGGAACATGGCGAAGGCGTGGCGCGCGACCCTGGCGCGGCGGCGGCGCTGTACTGCCGCGCTGCCCGGCTCGGCGCGCCCGAGTCGCAGTACGCCCTGGGCTGGATGTACGCCAACGGGCGCGGTGTGGCGCGCGACGATGGCGCGGCATGGCGCCTGTTCGCGCTGGCCGCCGAGCAGGGCGATGCCGCCGGAGCACGCATGCAGGCGCTGCTGCCGGCAGCCCCGCATGCCGCGCTGCCGGCCTGCATGGCGCCCGATCCGGCGCTGGAACTCGACCTCGCCTTCCCGATCCCCGACTACAACGCAGCCACGCCGCAGTTGCTGGCCCTGGTCGACCGGCTGGCGCCCGAATACGACATCGAACCGGCCCTGGCCTTGGCCGTCATTGCCGTCGAGTCAGGTTTCAACCGCAGCGCCGTGTCGCCCAAGGATGCGCGCGGCCTGATGCAGCTGATTCCCGCCACCGCTTCGCGCTTTTGCGTACTGGACGCTTTCAATCCCGAACAGAACCTGCGCGGCGGCCTGGCCTACCTGCGCTGGCTGCTGGCGCGCTACAGCGGCGACGTCACGCTGGCCACCGCGGCCTACAATGCCGGCGAACAGGCGGTCGACCAGTATGGCGGCGTGCCGCCTTTCGATGAGACGCGCGCCTATGTGCGCCGGATCGGCAAGCTGTACGGCAAATCGGTCCACCCCATCGCGGCAGCGGCGCCGCAGCGCTGCATGCACCAGATGGCAATTCGCGCACGCCGATGATATGCTTGCCCGATGGAATGGGACGCGATCATCATCGGCACCGGCATGGGCGGCGCGCCACTTGGCTATGCGCTGGCGAAGGCCGGGCAACGCGTGCTGTTCGTCGAACGGGGCAAGTCGCACCTGCAGCCTGGCGCGCTGACCAACAGCTACGCCGAAGCGCATTTCCCGACGCCGGCCGCGCCCGGCCCGCAGCACCGTGCCACGCTGCAGCGTGCCGGCCGCTACAGCGACACCATCCGCACCAACGCCGGCCCGCGCACCCAGCATTTCGTGCCCTTCATCGGCAGCGGCACCGGCGGCTCCAGCGCGCTGTACGGCATGGTGCTCGAGCGTTTCTTCCCGGCCGACTTTGCACCGCGCGCCCAGCATCCGCAAGCAGCCGACGCAGACCTGCCGGAAGCCTGGCCGATCGGCTACGACCAACTGCTGCCGCATTACGAAGAAGCGGAACGGCTGTTCCGCGTACGCGGCACGCCCGACCCGCTGCGCGCCGACCGCACTGGCAACTGGGCCGCCCACTTCCGCGCGCCGCCGCCGCTGACGCCGGCCGCCGGCGAACTGTTCGAGTTCTTCCGGCAGCGCGCATTGCATCCCTACCGCCTGCCGCTGGCCTGTGAATTTGTCGAAGGCTGCAACGCCTGCCAGGGCTATCTATGCGACCGCCAGTGCAAGAACGACGCCAGCCGCGTCTGCCTGGAACCGGCCCTGTCGCAGCACGGCGCCACGCTGATGGATGAATGCGAGGCGCTGCAGCTGGTGGCGACACGCGAGGCCGTCACCGGCGTGCTATGCGAGCAGCACGGCCAGCGGCTGATGTTGCGCGGCAAGCAGGTGTTCCTGGCGGCCGGCGCCCTGGAAACGCCGCGCCTGCTGCTGCAATCGAAGTCCGAAGCCTGGCCGCAAGGGCTGGCCAACGATTCCGGCCTGGTGGGGCGCAACCTGATGCGCCACCACATCGACCTGTATGTGATCAAGCCGAACACGCCGGCCGGTTTCGACAACCGGCACAAGGAATTCGGCTTCAACGACTTCTACCAGCGCGACGGCCAGAAGCTCGGCTCGGTGCAATCGTTCGGCCGCCTGCCGCCAGTGCCGGTGCTGGCAGCTTCGATGGCAGACGATATCCGGCAAGGCGCCCTGCCCTGGCTGGCGCCCTTGTTCAAGCTGGCGCAGCCGGCAATCAAGCCCATTCTGCGGCAATTCGTGCACGACCGGCTGATCCTGGCCAGCACGCTGGAAGATTTGCCCTATGCCGACAACCGCGTCACGCCAGCCAGCGGCGATGCACGGCTGGCGCTCGATTACCGGGTACGCCCGCACGATGCGGCGCGCATCGCCGCCATGCGCGGCCTGATGCAGGATGCGCTCAAGCCCTATTCCTTCGACCTGCTGAAGCAGGCCGACAACAACCAGCGCATCGCCCACGTGTGCGGCACCTGCCGCTTCGGCAGCGATCCGCGCAGCAGCGTGCTCGATGCCAGCAATCGTGCGCATGGCCTGTCCAACCTGTACGTGGTCGACGGCTCCTTCTTCCCGTCCAGCGGCGGGACCAATCCCAGCCTGACGATTGCCGCCAATGCCTTGCGCGTGGCGCGCCACCTGACAGGAAAAGGAATCCATGATGATCAAGCTTGAAGATTTGCGCGGCCACTGGGCGCTGGTGACCGGCGCCTCCGGCGGCATCGGCGCCGAATTCGCGCGCGAGCTGGCGCGCAACGGCGTCAACGTGGTGCTGGTCGGGCGGCGCGAAGAACGCCTGCAGGAGCTGGCCAAACGCGTGCTGCAGGAGGCGGGCGTGCAGGCCGAGGTGGTGCGCGTCGACCTCGCCAAGCCGGGTGCGGTGGCCCATGTCAGGGAACGGCTCGACGCGGCCGGCATCCGCATCCGCCTGCTGTGCAATATCGCCGGCATGGGGCGCTGGAACCGGCTCGAGCACTGGGAGCTGCAGGACTACCGCGACATGATCGAGGTCAACAATAGCGCCATGGTGGAGATGTGCTACCACTTCCTGCCGCACCTGGCCTCGCATGCGGGCAGCGCGGTGATCAATGTCTCGTCGCAGGCCAGCTACCAGCCGGTGCCGTATATGGCGGTGTACGCAGCCTCGAAGGCCTTCGTGCAAAGCTTCAGCCAGGCCCTGCATGGCGAATGGAAGGAGCGCGGCATCCTGGTGCAAACCCTGGTGCCGGGACCGACCGATACCGAATTCGATGCCAAGGCCGGTGCCTATGCCAGCGCCCTGGCCACGCGCGGCAGCACGGCCGACGTGGTGAAGGCGTCGCTGGCCGGCCTGGCCAAGGGCGATCCGGTGGTGGCCTCGGTCAAGGGCACCTACAAGCAGCGCTTCTTTGCCGGCCTGTTCCCGCACAGCATGGTGATCCGCGAAGTGGCCAAGATGTTCAAGCCGCCACAATAATCGAAAAAAAAAAGGGACGTACCCAAAGGGTACGTCCCCATTTTTTTTCTTCGCTGCTTAAGCGCGGCGGCGCAGGCGCGCCAGGCCCAGCAGGCCAATGCCCATCAGCAGCATGGTGCCAGGTTCCGGTACGCGGGTGAAGCCGCTGTCGCCGTCAACCTTGAACATGATATCGCTGCCGCGTTGGCCATTCAGGACCGGGATCACGGTGGCGAACGGGTCGCCGTTATTGCTCGAGCCGTTGCGGTGGAAGCCGGCGGTGGCCGCCGAACCGGCCGGATAGTTCAGGCTCGATTCGAAGTCGACGCCGAAGATCAGGCTCATCACGCCTTCGAAGTAATCAGGGTTCACGAAGTCGCCTGCTTCCAGGATGCCGGCATGCAGCTTGGCGGAACCCTGGCCATTGTTCGGGCCAAACAGGGTGAATACCGACGAGTTGGCATCGATGGTCAGCAGGGCCACCATGATGCCGTCGTCGAAGCCCTGGCCAGTCACCGTGTCGGCATTGCGTGCGGTGTCGAAGTAGATCGCGACCTTGTTGGAACCCGGAGCACCGCCCAGGCCGAAGGTTGCGGTCGGGCCAAAGGTCCCGGTCACCACTTCCGTCATTTTGGCGGCAATGGTGAATTCGAAATCGCCGGTGGCGATGCCGTTGGCTTCACCGTCCAGGCGGCCGCCCAGGTTTGGCGTACCGGTGCCGCCGTTCTTGCCCACCAGGGTGGACTGGTACAGGAAATCGAAGCTCTGGCCGACGCTCAGCGGCGTACCGAAGGGGCCGATGCCGCGCGCCAGGCCACTGCCGTTGGACGACCAGTCCAGGCGGTCAACATTGGAAGCCAGGGTATTGCCGGCGCCATCCTTGATGTTGAACGGGGTGAGCACATCTGCCTGGGCAGCGCCAGCGGCGAACAGCATGCTGGCCACGGTAGCAAGCGGGAGCAGTTTGCGGAAAATCTTCATTGTTTTGACTCCTGAGTGAAAAGGGCTGTCTTGAACTTTGCTGCTCTTCCGGCCTTGCAGCGGGCACATACTCCTATCAGCAATAGTTGTGCCAGCGTTTCCTTTTCCTTAGAAATCAATAGTTTAGGACGTTAGTGTTAGTACTATATTGATATTAACTTATGGCGTTGTAAGGATTTTCGACAGTAACTTGCTAAAAGATTCCGACGCTT
>DASWTB010000284.1:0-4264 GCA_036402315.1 Pseudoduganella sp. | reverse complement strand
CGCCTGCTGCGCGCCATCGAAAGCCCGCGCCAGCTGGAAGAAGTCATGGTCGACTTCTGGTACAACCATTTCAATGTCTTTTCCGGCAAGGGCCAGGATCGGGCCCTGGTGGCCAGCTATGAGCGCGATGCGATCCGGCCCTATGTATTCGGCTCCTTCCGCCAGATGCTGGGGGCCACCGCGCGCCACCCGGCCATGCTGTTCTACCTCGACAACTGGGTGTCCAAGGCCGGCGGCCTGAACGAAAACTATGCGCGCGAACTGATGGAGCTGCACACCCTGGGGGTGGACGGCGGCTACACCCAGCAGGACGTCACCGAGCTGGCGCGCATGCTGACCGGCTGGACTTACGCGCCCAAACGCGACGCCCAGTTCGTGTTCGACCCGCGCCGCCACGACGCTGGCGCCAAGACCTGGCTGGGCAAGCCGGTCACCGCGCGTGGCGTGGCCGAAGGGGAGTACGCGCTGGACGTGCTGGCGGTGCATCCTTCCACCGCGCGCCACATCAGCCGCAAGCTGGCGCAATATTTCGTGGCCGACCAGCCGCCGCCGGCCCTGGTGGAGCGCATGGCGCAGTCCTGGATCGCCAGCAAAGGCGATATCCGCTCCGTGCTGCGCACCCTGTTCGCCAGCCAGGAATTCATGGACCAGCAATATGCCGGGGCCAAGTTCAAGACGCCTTACCAGTTCGTGGTATCGGCTTCGCGCGCGGCCGCCGTGCCGATGACCGACGTCAAGCCGCTGGCGGGCATCCTGGCGCGCCTGGGCATGCCGCTGTACGGCTGCCAGACGCCGGACGGTTACAAGAACACGGAAGAGGCCTGGCTCAATCCGGACGGGCTGGCGCGCCGTATCAGCTATGCGCTGACTCTGTCCGCCGCGGCCGATGCCGCCAGCGTGCAGCAGACGCTGGGCGCGGCCGTCTCGAAGCGCACCGCCGCCGTGGTCGCCGACAGCAATGAGCGCCTGCGTGCCGCCATGCTGCTGGGCAGCCCCGACTTCATGCAACGTTAACGCGCACCTGGAGCTTACATGCAACGACGCCAATTCCTGAACGCCTTGGCCGCCAGTGCCGGCCTGCTGCTGCCGCTCGGCCCGCATGCCTGGGCCGCCACCCTGGCCCCCGGCAGCAGCTCGCCCACCGCCAGGAAGCTGGTCGTGGTCATGCTGCGCGGCGCGGTCGACGGCATGAATGTGGTGGCCCCGGTGGCCGATCCCGAGTATGCGCGCCTGCGGCCGAATATCGCGCTGGCCAGGCCCGGCGCCGAGGACGGGGCGCTCAACCTGGACGGCTATTTCGGCCTGCATCCGGCGCTGGCGCCACTGCTGCCGCTGTGGGAGCAAAAGAAGCTGGCCTTCGTGCATGCCAGCGGCTCGCCCGACGCCAGCCGCTCCCACTTCGATGCGCAAGACTATATGGAATCGGGCACGCCCGGCGTGAAGAGCACCCAGGATGGCTGGATGAACCGCCTGCTCGGCACCCTGCCGGGCGCCACCACGCCGACGCGCGCGCTCAGCATTGGCCCCCTGATGCCGCGCATCCTGGCCGGCGCGATGCCGGCCACCAACCTGGCCAACGGCGCCGCCGGCACCCGCGCCACGCCGCTGGACCGGCCGCAAATCGCCAAGGCCTTCGACCAGCTGTACGCGGGCAATGAGCGCTTCGGCAAGACATATCTGGATGGCCGCAAGGCGCACGAGGAAGTGATGGCCGCCGCCAACAGCGGCATGATGTCGGAGATGCAGGCGGCCGACAACGGGGCGCCCTTGCCCAATGGCTTCCCCGACGATGCCGGCCGCCTGGCCACGCTGATGCGCAACAATCCGAACATCCAGCTGGCCTTCATCGCGCTGGGCGGCTGGGATACCCACGCCAACCAGGGCGCCGGCAGCGGCCAGCTGGCCAGCCGCCTGCAGCCGCTGGGGCAGGGCTTGGCCATCCTTGCCCAGCGCCTTGGTCCGCTATTTGATGATACCGTGATCGTGGTGATGTCCGAGTTCGGCCGCACCGCGCGCGAGAACGGCAACCGCGGCACCGACCATGGCCACGGCAATGCCATGTGGCTGCTGGGCGGCAGGGTCCAGGGCGGCAAGGTGGCGGGGGAATGGAAGGGCTTGGCCGATGCCCAGCTGAACGAAGGGCGCGACTTGCCCGTGACGACCGATTTCCGCCATGTGCTGGCGCATGTGGCCGAGCGCCACCTGCAGCTGGATGCCGGCGCCCTGGCGCGCGCGTTCCCCAACCTGCCGGCGGGACCGGGGTTGAAACTGGTGTGAACCCTCAGGCGAGGAGGCCGCCATGCTGAAATTCCTCTGGAAGATGATCAGCGACGATGAGCGTTCGGAAAACACGACGGCCTTGCTGGCTGCCGCGCTCAGCCTGGTCGCGCTGGGCTGGCTGCTGCTGAGCTAGGCCAGCAAGCCTGCAATCTCCGCCACCAGCTGCTGCGGGTCGAGCGGGTGGGACAGTACGCTGCGCCGCCGCCCCACGCCGAGCCCGCCCAGGTCGTCGTCATCGTCGGGCCGCACCAGCAGCACGGGCAGGCCGGGCGCCAGGTCGAGCGCACCCGTCAGGAAAGAAAGGCGGGACGGCTCCAGCAAGCCCAGGTCGCACAGCACCAGGTCGTAAGCCTGGCCATCCAGCAACGCAGCGGCTTGGGCGCGGTTGGATGCGACGCTGACCATATAGCCGCTGTGGGTCAGGATGGCTGCCACCAGGCCGGCATTTTCCGGGGCCGCGTCGAGCAGCAGTACGCGAGCACGCGGCGCTGCCGCCGGCACTGGGGCTGCGGCTGCGGTCCCAGCCGGCGCTGCTGGGGCGGCCGCTGCGGCGACCGGTGCGGCCGACGCCAGCGCGGGCGCCGCGCCCATGCGCAGATGGGGTGGCAGGAAGCTTTCCAGCGTGGGAATCAGGACATCCGATTCCAGCGACTTGGGCAGGCAGCCGGAAAAGCCGGCGCGGCGCAGGGCCGCACAGCCATCGGTCACGGGCAGGGCGCTGGCGGCCAACACCGGGATGTCGCGCGTGGCGGGGTCGGAGCGCAGGCGGGCCACCACCCCCAGGCCATCGAGCTTGGGCAGGTGCAAGTCGCATATCACCAGGTCGGGCCTTTCGCTCAAGGCCAGGGCCACGCCCATTTCGCCATCGGTGGCGCACAGCGGGCGGTGGCCGAAGGCTTGCAGCAGGAAGGTCACCAGGTCCATATTGGCCTGGTTGTCTTCGATGATCAGGATGCGGGCCGGCATTTGAGTGCGAGCGTGAACGTGCTGCCCTTGCCAAAATCGCTGCTGAAGAACAGCGAGCCGCCCAGCAGGTTGGCCAGGTTCTGGCTCAGGTAAAGGCCCAGGCCCGCGCCTTCCGCATGCCGCGTCGATGTATTGTCCAGCTGGGAAAAGGCCTGGAACAGCTTGGCCTGGTCTTCTTCCTTGATGCCGCTGCCGCTGTCGGCCACACTGAATTCCGTGATCAGCGCATCGTCCTCTTCGCTGCGCTGGGCCAGCGTCAGCTTCACCATGCCCTTCTCGGTGAACTTGATGGCATTGTTGGCCAGGTTGATCATGATTTGCGCCAGCGCGCGGCGGTCGGTTTGCAGCACCACCGGCTGCTCCGGCATCTCGACCAGCACTTGCAGCCCTTTCTGCGCCGCCAGCGGGCGCAGCGTGTCGGCCACTTCGCCCACCAGTTGCTGGCAATGCACCGGCTCCAGCGACAGCGTGACCTTGCCGGCCTCGATCTTGGCCACGTCCAGGATGTCGTTGATCAGGGAGAGCAGGTGGCGCGCGCTGGAGCGGATGGTGGTCAGCTGGCGCTCCTGTTCGTCGGTCAGCGGGCCGGGCAGTTTCATCAGCAGCGCGCCGGTAAAGCCGATGATGGCGTTCAGCGGCGTGCGCAATTCATGCGACATATTGGCGATGAAGGCCGACTTCATGCGGCTCGCTTCCGCCAGTTCCAGGTTCTTCAGCGCGATTTCGCGGTTGATGGTTTCCAGCTCGCCGGCGTGGTGGGCCAGGCGCATGTTGAGCTCGATCACCTGGCGTTCGCGCGCCTGCAATTCGCTGTTGACCTGCACCGCCTGCTCGTAAGTCGAAATCAGCAAATCGAGGATTTGCTGGCGCTCGGCATTGATGAAATGTTTCTGGTCGCCCAGATAGAGCGCAATGCCGACTTCCATGCTGGAATTCTTGCGCAGCTTCTGGTTGACCAGCATCTGGCCGATACGGTTCAGCAGGTAGTCTTCGGCATAGGGTTTGCGGATGAAGTTGT
>DASWTB010000283.1:0-6666 GCA_036402315.1 Pseudoduganella sp. | reverse complement strand
CTCCGCGCTGCACAGCTTCGAGGCCGCCGCCCGCCTGCAAAGTTTCAAGCTCGCGGCCGAGGAGCTGTCCGTCACCGCCACCTCGATCAGCCACCAGGTGCGCGCGCTGGAGGAGGCCTTGCAGGTGCGCCTGTTCCTGCGCAAGACGCGTGCCGTGGAGCTGACGCCGGAGGGCCGCATCCTGTTGCAGGCCACGGGCGCCGGCTTCGACGCCATGGCCGCCGGCGTCGAGCGGCTGCGGCGCGAACAGCGGCGCACCGTCACCTTGTCCACCACGCCGGCGTTTGCCGCGCGCTGGCTGGTGCCGCGCCTGCCGGCCTTCAACGCCGAGCATCCCGACATCGCCCTGAACGTTCATGCCAGCAACCAGCCGGTGGACCTGGCCGGCGGGGCGGCCGACCTGGCCGTGCGCGGCGGCGCCGGCCATTTCGCGGGCTTGCATGCGCAGCGCCTGATGCAGGCGGTGTTTGCACCGGTCGCCAGTCCGCGCCTGAAGCTGCGCAAGGCGGCCGACGTGGCGCGCCATCCGCTGCTGCACTTCGACTGGCAGCGCGGGAACCGGAATGCCCAGACCTGGGACAAATGGGCCAGGGTGGCCGGCGTGAAGCTGGACGTCGCCTGCGGCGTGCGCTTTTCGGAGGAATCGCACGCGGTGCAGGCCGCCATCGCGGGGCAGGGCGTGGTGTTGACCGCCTTGCCGCTGGTGCGCGAGGAAATCGGCATGGGACTGCTGGAAGCGCCGGTGGGGCCGGTGCTCGGCGGGTTCGACTTTTATGTGGTGCGGCCCGAAGGCGACGAACCGCGTGCGGAAGTGCGCGCCGTCGAGGACTGGCTGCTGGCACAGGAGGAGCAATGATGGAGCCTTACAAGCTTTACTACTGGCCGACAATCCAGGGCCGGGGGGAATTCGTGCGGCTGGCGCTCGAAGAGGGCGATGTGCCCTATGTCGATGTGGCGCGCGGCAGGGGCGGCATGAAGGCGATGACCGAGTTGATTGCAGGCGGCAGCGACCCGCGTGCCGCGTTTGCACCGCCGATCCTGCAGGCCGGCGAACTGATGATCGGGCAGACGGCCAATATCCTGATGTTCCTTGGCGCCCGGCATAAGCTGGCGCCGCGCTCGGAAGCCGGCCGGCTGTGGTGCAACCAGCTGCAGTTGACCATTGCCGACATCGTCGGCGAGGCGCATGACACGCATCACCCGATTTCGGTCAATATGTACTACGAGGAACAGGCGCGCGAATCAAAGGCGCGCTCGCGCGATTTTGCGATCGAGCGCATTCCGAAATACCTCGATTATTTTGAAAGCGTGCTGCGCGCAAACCAGTCGCGCGGCGGCTGGATCGTCGGCTCCAGGCTGAGCTATGTCGACCTGTCGCTGTTCCAGTTGCTGGACGGCCTGCGCTACGCCTTCCCCAAGGCGATGGAAGCCTACGAGGGGCGCTGGCCCGGCCTGCAGCGGCTGGCAGGGCGGGTGGCGGCGCGGCCAAGGGTCGCGGCCTACCTGGCGTCCAAACGCCGCCTCGCCAACAACGAGGACGACGTGTTCCGGCATTACCCGGAACTGGAGCAGGGTGTGCGCGTCAGACCGCGCGGGTGACCGGATACCCGGCGTCCACGATGGCGGCCTTGATCGGCTCCAGTGCAGACGCCGAGTTGACCTTGACGTGCTTGCCCTTCAAGTCGACCTCGACAAAAGCTGCCGGGTCAACAGCATGTACGGCTTCGGTCACTGCCGAGACGCAGTGGCCGCAAGTCATGTTCTCTACAGTCAGTTCATACATTGGGAGTTCCTTTCGTCAAATGGGTAAACGTACTTTAATCCTTACCACCATTGTAAGGTCAAGCGTATTGGCGCTGCTTTTGCTCCAGGGCTGTTCGGCGAAATATGCGCCGCCGGCTGGATCGGCAGGGGCAGTCGCGGAAATGCGCGCGCCGGCACCGGCAGCCGCTGGGTCACCTGCGACGCAGGCCGATGCACAGCGCGGAAAATACCTCGCCTATGAGCATTCGGTCACGGTCGACTCGCCCGAAGGCGGTGTCAAGCCCCTTCTCGACAAGCTGGTCGCGGCCTGCCAGGCCGACGCGGCCAACCAGTGCACGCTGCTGGCCTCCGGCGTCGAAGGCGGCCGCGAGTCGAGCGCCCATATCCGTGTCCGCGTCAAGCGCGCCGGCATCGAGAAACTGATCGCGCTGGCAGCGACAGGTGGCGAAGTCGCATCACGGAATACGTCAGCGGAAGACCTCGAAGGCCCGATTCGCGACAATGCCAAGCGCCTTGATATGCTGCGTTCCTATCGCGAAAAATTGCTGGCGCTGGAGAACAAAGTTGGCAACAACGCTGAGGCGCTGATCAAGCTGTCGCAGGAGCTGGCGACCGTGCAGAGCGAACTGGAAGCCGCAACCGGTGTTGAAGCGCGCCTGATGGAGCGCGTCCAGATGGACCTGCTGAACATCTCGATCCAGTCGCGCACCCAGCGCAGCTTCTGGTCGCCGGTCAGGCGTTCGCTGGGCGACTTTGGCAGCAATCTGGCGGAAGGCATCGCCAGCGCGATCACCGGCGCCGCCTACATGCTGCCGTGGGCGCTGGTCTTGTTTGTGTTTGGCGTCGTGGTGCGTAAAGTCTGGAGAAAGGTGCGCAGGAAATGAGGCAATCCATCGTCCACATTGCCCTGGTCGTTCGCGATTACGACGAAGCGATCGATTTCTACGTCAACACGCTCGGCTTCGAACTGTTGGATGACACCTACCAGCCGGAGCAGGACAAGCGCTGGGTGGTGGTGGCGCCACGGGGCGGAAGCGGCACCACGATCCTGCTGGCACGCGCCTCCAGGCCGGAGCAGGAAGCCTTTGTCGGAAACCAGGCCGGCGGGCGGGTGTTCCTGTTCCTGAACACCGATGATTTCTGGCGCGACTTCGAGCGCCTCCAAGCGAAGGGCGTGCGGATCGTGCGGGAGCCGAAGCAGCAGGACTATGGCCTGGTTGCCGTCTTCGCAGACTTGTACGGCAACCTGTGGGACCTGCTACAACTGAATCCCGATCACCCGATCGCACGCCGGGGCTGATCAACCCTTGTTGAAGCTGGTGATCAAATTGCGGTAATCCGGGATGTAATTCGAGAACAGCGCACCCAGCCCTTCGATGTCGTTGCGCCAGTCGCGATGCAGTTCGCAGGCGGTGCCGAACCAGCTCATTAGCTGTACACCGGCGTCCTGCATACGGCGCCAGGCAGCGTCGCGGGTGATCTCGTTGAAGGTGCCGGAGGCATCGGTCACCACGAAGACGTCGAAGCCCTCATCGATGGCCGACAGGGCAGGGAAGGCGACGCATACTTCGGTCACCACGCCTGCGATGATCAGCTGCTTCTTGCCGGTGGCTTTGACGGCTTTCACGAAGTCTTCATTGTCCCACGCGTTGATCTGGCCCGGGCGGGGAATGAAGGGCGCTTCCGGGAACATCTGCTTCAGCTCAGGCACCAGCGGACCGTTCGGGCCGTTCTCGAAGCTGGTGGTCAGTACCGTGGGCAGCTTGAAGTACTTGGCCAGTGCGGCCGTGGCCAGCACATTGTTCTTGAATTTATCCGGATCGATATCGCGCACCAGGGACAGCAAGCCAGCCTGGTGGTCGACCAGCAGGACGGCGGCGTTGTTTTTGTCGAGGCGTTTGTACATGGCAGGTCTCCTTGGGTGGTTGGGTAAACACAGGATAGACACGCAACAATCCCTTCGCTAGTGCCGTAAAATGTTCACACTGTTCTTTTAGAGGAACAATGATGGATGACCTGAATGACCTCTTCTACTTCGTGCAAGTGGTGGAGCACGGCGGCTTCACGCCCGCCGGCCGCGCACTGGACATGCCGAAGTCCAAACTAAGCCGCCGCATCGCCGCGCTGGAGCAGCAATACGATGTGCGGCTGCTGCAGCGGACCACGCGCCATTTCTCCGTCACCGATACGGGACGCGAGTTCTACCAGCAATGCCTGGCGGTGCTGGCGGAAGTGCAGGGCGCGCGTGAAGTAATGGAGCGCCAGCGCTCGGAGCCCCAAGGATTGGTGCGGGTAAGCTGCCCTACGGCGTTGCTGGAATACCGCATTGGCCCGCTGGTGGCACGCTTCATGAAACAATGGCCGAAGGTGCGCGTGGCACTGGAGGCGACCAACCGGCGAGTCGACGTGCTGGGAGAAGGCATCGACATCGCGCTGCGCGTGCGCTTTCCACCGCTCGAGTCGAGCGACCTGGTGATGCGCATGCTGGGAAACAGCCCGCAGCGCCTGGTGGCCAGCCCCGGGCTGTTAAAGCCTCGCAAGTCCCTCAAGAATCCAGAGGCCCTCAATGTGGCGGCCTTGCCCAGCCTGGACTGGGGGCCGCAGCGCGATCATGCCTGGCAGCTTGACGGCCCGGACGGCGCGCAGGCGACGGTGCGCCATCAGCCGCGCTACATTACGGACGATATGACTGCGCTGCGCCAGGCGGCGCTGGAAGGCGTAGGCGTCGTGCAGTTGCCCTGCATGGTGGTGGAGGATGCCCTTGTCAGCGGCAAGCTGGTGGACGTGATGCCAGGCTGGGTGCCGCGCGGCGGTGTGATCCACGCAGTATTCCCGTCGCGGCGCGGCGTGTTGCCAGGCGTGCGCATGCTGATCGACTTCCTGGCGGAAAACATCCAGCAGGAATAGTGGGCGTCCAGGCGCGGATCCTGGTTCGCGAATGCTAGCGAAGAGGCTTATAGCCGATTTGCATTGGCGGTTTCGAGCGTGCTAGATTGACATAGTTATTTGATTGCCTCTCTAACCCTTTCGCGCATGACGCAAGTGAGGTTCAAATGCATGTCTTCATCGATACCAACGTCCTTCTCAACTTCTTCCATTTCACAAAAGAAGAGATCGACGCGCTGAGTAATGTTTTCGCGTCCCATGAGCACGGTGCTGCGAGCGTACACCTCACTGAGCAAGTGTGTGATGAGTTCTCACGCAATCGGGAGGTGAAGATCAAGGATGCACTGAAGAAGTTCAAAGACGTGAAGTTCACGGCACAGCTACCTGCATTCATGAAACAGTATGAAGAGTACGAAAAGATCAGGGAGAAGAGCGCCGAGTTGCAGGAACTGGCCAAGTCGATTTCCAGAAAGGTCGATGTCGACGTCATCGAGAATAGACTAATTACCGACACGCTGATCGAGGAGATATTCGACAAGAGCGATCCAATACCGACAACAGTCGACTTGTACACAAGGGCCCAGATGCGCATGGCGCTCGGGAACCCGCCAGGGAAGAATGGCTCCATTGGGGACGCTGTCAATTGGCTGGCGTTGCTTGATGCAGTACCTGCAGCCGAGGATCTCCACGTGATAAGCGAAGACGGGGACTATTACTCGGCATTGGATGAAGTGCGTCCGCATCCATTCCTGCAGCAGGAATGGAAGGAGAAGAAGAACGGCGAGTTGCGTGTCTATCGAACGTTGTCGTGCTTTTTGAAAGAGCATTTTGATGGCGTCGCCTTCTCCTACGATAAGAACAAGGAGATGCTCATTGACAGCTTGTCCGAGTCACGGTCCTTTGCTGAGACCCATCAATTGATCTCGCGGCTTGAGCAATTCGGTTATTTTTCACTGAAAGAGGTCCAAAGAATTCTTGCCGCTGCCCTCACCAACAATCAATTCCGTTGGATTATCGAGGACAACGATGTATACGGATTCCTGAAGCGCGTTGCTGCGCCGCGGATTACAAGTCTGACGGATCAGGATCAGGTCAATTTGCTTCGGGATATGCTAGCGAACAAGGCTGCACAAGAGGAGTGAGGCACAAAAAAGCCCCGCACTTGGCGGGGCTTGGTGAGCGGCAGCGGACTGGATTACAGCACGTCGCTCGCGTGGTCTGCCAGGCGGGAACGTTCGCCGCGTGCCAGCGTCACGTGGCCGCTGTGCGCCCAGCCCTTGAAGCGGTCGACCACATAGGTCAGTCCGGACGAGCCTTCGGTCAGGTAAGGCGTGTCGATCTGCGCGATATTACCCAGGCACAGGATCTTGGTGCCAGGACCGGCGCGCGTCACCAGGGTCTTCATCTGCTTCGGCGTCAAGTTCTGCGCCTCGTCGATGATGAGGAACTTGTTGACGAAGGTGCGGCCGCGCATGAAGTTCAGGGACTTGATCTTGATGCGCGAGCGGATCAGGTCCTGCGTCGCCGCACGGCCCCATTCGCCGCCTTCACCGTCGGACTTGTTCAGCACTTCCAGGTTGTCGTCGAAGGCGCCCATCCACGGGCCCATCTTCTCTTCCTCGGTACCCGGCAGGAAGCCGATATCTTCGCCCACCGGCACCGTAACGCGGGTGACGATGATCTCGTTATACAGCTTGGTCTCCAGCACCTGCGCCAGGCCGGCGGCCAGGGCCAGCAGGGTCTTGCCGGTGCCGGCCTGGCCGAGCAGGGTGATGAAGTCGCACTCCGGGTTCATCAGCAAGTTCAGCGCGAAGTTCTGCTCGCGGTTGCGGGCGGTGACGCCCCACACGCTGTTCTTGCTGTGCGAGTAGTCGCGCAGGGTTTGCAGGACGGCGGTCTTGCCGTTGATCTGCCGGACCTGGGCGTAGAACGGCGCTTCGCCGTTGTTTGGCTCCAGGAACACGAACTGGTTCACCAGCAGGGAAGGGATGAAGGGGCCGGTCACGCGGTAGAAGG
>DASWTB010000282.1:0-1830 GCA_036402315.1 Pseudoduganella sp. | reverse complement strand
CCGGCAGCATGGTGATCTTGTCGCCCGGCATATACACGGTGGACATGCGGCTGCGCGCGATCTTGTCGATCGCATCGTCCGGTTTGATGCCCAGGCCGGGTGCGGCGATGTGGATGCCGACGCGCACCTTGCCATCGGGCTGGTGCACCACGGAGAATGCATCGTCGATCTCGGTGGTGGTCACGTCATCGATGGAGAATGCCTCCACTGCCGCCAGCGGCAGGTTGGCCGGTGCCGACGGCACCGGCAATTCGGGGAAGCCGTGGCCTTTCGGGAAGTTCTCGAACAGGAAGCGCGCCATATGCAAATCCTTCGGCGACTTGATGCCGCCGGTGGAAAGCATCAGGCGCGCCGGCGTGGTGTGCGCTTCGTTCGCGGCCTGCTCCAGCGCCTTGTATTCGATGGTGTTCTTGTCCGGCTTGAACAGCAGCTGCTGGACGATGTTCTGCATCGAAGCCGGCAGCTTGCCCGCTTTCAGCTCGTCGGCATACTGGCCCTGGATGATGGCTTGCTGCTTTTTCTTTTCGATGCCGGCCAGCGCCGCCTTCAGGGTCTGTTCCGGCGCTTTCTTGTAGCGGCCGCGCCCCTTCTTGTGGAAATAGATCGGCGCGGAATGCAGGCTCAGGATCAGGCCGGCCGCTTCCGCCGGTTGCGGCGCGTGGCCGAAGTACTCGGCGCCCAGTTCGGCGAAACCGAATTCCTCTTCCCCCGCCACTTCCCACAGGAAGTCCAGGTCGACGTCGGCGGCGATGGCCTTGGCCTGTTCCATCAGCTCGGCCGGCGACGGTTTGTCGAACTGCAGCATCACATCCTTGGCTTTCACCTT
The DNA here is from genome assembly GCA_036402315.1 of Pseudoduganella sp. Classification (GTDB taxonomy): domain Bacteria; phylum Pseudomonadota; class Gammaproteobacteria; order Burkholderiales; family Burkholderiaceae_D; genus Rugamonas. The sequence goes on along the minus strand of DASWTB010000282.1, from coordinate 1,004 downwards.
GTTGCGCTTGCCGCTCGCCATTTCAACCTGGTAGGCCTCGCCCGCCTGCGACAGCACGCTGCCTACCTTGAAATCGCCGGATTCTTCAAAAAATACATTCATTTCACATTGTTCCTGTGGAGCTTGAGCACCGCGGGCAGGAAGACCTCGGTCACAAGCAAAGTTCCTTCGCGGCGCTGGTACAGGCAGCGCCGTGCATACAATAAAGCGTCCTGCGGGACGGCCGCGCCCTGGGCCGCCAGGGCGGCGCGGGCCCGCCGGGCCAGCGGATGCGTGGCGCGCAAGCGCGCGAAAGCCAGTTCCCCGCGCCGCACGCGCGGGTCGCCGAACAGCGTACTGCCGAGCGAGCGTTCGCCCAAGGCGCTGAACAGCGGCCAGTCCGAGGCATCCGCCGACATCGGCACCACGGTGTGGGCGAAGACGACAGGCGTATTATCACACCGCAGCAAGACCTCCCTCTCCCACACGCGGCCGGGACGGTGGTAGCCGATGGCATTGGCTTCGTCGGCCAGGCAGATCGCCGTGTCCTGGTGCAGCAATTGCACGCGGAAGGCGCTGCTGTGCGCTTTGAGCTTGTTGGTCAGCGAGCCGCCGCCAGCCAGCCAGTGGCGGTAAGGGTGCGGGGCATTTGTCGCGAGCACGTGACCGTGCCAGTTAGCCTGGCGCAGCGATTGTCCTTTCATCGAACCTCGCCCGTGATGCCGCAAAATGCCAGGACTTCGTCCAGATAGCCGGCGTATTCGCTGATGGCGTGGTCGCTGCCCGGCACCACCTTTTGCCGGGCGCCGGCGTAGTGGGCCACCATGTCGCGGTAGTCCAATACCTCGTCGCCGGTGCAGGCCAGCAGGAAATAGCGTTCCGGGCGCGTAATGCGCGCCACGGCCAGCGCCCGCAATTCCTCTATATATTCACGCTTGAATTCGAACGGTTCATCCGAATGGTAGGCGGTGGTGACGCCGACGTGCTGGTCGAGATCGAGCATCGGCACCACGGCGGGGTTCAGC
>DASWTB010000281.1:0-4442 GCA_036402315.1 Pseudoduganella sp. | reverse complement strand
ACTGAACCGAAAAATCCTGATAATTCTGGGTTCCCCGCCCGTAGTCCGTGATTTTTTCAGATACGACGCGCGGATTTAGCGGGCAGTGAGATTGGCGCAGTGCGCGAAATGTCATTGGCACCAACATTTTTAGGGACACCGTCCGTCCCGATTTTGTAATTTTTAGCGAGACCAACATGAAACGTACTTACCAACCTTCCGTTGTGCGTCGCAAGCGCACCCACGGCTTCCGCGCCCGTATGGCTACCCGTGGTGGCCGTCAAGTCCTGAACGCACGTCGTGCAAAAGGCCGCAAGCGTCTGGCTGTAGTTTAAGCACGCTTGTTAGCTGATCGCGTGGAAAGCTGTCCTAACAGCTCGACAGGCCAAGGCAGACACGACTTCGCTCGCGCTCGGCGCATCATAAAAACGGATGAATTTTCATCCGTTTTTAGTTTGCGGCCAACGCAGAAGAGCGCGCACTTCGTGCTCTATACCCGCCAGAACCAGCTGCCTAATGCGCGGCTGGGCATTGTCGTTGCCAAACGCTTTGCACCACGCGCGGTTACCCGCAACACCATCAAGCGCGTCACGCGCGAACTGTTCCGCACCACCAGCCTTCCCTGCATTGATTGCGTGGTGCGCCTGTCGCGCCCCGTCAATAGCAAGGACGGCCCGGCCACCACCGCCAGGCTGAAGGCGGAACTGCGCCAGGAACTGACGCGCCTTTTTGCACAAGCCAGCAAGGCCAGGCCGGCAAAATGAAGACGCTGCTGACCATCCTGCTGCGCTTTTACCAATGGGTCATCCGTCCGCTGATGGGTGCACCGAGTTGCCGTTTTTACCCTAGCTGCTCCAACTACGCGCTCGAAGCTGTGCGCGAGCATGGTGCGGCTCAAGGCAGTTACCTGGCATTGCGCCGGGTATGCCGCTGCCATCCCTGGAACGCGGGCGGGGTCGATCCCGTGCCGCCCAAGCACTTCAACCACTCCTGAAGAACCGAATGGATATCAATAAACGCTCAATCCTGTGGATCGTCTTCGCGGTCTCGCTGGTTATCCTGTGGAATAACTGGATGATCTCGACCGGCAAGCCGTCCATGTTTGCTCCGGCTCCTGTCAAGCCAGCCGCCGTGGCTTCGGCCTCCGCGACTGCCGCCGGCACGCCTGCTCCTGCCGCTGCTGCCGGCGCCGCCGCTGCGGTGAACGGCGCCGCGGTTGCTGCACCGGTCAAGACCGAAGTGGTGACCATCACCACCGACGTCATGCGCGTCGACATCGACACCCTGGGCGGCACCATCAAGCGCCTGGAACTGCTCAAGCACAAGGAAGCCGGCGATCCGGGCTGGCTGGGTGGCTGCTTTGGCCTGTTCGAGTTCTGCAAGCCAAAGGGCGGCCAGAAGACCGAAGTGCTGTTCAGCGAGAACGGCAAGCACACCTACCTGGGCGAAACCGGCCTGGTAAACGCGCCTAACCTGCCTAACCACCAGACTGCATTCGTGGCCCAACCAGGCCCACGCATGCTGAACGACGCCAACCAAGTGAAACTGGTACTGGAAGCGGAGCAGGGCGGCGTCAAGCTGACCAAGACCTTCACCTTCAAGAAGGGCGACTACGTGGTGGACGTGCAGCACACCGTCACCAACACCAGCGCCGCGCCGCTGGCACCGCAGCTCTACCTGCAGCTGAAGCATGACGGCACTCCGCCGGAAGGCGCCGGCTGGATGAACCCATCGTTCATCGCTCCGACGTTCTACACTTCGGAAAGCCAGTACAAGAAGTACGAGTTTAAGAAGATCGAAAAGGATGCTGAAGCGCAGCCAGATCATTTCAAACCGGTCGACCAGGCAAAGCAAGCCAAAGATGGCTGGGTTGCGATCTCGCAGCACTTCTTCGTGTCCGCCTTCATCCCACAGGATAAGCTGCCACGCGACATCTACACCAAAAAAGAACCGGGCGAGAACCTGTATTCGATCGGCGTAGTGCAGCCGCTGGGCACCCTGGCGCCAGGCGCCACCGTGACCAACAATGCCCGCCTGTACTCCGGCCCGCAAGACACCGACACCCTGAAGCAGGTCACCGAAGGCCTGGACCTGGTCAAGGACTACGGCTGGCTGGCAATCGTGGCGCGCCCAATGTGGGCCGCAATGGCCGCCATCCACTCCGTGGTTGGCAACTGGGGCTGGACCATCATCGTCTTCACCGTGGCGATCAAGCTGCTGTTCTTCCCACTGTCCGCCGCTTCCTACCGCTCGATGGCGAAGATGAAGACCGTGACGCCGAAGATGACCGCGATCCGCGAGCGCTACAAAGGCGATCCGCAGAAGATGAACCAGGCCATGATGGAGCTGTACAAAACCGAGAAGATCAATCCTCTCGGCGGCTGCTTGCCTATCCTGGTGCAGATGCCGGTGTTTATCGCCCTGTACTGGGTGCTGAACGCGTCGGTTGAAATGCGCGGCGCTCCATGGGCGCTGTGGATCACCGACCTGACCCAGCACGATCCATGGGCGATCTTGCCGATCCTGTACGCGATTTCGATGTACATCACCACCAAGCTGAATCCGCAGCCTGCGGATCCGGTGCAGGCGAAGATGATGATGTTCATGCCGATCGCCTTCTCGGTCATGTTCTTCTTCTTCCCATCCGGCCTGGTGCTGTACTGGGTGGTGAACAACCTGCTGTCGATTGCGCAGCAGTGGGTGATTACCAAGAAGTTAGAGGTTGGCGTAGCCAAGTAATTTTAAAAAGCCCGCGCCAGACGCGGGCTTTTTTTTGAAAACCGGTAGGGCGATGTCTGACCCGCAGGGTCAGACACCAGTACGCCGAAGCCAGTGGCCGACGCACAGACGGTGTCTGACCCTGCGGGTCAGACACCGGTTTACCGGTTTAAAGAATAAAATCAGCAAACCATGAACCTAGATTCCTCCCCCATCGCAGCAATCGCCACGGCCCCCGGCCGCGGCGGCATCGGCGTCGTGCGCGCGTCCGGCAAGAACCTGCGGCCACTGGCGCAAGCCCTGTTCAAAGGCACGGAGCTCAAGCCGCGCCACGCCACCTACATCCCCTTCACGCAAGCCGACGGCACCGTGATCGACCAGGGCATTGCGATCTGGTTCAAGGCCCCGCACTCGTACACCGGCGAAGACGTGATCGAGCTGCAAGGCCACGGCGGCCCGATCGTGCTGCAGATGCTCCTGCAACGCGTGCTGGAAGCCGGCGCCGAAAGCGGCCTGCGCCTGGCCGAGCCGGGCGAGTTCACCCGCCGCGCCTACCTGAACGACAAGCTGGACCTGGCGCAAGCCGAAGCCGTGGCCGACCTGATCGACGCTTCCACCGAAGCGGCCGCCAAGTCCGCCTCCGCCTCGCTGAGCGGCGCCTTCTCGCAAACCATCCACGCCCTGGTGGAGCGCGTCACCCACCTGCGCATGCTGGTGGAAGCCACGCTCGACTTCCCGGAAGAAGAAATCGACTTCCTCGAAAAATCCGACGCACGCGGCCAGTTGAAAGGTATCGTCGAAGCGCTCGACCAGGTGTTCAAGCAAGCCTCGCAAGGCGCGCTGCTGCGTGAAGGCTTGAACGTGGTGCTGGTAGGCCAGCCGAACGTGGGCAAGTCCTCACTCCTGAACGCACTGGCCGGCGCCGAAGTCGCCATCGTCACGCCAATCGCCGGCACCACGCGCGACAAGGTCAGCGAAACCATCCAGATCGAAGGCATCCCGCTCAACATCATCGACACCGCCGGCATTCGCGGCCACGATGAAGCGGTGGACGTGGTGGAGCGTATCGGCATCGAACGCACTTGGGGCGAAGTGGGCAAGGCCGACGTCATCCTGCATCTGCTGGATGCCGACCACGGTCCGACGCGCCATGACGAAACCATCGTCGCCAACTTCCCGCAAGGCGTGCCGGTGCTGCGCATCTGGAACAAGATCGATCTGTCCGGCCATAAGCCATCGGTCGACGAGATGCCGGATGCAACGCACATCTACCTGTCGGCCAATGAGAAGACTGGCATCGACCTGCTGCGTGCAGAACTGCTGCGCATCGCCGGCTGGCAGCAGACCGGCGAGTCGCTTTACCTCGCGCGTGAACGCCACCTGATCGCATTGCGCAACGCATCCCGCCATCTCGACTACGCCGGCCAGCACGCCGCGCAAACCGACCAGTCGCTGGACCTGTTCGCAGAAGAACTGCGCCTGGCGCAAGTGCAGCTCTCCACCATCACCGGCGAGTTTTCCTCCGACGATCTGCTGGGTGTGATCTTCTCGCGCTTCTGCATCGGCAAATGATGACGCGGAACTAAGTCCTATCGCGCCAGTGCTTCCCATTGGAATAATTTTGTTTCTTTTGGTGCGCTGGCGCACGTTGCGCTATCTATGCCACTGATTTAATCCTGCTATTATTTTGTTGAGGCAGGTCATGCTCCTGCCTGGGCAATGCAGTAACCTTGGTTCCAGGGCTT